>JBDTYK010000246.1:0-3819 GCA_040005715.1 Actinomycetota bacterium | reverse complement strand
GCCTGTTCGAGGAGCATGACTTCCACGACTTCAAGATCTCGGTCAAGCACAACGACCCGGTCGTGATGATCGCGGCTTACGAACAGCTGGCCGCGCGCGGTGACTGGCCACTGCATCTCGGAGTGACCGAGGCGGGACCAGCTTTCCAGGGGACGATCAAGTCGTCGGTGGCCTTCGGCGCGTTGCTGGCCAAGGGGATCGGCGACACGATCAGGGTCTCGCTGTCCGCCCCGCCGGTCGAGGAGATCAAGGTCGGCAACCAGATCCTGCAGTCGCTCAACCTGCGGCCGCGCAAGCTGGAGATCGTGTCGTGTCCCTCATGCGGCCGTGCGCAGGTCGACGTCTACACGCTGGCCGAGCAGGTCAGCGCGGGCCTCGAGGGGCTGGAGGTGCCACTGCGGGTTGCGGTTATGGGCTGTGTGGTGAACGGCCCGGGGGAGGCTCGTGAGGCCGATCTTGGTGTCGCGTCAGGCAACGGCAAGGGCCAGATCTTCGTCAAGGGCGAGATTATCAAGACCGTGCCGGAGTCCCAGATTGTCGAGACACTCATCGAAGAGGCCATGCGGCTCGCAGAGGAGATGGGCGAGCCGGTGGACGCCGAAGGGGCGAGCATGGGCCCCGTCGTCACCGTCGGATGAGGCAGGTCTGAGTCGTGCTGGGCACCAAGAGTCCCGTCCGCCTCCTGACGATGGCTGACCGCGACCAGGCGCTGGAGGTCTGCGCGCGTGACGCACGCACGAACGTCTTCGTCGCGGCCCGCATCCTCGAGGGTGCGCTCGCGACCTCCCCTGGCGCCCTGCTGGGGTACGCCGGGGACTCCGGACTGCAGTCAATCTGCTGGGCTTCGGCAAACCTGGTGCCGGTCGAGTGCGACGACCGGGCCCTTGCTGCTTTCGCCGCAAAGCTGCACCGATGGCGACGCCAGTGTTCGTCTGTGTTCGGACCGGCCGACATGGTTCTGCGCTTGTGGGAGCAGCTGCGGCCGACATGGGGGGAGCCGCGCGAGCTGCGCGCCTACCAGCCCGTTCTGGCAGCCTCCGGGCAACTGCGCGAAGGACTGCCGTGCGATCCCGGGGTTCGGCGGGCACGCTTCAGCGAGGTCGACATGGTGCTACCGGCCGCTGCGGCCATGTTCACCGAAGAGATCGGCTACCCGCCGTTCTGGGGTTCGCGTCACACCTACCGCAAGGGTATCGAGGCGCTCATCCGCCAAGGTCACACCTTTGTGCGCATCGACGACGGCGAGGTCGTCTTCAAGGCGGACGTCGGTTCGGTGGCTCTGGGCGTGGCGCAGATCCAGGGAGTGTGGGTGGCGCCAAGGTGGCGCGGCCAGGGACTTGCCGGGCCGGCGATGGCCTCGGTCGTCGCACAGGTTCAGGCGCAGATCGCCGACGAGGTCACGCTCTATGTCAACGACTTCAACGTTCCGGCTCGTGCGACGTACGCGCGAGTGGGCTTCACCGAGATCGGGCGCTTCGCTACGGTGCTGATGTGAGCAGAGGAATGACCGAGCTGCCGAGGGACCTGTCGGGACTTGCCGCCCTCTTTGCGACCTCTGGTGCCCTGCACCTGGCGCGGCCTCAGGTCTTCGAGGCGATCGTGCCGCGAGCGCTGCCGCAACATCGCGGACTCGTCTACGCGTCAGGGGTCGCAGAGCTCGTCTGTGCCGTTGGTCTTCTGCACCCTCGGACCCGTAAGGCTGCTGGGTGGGCCAGTGCTGCCCTGCTCGTCGCCATCTTTCCGGCCAACCTGCAGATGGCGGTGACCGAGAGCAGGCGGGCCGGCCGGGGCACCGGCAGTCGCAGGAGGCAGGTGGCAACGATCGCCCGGCTTCCCCTGCAGATTCCGTTGATCCGTACCGCGCTCAAGGCCGCAGGACGCGTCTGAGGGGGAAACTGCCGTGTCGACCCGGTCGGCCTGCGGATATCCTCACGGGGTCCGGTGCGCCCATGTCCCGGACCTCATCGACCCGACCAGGGAGATCTCGTGTCAACGCCGGTTCTGCACATGTCGACCATGTTCCTGCGAACACTTCGCGAGGACCCGGCCGATGCTGAGCTGCCAAGCCACCGGCTGTTGATCCGCGCCGGATACATTCGGCGGGTCGCTCCCGGCATCTATACCTGGCTACCCCTCGGTCTGAGGGTGCTGCGCAACATCGAGGTGATCGTGCGCGAGGAGATGGACGCCATCGGCGCCCAGGAGCTGAGCTTCCCGGCGCTGCTTCCCAAAGAGCCGTTCGAGATCACCGGCCGCTGGAAGGAGTACGGCGACAACATCTTCCGGCTCAAGGACCGCAAGGGCGCGGACTATCTGCTCGGGCCGACGCACGAAGAGATGTTCACGCTGACGGTCAAGGACCTCTACGGCTCCTACAAGGACCTGCCCCTGTCGATCTACCAGATCCAGAACAAGTACCGCGACGAGGCACGTCCGCGCGCAGGTCTGCTTCGCGGCCGCGAGTTCATCATGAAGGACTCCTACTCCTTTGACGTCGATGACGCAGGACTACAGGCCTCATACGACGCGCATCGGGGCGCCTACATCAAGATCTTCGACCGTCTTGGTTTCGACTACGTCATCGTCAAGGCCACTTCCGGCGCCATGGGCGGTTCGGCATCCGAGGAGTTCCTCGCGACGGCGCAAAATGGTGAGGACACGTACGTACGCTGCACCTCGTGCGACTATGCGGCCAACGTCGAGGCGGTGCAGGTCCCGGTTCCACCGTCCATCTCGTTTGACGGGGCGCCGGCTGCGCATGTGGAGGACACCCCCGACACCCCCACCATCACGACCCTGGTCGACCACCTCAATATCGCCTTTCCTCGTGGCGACCGTCAGTGGCAGGCCGGCGACACCCTCAAGAACATTCTCGTCATGGTGGTCCACCCGGACGGCCGTCGCGAGCCATTGGCCATCGGCGTCCCGGGTGACCGCGAGATCGACGAGAAGCGCCTTGGCGCCCAGCTCGAGCCGGCAGAGATCGAGGCCTTCGATGAGGCTGACTTCGCCAAGAACCCGGCGCTGGTCAAGGGCTACATCGGTCCCGACGTCCTTGGCGAGAAGGCCACGTCCGGAATCAGGTTCCTGGTGGACCCGCGTGTCGTCGAGGGCACCCGCTGGGTCACTGGTGCCAATACCCCCGGCCACCACGTGATCGACCTGGCGGCAGGCCGGGACTTCAAGGCCGACGGCACGATAGAGGCCGCGGAGGTTCGAGACGGCGATGCGTGTCCCAACTGCGGTCAGCCGCTGGAGACCGCCCGAGGCATCGAGATGGGCCACATCTTCCAGCTCGGCCGCAAGTACGCAGAGGCGCTGGAGCTCAAGGTCCTTGACCACAACGGGAAGCTGGTCACCGTCACGATGGGTTCCTACGGCGTCGGCGTCAGTCGTGCGGTGGCCGCTGTGGCCGAAGGCTGCCATGACGAGCTGGGTCTGGTCTGGCCCCGCGAGGTCACTCCCGCTGACGTTCACCTGGTGGCCACGGGGAAGGACGAGAGGGTCTTTGCCAAGGCTGCCGAGCTTGCCGGCGCCCTTGCCGCGCAGGGAGTCTCGGTGATCTACGACGACCGCGTGAAGGTCTCACCCGGCGTGAAGTTCAAGGATGCCGAGCTGATCGGCGTGCCGACGATCGTCATTGTGGGCAAGGGACTTGAGGCGGGCACGATCGAGATCAAGGATCGCGCGACCGGCGATCGGACCGAGGTGCCCGTCGGCGATATCGTCCAGGCGGTCCTGTCCGAGGTGCGCGGCTCAGGGCGCTGATGGGCCGATCCGTGCCCCGACTGCGTGCGGTCATCTTCGACTGGGGAGGGA
>JBDTYK010000245.1:0-3821 GCA_040005715.1 Actinomycetota bacterium | reverse complement strand
GTCAGCGGACGCGGGTTCAATTCCCGCCACCTCCACCACTCATGGGCACGTCACGCTCTTCACCCTCAGCGAGGGGCCCCGATCCTGCGATCGGGGCCTCTCGACGGTTGATGGCCTGGAGCGTGCCGCGTCCGGATGAACCAGCCGGGCGCGCCATACGTGCTCCCAGATAGGCCAAGTCCAACTGGGAGGTCAACATGCAAGGCTCCGCATTAACGGTCCGTGTTCTGGGCGCCACTGCTGCCATCCTGCTCGCGGCTGCGTGCGGCAGCGCGACGACGCCGACTGCCAACCCCACGCCTGGTGCGGCCACGAACGCCCCCGTCGCCTCGTCCGGTGGCGTCCTGGGCGTCGGGACCACCCCCCTTGGGCAGGTCCTGGTCGACGCGAAGGGGATGACCGTCTACCTGCTCACCGCCGACACGCCAGGGCATTCATCGTGCTCAGCGCAGTGCCTTCAGTACTGGCCCCTCGTGCCAGCGCCCTCCGGAAGCAGCGTTCAGCCGGTCAAGGGAATCGGGGCGGTGCTCGGCCAGACCAAGGCAAGCAACGGTGCTGCGATGTTGACCGCGGGTGGGTGGCCGCTGTACACGTTTGTCAACGACAGGGGGCCAGGTTTCGTCACGGGGGAGGGCGTCAAGACCTTTGGCGGAACCTGGTATGCCGTGTCGCCGGCGGGTTCAGCCATCACCGCACCTGGAGCCGGCGCTCCACCGGCCAGCGGCACGAGCACGACCGGCGGCGTCCGCGGGGGGAACGGCTACTGAGGGGGCCACAAACCCTCAACCGCCGAACAAGGTGAAGGATCGTGGTCGTTCAGACGACCACGATCCTTCGCCATGAGCAACGCTCACATCGAGAGAAGCCCTGCCGAGAGGGCTTGAGCAACGCTCACGTCGAGAGAAGCCCTGATTACCACTCATGCCAAGAGGCTTGGAGCAACACTCAGGTCGAGAGACGCAGGATTGCCTTTCCAGACGTGGTCCTGATCTCCACCGCAGTGATGTCCGCACGAGCCAGCGAGCTCGCCCCCAGGACAGTGAGCTTGTGATCAGGCAATGCAGTCCAGGCCGCAACTTGCTGGCCAGCGCCAGCGCGGTTGATGACGACCAGCGTGTAGGGGACCCCATCGGCCAGGTATCGTCCGTCGCTGCGGTAGGAGCAGGTCAGGTCGATGCGGGTGCCCCAGGCCATGTCGACCAGACGCGCGCTCGCGGTGACGGGCGAGGGAACAACCGCGGTCAGCGGCAGATTTCCCGTTCCAGTCACGGGTGAGGCTGAGGACGCCACGGGCGCCGGCACGGGGGAGTCCGACCGGATGACGGCAGAGGTCCCGACAGCGACCAGCAGTACAGCAGCTGCGGCGGCCCCACCGGCGGCTATGCGTCGGCGCCACCGCTCGCGGCCTACCGCATGGGCTAAGGAGGGCAGCAAGGTTGCGGGCAGGGGCTCGGCCTCCTCGTTGAGCTGCTCCTGCGAGACCTTTGACATGAGGCCGGGTAGACCCGCGAGCTCACCCACTGAGCTGGCACATTCCGCACAGCCCCTGACGTGCTCCTCGAACTCGTGACGATCGGCCGGCGACAGAGCGCCCAGAACGTACGCCGCGTCATACAGGGCGAACTTGTCAGCGCTCATGCACCCACTCCCATTTCTTCCAGCGCGAGCTTCAGGGCCCGCAACCCGTAGTGCGTGCGCGACTTGACGGTTCCCTCGGGGATGTCCAGCCGCCGGGCCGCCTCAGCCACCGAGCGCCCCCGGTAGTAGCACTCCACCAGGACCAGTCGGTGCTCCTCGGAGATTCGGCTCAGCGCGTCGGCGACGACCCAGGACTGCAGAAGCTGGTCGGTCTCATCTCCGGCTGGCGTGCTCTCGGGCGGTTCTGCGGTGGCCACCTCCAGCTGTGAGCGCCGGGTGCGCCACTCGTCGATGACCAGGTGGCGCGCGACCGTGAACAGCCATGCGCGTGCGGAGCCCTGGGCCTGGTCGAGCACCTTGGGGTGGCGCCAGGCCCGGAGCAGCGTCTCCTGCACGATGTCCTGAGCCTGGACCCTGTCCCCATTGGTCAGCCGAACGCAGTACCCCCACAGGGCGGCTGCGTGTTCGTCGTGGAGCTCCTGCATGAGCTCCGCCTGGGTGCTGGTCACAATTCCTCCTGCGTCCTACACGTAAGGCAAGGGCAGATGGTTCAGTGCACCGGAGTCGAGCCTCAGCCCTCGCTCACGCGGGCCGCTTCCTCCTTGGCCACCTCTGCCTTGACCGCCTCCATGTCCAGGCCGCGAACGCGCTCGATCACCGAGCTCAGCGCTGCGGCCGGCAGGGCTCCCGGCTGAGCGAATACCAGGATTCCCTCCCGGAAAGCCATCAAGGTGGGGATGGAGGTGATGTTGGCCGACTGGGCGAGATACTGCTCGGCCTCGGTGTCCACCTTCCCGAAGACGATGTCGGGGTTGGCAGTCGCGGCCGCCTCGAAGACGGGGGCGAACTGGCGACAGGGACCACACCAAGCAGCCCAGAAGTCAACCAGCACGATGTCGCTCTCGGCGATGGTCTTCTCGAAGGTCGTCTCAGTCAGCTCTGTAGGGCTCATGGTCTCTGCAACGGACGGGATCGGGCGGCCATTCCCGCTGGTACAAGGGTTGGTGGGACGCTGTTGGCATGCACCGCCCAAGCAAGGAGACTGCCGGCCACCGGAACGACTGTGCCGAGGCCCATGACGCGGAGGCCGACCACGGCCTGGTCCAGATCATGCCGCTGACCCACCCGGTGTTGTGGGGCCAGGAGTTTGCCGACGAGCGATGCCTTCCGGTCGCCTCGGTATGACGACCTCTCACCCAGATGGTCATGGTGCTGCTACCGCCTGGCACCACCTCCCCAAACGGGAGCAGTCATGGCGTTGGGCGCTGGGTCTTGCTCTGGCTTTGGCGGTGCAGCTTGTGGTCGTCTATGCCCCGTCCGGCCCAGGCGGGCCCGAGATCACCGGGCTCGACAAAGTGGTCCACCTCGTCATCTTTGCCGCCCCGGCTTTCGCGGCACTGATGTTGGGAATACCTGCCCGGTGGGCCCTTGGCCTGCTGGTCGTCCATGCGCCGACCAGCGAGCTGATCCAGCATTTCCTGCTGCCACACCGCGATGGTGATGTCTTTGATGTCTTGGCTGACCTATGCGGTGTTCTGCTGGGCGCATTGGCGTACATGGTCTGGAGTCGCCGCCAGCACTGATAAAGTTGAGCACACACCCGATGGAGCGGCGCGAGCATTGCGCCACAGACACAGCAGTTGAGAATCATCGGGCCCTGCCGGATAACGACCGTTATCTCCGGCCCGCCGGGCGCAGTCAAGACCATCGCGCCTGAGGTTCGTTCTCATTGTTGCCGTTGGACCGGTAACCCGAGGCGTCCCTACCTCGAGTACCGAAGTGGATAGAAAAGTGAATAAGCACATCAGTTCCGGCGCGCCCAAGAAGGCCCGCTGGTCCACCGCAAAGAAGATCGAGGCCAAGACCGGCCCCAAGAAGGCTCACCGCGGACAGCAGGGGCAAGCGCCCCGCACTTTTGACGACCGCACGCCGCAGCATCATGGCCAGCGCGATGACCGACCGGCGCGTAGCAATGACCGCGCAGACAACCGGGCGCCTCGCACCTTTGGCAAGCGCGATGACCGTCCAGCCCGTTCATTCGGCAACCGGGACGGCCGTGGGCCTCGCACGTATGGCAGCCGGGATGACCGTCCCGCGCGCAGCAATGACCGCGGCGATGATCGTGGGCCTCGCACGTATGGCAGCCGGGATGACCGTCCCGCGCGCAGCAATGACCGCGGCGA
>JBDTYK010000244.1:0-3836 GCA_040005715.1 Actinomycetota bacterium | reverse complement strand
CAAGGGTCTCTTCAGCCTCAGTCGCTCCGCGCGTCGTCGGGAACTTCCACACAGTCAGGGTCGCCATGGCGAATCTCCTTGTCTCGCGCCACCTCCCTGGCAGCGTCTGGACTCAGACTTGACTGCTTTTCAGGATGGCGGATCATCCCTCGGGGATGAGCGCGTTGACGCGTCCGCGGTCAGGTCAGGTCAGGTCGGGGCGGGGCGGTCGCTGTGACCCCTGGAGCTCTTCTGGTCGCGCCGCTCGTACCAGGCCATGACCTGGTCAGCATCCCCGCCGGACCGAAGGGCTGACGCCATCACCCGCATCGGGGCATCGACATGCCGGAAGAAGTTCTTGTAGCTCGGGCACAGATAGTGAAGTCCCGGCTCGCCATCCGGCGTCCTCTCGAAGCGGTCCTTGGGGCAGCCCCCATGGCAGGCGAACCGGACGTCGCACTCCCGGCAGAAGGCCGGCAGTGAGTCGCGCTTGGCGTTGCCGAATGCTTGCTGCTGGGGCGAGGCCACCAGCTCGAGCAGGTGCCGCTCGCGGATGTTGCCCAGCAGATATTCCGGCTCGACAAAGTGGTCGCAGGAGTACAGGTCCCCGTTGTGCTCAAGAGCCAGGGCCGTGCCACAGGTCTCGCTGTGGACGCAGAGCGAACCGGGCACTCCGACGAAGCTGGCGAGCGTGGAGTCGAACATCTGCACGTAGACCCGGCCGACGTCCCGGCGCACCCACTCATCGAAGATCTCGACGAGGAACCGGCCGTACCCGGCCGGCGATGCAGAGCGCTCCGTCACCAGGTCGCCGGTCGGTATCCCGCCGGGTGAGGGTCTTTCGACGATGGGGATGAGCTGGATGAACTCGGCGCCGAGGTCGTCGCGCAGGAACCGGTAGACCTCGGTCCCGTGGTCCTCATTGGCCCGATGCACCGTGGTCAGGACGTTCCAGCGAACGCCGTGCGCCTTCAGCCGGCTCAGCCCGCGTATCACTCGGTCGAACGAGGGCTTGCCGCCCTTGTCCACGCGGTAGGCGTCGTGCAGCTCGCGCGGCCCGTCGATCGAGATCCCGACCAGGAAGTCATGCTCAGCCAGAAAGAGCGCCCACTCGTCGTCGATGAGGGTCCCATTCGTCTGCATCGTGTGCTCGACCCGCTGGCCAGGCTTGGCAAGCTGGGCGACCAGCTCGACGGCCCGCCGGAAGAAGTCCAGGCCCATCATCGTCGGCTCACCACCTTGCCAGGCCACGGTCACGTCCGGGTCGCGGTGAGACTCCAGGAGCTGGCGAAGGTACTCACCAAGCAGGTCGTCGCCCATCCGGAAGGTGCTGCCCGCGTACAGCTCCTCCTTGGACAGGAAGAAGCAGTAGGAGCAGTCCAGGTTGCAGATCGCCCCGGTCGGCTTGGCCAGCACATGAAAGGAGGGGGGCGCTCCCACGGCGGCGTCCGGACGAGGCGGCCCGGCTGGGCGGGGGAACCCGAGATCAACGGTGGACATCGTGCCATTTTCGTCGCCAGCCGAGCAGGAGGCCTCATCATCCGCGGGTGACACCTGGGCGGACAGGAGCGTCCGGAGTGTCACTGCAGCTCACGGCAGCTCTTCGTCGTCCAGGGGTCGGAAGGCATCGCGAAGGCGGGGTGCAGCCGACGGAGCAGGCAGTGATGGTGGGGCGCCCTCGGCCAGAAGGTCAGACTTCCGACCACGGACCAGCGACCCGATCGGCCCGTTGTCCTCCGCGAGGGCCGGTCCGGCGCAGGCACCAACCAGGATGCAGACCGCCGCGCCTGACATCCAGGTCACGAGCGCGAGCGCCACACCGAAGAACCCGTACTGTTCCTGGTTCTGAGTGACGAGCAGAGGCATCCAGAGCGTCGCCGACAGTGTGTAGCCAGCCACTGCCAGGCCGGTGATCAGCCCCGTTGGGATGAGCACCCGCCATCGCACCTTTCCCTGGAGCATGAACCAGGCGGTGAACCACCAGAGCGCGGAGGTTGCCAGGAAAGCGAAGACGACGAAAAGGCCGGCGCCGACACCGTCGCCCGCCAGCCCTCGGGCCCCGCCGATGAGCCCCATGAAGGCCAGCACCACTGCAAGCCAGGTCAGCCCGCGTACCTGCTCGCGCAGGTCGGAGTCCGCCGACCGTCGCCACGACCTGAGATAGATGCGCTGGAGCGCAGTCGTGAAAGAGGTGGCAAAGAAGAACGTGAGCACGAGGCCGAGAATCCCCGTGGCCCGGCGGATGTCACTGGAGGAAGCGAACGCCTCTCTCACCGTGGACAGCGCCGCTCCCCGGATTCCAAGCCGGTGGGTCAGGGTGATGAGGATGGACGACTGGATGGTCTTCGGCATGAACGCCGCGACGACTATCACCAGGGGAAAGAAGGAGACGAAGGCCTTGCCGGCGAGCGCAACCGAGCGATCGACGAACTCGATCTCGAGCATGCGCTCCCATACGCGCCAGACAATGGTTCCCTCGGCCCAGACCCGGACCCCCTCGACCCGGTCGCGGGCCCGGTCCCTCAGCTGCTTGGGCGACCTGCCTGCCTCGGTCATCTGGATGTTCCATCCTGCGATGGTTGCTTTCGACGGCTGCGCCTCAATGTGGTCCAGCGGCACCAGTGGTGCATCACCCCGGACGGGTGACGACAAAGGATCGCCCCTCCGCACAGTCAATTCCAGACATCCTCCGTCATCCGCCGTCATCCGCTCGGGATGGCGACCCTCGTCCCCTGAGCCGCCCATTGTGACGCGATGAAGATGAGCGCCGCGTCCTCCACCGGCTCGATGCGCCGATGGCTCAGCGGGCTGCGACCCGAGCCAGGCACGTTGCGTCAGGATCTCGTGGCGGGGTCCCGGGTGCGATCAGCAGTGGTCCCGACGGGATGGCAGCAAGCGTCCCGGCCGGCGTCAACCCCGTCCACGGGCTCTACGCAAGCCTCTTCGGGCCCGTAGGCGGGCTGGGACCTGCTCCAGAACCTGTATCGGGGGAACCTGGGGGCGACGGCCGCCGGGCTCACCGCGCTCGGGCTGATGGCGGCGCTTGGACGGACCAGGCTCGCCCCGTTCTCGGCCGTGACTGCCCTGATCATCCCGAGCATCGTTGTCGGGGGCGCTGGCCGCGATCTCCTCCGGCGCCTGGATGGCCGTGATCCTGCTGGTCTTCTGCGGCCTGGTGGGGCACCGTCGTCATGTCCACCTTGGCGGCGGTGCTCATCGTCGCGGCGATCGGGTCGCTGAGAGCCGGCCGCGATCAGGGCGATCCTCCGGACGGGGCGCTTCTCGCAGATCGCGGTTGTCGCCACCTTTGTCGCGACGCTGTTCCTGCCGATCGCGGCGGCGGTCGGGTTCGGTGTGGTCCTCTCCCTGCTCATGCAGCTGAACCAGGAGGCCCAGGATCTGCGGGTTGTCGAGCTGGTGCCGGACTCGGGCGGCCACTTCCTGGAGCGACCAGCACCTCTCCTCCTCGAGTCCCGGACGGTCGTGCTGCTCGACATCTACGGGAGCCTTCTGTATGCCGGTGCGAAAACCCTCCAGGTCCGCCTGCCCGACCCGAACAACGCCGAGAACACGGCAGTTGTGCTGCGGCTCCGAGGTCGGGCGATGCTGGGCTCGACCTCCTACAACGTCCTGGCCGACTATGCACGCCAGCTCGAGTCTGTGGGCGCCTCTACATCAGCGGCATCGACCCGGCACTCCTGGGCCAGCTGCGACGTAACCGGACCGTCGAGCGCGCCGGGGAGGTCCAGATCTTCGAGGCGACGGAGACGATCGGCGCCGCGAGCAATGCCGCCTACCGCGCCGCGCAGGAATGGGTGGTTGAGCGCGACTGACGCTCCGGTAGCTCCGGTAGCTCC
>JBDTYK010000243.1:0-3845 GCA_040005715.1 Actinomycetota bacterium | reverse complement strand
CTGAAGGACTGGTTCACCTTCCTCGGGCGGCACGGCCTGGACTGGCGCTCGGTCACGCTCGAGGACGTCGCGGGGTATGTCGCGTGGCTGAGGCTGCCCCCGGCGGCTCGCGATGGCCTGGTGCAGGTCCTGCCGTCAGCGGAGCATCACTGCGCGGCCTCGAGCGTGAACCGTAAGCTCGCGGCGTTGGCCTCGTTCTGTGAGTTCCACGCTCGGCATGGCGTGCCGCTGGGAGGGCTGCTGGACACCACCAGCGCGCCGGGGCGGCGACGGTCGTCGAGTTCCTCGTTCAAACCGTTCCTGCACCACGTCACCAAGAGCGCCCCGGCGCGAGGGCGGGCGATCACGTTGCGCTCTGCACGGCCGCAGCCGCGGGTGCTGACCGTCGCCGAGGCGCAAGCGATCCTGGATGCGTGCGAGCACCTGCGTGACCGGTTCTTGTTCGCGCTGTTGCTGGACAGCGGGGTGCGGATCGGTGAGGCGCTCGGGTTGCGACACGAGGATCTTGACATCGCCGAACCACGGGTGGCGGTCATCGCCAGGGACAACGACAACCGGGCCCGCGCCAAGGGTGGCCGCTCCCGGTTCATCCCGGCCAGTGGGCAGCTGATTCGGCTGTATGCCGACTACCTTGCTCGGGAGTACGGGGCGCTGGACTCGGACTACGTGTTCGTCAACTTGTGGGGACGCCCACACGGGCGCCCGTTGACCTACCCGGCGGTCTATGACCTGGTCCAGCGGGTGCGTCGCCGGACCGGTGTCGCGTTCAGCCCGCACTGGTTTCGGCACACCTACGCCACGTGGCTGCTGCGCCGAGGCGCGGGGATGGAGTCCGTGAAGGCGCTGTTGGGGCATGCCTCGATCACGACCACGATCGACACCTACGGCCACCTGAGCGTCGAGGATGCCCGGGCGACGTTGGAGGCAGCGGGCTGGTTCACCGGCAACGAGGTGCGCCTGTGAACGCCCGCACCGATCACGTGACGACATCGTGGCCGGGCCTGGTGGAGAAGCTGATCGGCGTCGTGCGTGTCGAGTTCCGCGTCGGGGTGTACGTCCCCGCTCCTGACCATCCGGTGCTGGGCCGCGGCGTCTGCTCGGTGGCTGGTTGCGATCGCTCGCCGAGCGGGAACCGGTTGTGCTCGACTCACCAGAAGCGGTGGGTCGATCGCGAACGACCTGAGATGGCAGTCTTCCTCGCTGATCCGGGCCCGCCGCTGAACGGGCGACGAGACCTGACCGGTTGCACCGTGACCGGCTGCCGGTACGGGAGGAGCGGTTTGGGGCTGTGCATGCGCCATCGCAGCGCCTTCACCGCCAGCGGGCATCCCGACCCAGCGGTCTGGGCCGCGAGCATGCCGGCAGCCGATCCGACGGGCCGGAAGGTCTGCGGGCTGCCGTTCTGCTCGTTGTGGATCGAGCACCAGCAGAACCGGTTCTGTAAGGCGCACCAGACCCGGTGGCGGATGCAGGGTTGGCCCGAGGTCGAGGCCTTCATTGAGCGGTGCCTGCTCACCGGGAGGGACCGCATCGACTACGCCGGACTGTCGCCGCTGCTCAGGCTGGAGCTGCAGTACGCGGTCCAGTGCCGAGCCGATCAGGCCAGGATCACCCTGCCGGCACCGGTCGTGAACTGGGCGATCCGACAGGCCCAGGAAGCGCGGGTGACCTCGCTGCTGGACCTGACGGCTCAGGAGTGGGCCGAGCGGGCAGGGCCGAAGACGAGCAGCTACCCGGCGTTCCTGACGTTCGCCCGTGACGTCGTTGAGATGCTCCACGAGGGCACCGGCTGGGAGGTGGAGTACCCGAAGGACATCTGGCGGCTCGATCGGCTGCCCGGCCTGACCACCAATGCGGGCCGGCCGAACCCGCGCAACCGGCTGCGGTTCGACCGGATTCTTCAGCCCTGGCTGCGAGCCCTGGTCAAGCGCTGGTCGCGGCTACGGCTGAGCTCCGGTTTGGCGGTCGGCACCGTGGTCAACGACGTCACCTCGCTGACTCGCTTCAGCACATTCCTGACCGAGGTTCTCCCCGAGGTGGACACGCTCGCTGGGCTGGACCGTGCAGTGCTCGAACGCTACCTGGCCTGGCTGGCGACCGGCGGGCTCGGTCCTGGCGCCAGGGAAGACGCCGTCACCGGCGTGGGCATGTTCTTCCAGGCGATCCGCCAGCACGACTGGGATCCCAGGCTGCCGACCACAGCGGTGTTCTTCGCCGGTGACCTGCCACCTCGCCGTGCCAGGGTCAGCAGGCGCCTCGCCGAGCACGTCATGACACAGGTCGAGGCCCCCGTGAACCTGGACCGGTGGCCCACCCTCGAGGGACGGCTGGTCACCATCATCCTGATCCAGTGCGGCCTGCGCGCCACCGACGCGTGCACGCTGGGCTTCGACTGCCTGGTCCACGACGGTGCCGGCGCGCCCTACCTGCGCTACTTCAACCACAAGATGCGCCGGGAGGCCGCCGTGCCCATCGACGTCGACCTGCAGGCCCAGATCCGAGCCCAGCAGCAGCGCGTCGCCGGGCAGCGGCCTGGGCAGCACCCGCATCTGTTCCCGCAGTCCACCGGCAACGTCGGCGGGCACCGCGCGCTCAGCTACCACAGCTACCGCGGCATGCTCAACGCGTGGCTCGCCCTGTGCGATATCCGCGACGAGCATGGCGACCCGGTCCACCTGACACCGCACCAGTGGCGCCACACCTTCGCCTGCAGGTTGATCAACCGGGACGTCCCGCAAGAGGTCGTACGAGTCCTGCTCGATCACGAATCTACTGAGATGACAGCACATTACGCCCGGATCACCGACCAGACGGTGCGGCGACGCTGGGAGCAGGCCACCAAGGTAAACATTCACGGGGAGCGGATCGACATCGACCCCGACGGGCCGCTGGCGCAAGCCGCCTGGGCCAAGACCCGCTACGGCATGGCCACCCAGACCCTCCCGCACGGCTACTGCGGGCTGCCGGTACAGAAGAGCTGCCCTCACGCCAACGCCTGCCTGACCTGCCCGGTCTTCCTGACCGGGCCCGAGTTCCTTCCCGAACTGCATGAGCACCGCGGCCGGACCCTGACCCTGATCGACAAGGCCGAAGCAGACGGGCACACCCGGATGGCACAGATGAACACCGAGGTGCTGACCAACCTCGACACCATGATCGATCAACTCCAGCACCACGACGTCGCGGCAGGAGGCGAAGATGCGAGCTGATAACTCCCGACACCTCACCTCCGCGGCACGCGCTCGGGCCCAACAAACCCGAGCCAAGGCGTTGCGGGCGCTACGTGACCTCGAGGAGGCCGGCCGCCCGGTTACCTTCGAAGCCGTCGCCCGGCAAGCAGGTGTGTCCCGTTCCTGGCTGTACTCCCAACCCGACCTCCGGACGAAGATCGACCAGTTGCGAGCCCGCCACCCGTCGCCCACAGCGACGTGGACGCCGCCGCGACAACGAGCGACCGATGCCTCTCTGCTGCGACGCCTGGAAGCGGCCACCGAGCGAACCCGCCAGCTCGAAAACGACAACCACCAGCTGCGGCAAGCCCTCGCCGAAGCGCTCGGTACCGCCCGGGAACGACGCATCGCCGGCGGGTCCCCCTCACATCGCGACACGCCCGAGAAGCGAGCCGCCAAAGTCATCGGACCCTGCTGAACCAGGCCCGCATGGTTCCGCGTCGACGACACCATCCACCACACAAACACGCAGGTCAGCCGCCTGACCCCGAAGACGACTCAAGATAACGGAGGGTAGGTGCGCCAGGGCAGAGCCTTTGAGGTCGGCGTGGACCTGTTCGATGATCGCGTGGTGGCGTGCGTCTTGTCCGCCGCGACGGTATCGAGGACGTCGGT
>JBDTYK010000242.1:0-3846 GCA_040005715.1 Actinomycetota bacterium | reverse complement strand
GCGCACGACCATGACCCGTTCGACGCTCTCGCGCCGGGCGAGGAACTCGGCCTCGGTGATGACCGTACGACGACGGCCTGACTCGCGACCCTCACGGCGACGCTGCTTCTTGGCCTCCAGCCGGGTCGAGCCCTTGATCGCGGTGACCTCGTCGTGCTGTGGTCGCGGCTCCCTGACACGGGTCGTGGTGCTGGGCGAGTCGTCGGAGCTTTCGGCGGAGGCGCCGCGGCGACGGCGACGCGTACGACGGTGGCTGGCGCCCTCATCCTCAGCCCCGTCGTCAGTGTGCGGCTGGTCGGCCGGGGCCGCAGCCGGCTCCTCCGGCGTGGCGTTGCGCTCGCTGCCTGACTCTTCGGCGCCGGCTTCGCCACCAGCGCGTCCCCGGCGACCCTTGCCGCCCCGGCGGCGGCGATGGCGTGCGCCATCTGCTCCGGAGTCGGAGTCGTCGGCATCGTCGGTGGCATCGGCCGTCGCATCAGCATCCTGCTCGCCAGGTGCTTTCGGCGCAGCCTGGACTGGCTCGGGGGCAGCCGCCGGAGCGCTGGCCCTACGACGACGAGGGGCGGTCACCTCGGGCGCCTGGAAGATGAGCCCGAAGCCCGGGATCACGGGGGCCGGTGTCGTTGTCTGCCCTGCTACCTGTTCGGCCACGGGCTCTGAGGCCAGCTCAGGCGAGGGCGCTGGCTGAGCGCCGTCAAGGGGCGGGACCGCCGAGGCCTTCTTGGCCGCCTTGCGTGGAGCCCGCTTGGCCGCCTTCCGTGCCGGGGTCTTGAGCGTGGCCGGCTCGCTGGCTGCAGTGGCCTCGTCCAGTGGTGCGTCGGCCTCGGCGGGCGCGCCGTGAACATCCGCGATCTGGACCGGTGGCGCCTTCTTTGGCGTGCTTGCCTTCTTGGTGGCCTTGCGCGGGGCCCGCTTGGCTGCCGCCTTCTTCACCGGAACGGCAAGGTCCTGGCCCGGATCAGCGGAGCCGCTGGCGCTCATATTGGGGCGCTGGTTGGAGGTGTGGTCTTCGTTGGATGCCATCTTGGGGCGTCCTCCCTGTACCCACGGGGCAATGACCACACCCTGGCCAGGTAGCCCTCATCGCCGCATGTGCGGTTAGCGTCGTCTCCCGCGATGGGCGGGCGGGACGGAAGTCGTATCGCTACAGCCTGGGAGCTCGCGCTTGATCGCGCGTCACCACCTCAGCTGCCGTCGACGCCCTGGTTGGCAGCCAAAGGATCGGCCACCGTCGCGGTTGCGGTGCTCAGGGGCCCTTGCGCCAGCCGGGTCACCAAGGGTGGACTCGGAGGCGTGAGTGCAGCGACTGATTGCAGCGCGCTTAGAACGTCATCGGGGCGAACGGCGGGTGTGGTATGCCGTACGACCATCCTCAGTATCGCACACATGCCATCGACCGAAGGCGAGGTGTCCATCGACACGACGGCGCCGCGCACGTCGAAGGTGCGCGGACCGTTCTTCATGACCCGGGTGACCTCGACCCGTTCCAGGGCAAGGAACCGCTGCGTCGCCTGCGCCAGGACGGCCGCCGGCATACCGCGGAACTCCATCACCCAGTCGCTGGCCTGCAGGCGGTCAGCGAGCGCTCCGGGGACTGCTTCGACCACCTCGAGAACGTCCAGCCCGTCGGGAAGGGCCTGGTCCAGTGCCGCGCGAACCCGCTCCGGATCCACCCTCTGCGTCAGCGAGATCTCGAAGTACTCAGCCTCGCTTGCCGTTCCCGTCGGCGCTGCGTTCGCGTACGAGATCTTCGGGTGCGGGTGGAAGCCGGCTGAGAATGCCATGGGGACCGCTGACCGGCGCAAGGCGCGCTCCAGCGCCCGCTGGAAGTCCCGCGTCGAGGAGAACCTGAGCCGGCCGCGCTTGGCGTAACGCACCCGGAGCTTCTGGACGGACGGGGCTGGAGGTGGACCATCGGGAGTGCGTGCCATTGCGCGAGGATACCGATGACAACCGCCACGCCCGGGCGTAGCGTCGACCGATGGGCCCCTTCGCCCCTGGAGCGGCCCCTCAGAGATGGAGGTGGCGAAGTGTTTATCCAGATCATTCAGGGCATCTGCCACGACGCAGACGCCCTTCGCCGGCAGACCGACACGTGGCGTGAGGAGGTGGCGCCAAAAGCGACCGGGTGGCTCGGCGGCACCTATGGCGTCACAGACGACCACCGTTTCATCGGGGTGGTGCGATTCGAGTCGAGCCAGGCTGCGGCTCGCAACTCGGCCACGCCTGAGCAGGACGCCTGGTGGTCGGTGACCAAGAAGGCCTTTGACGGCGAGGTGAGCTTCCACGACTGCGACGAGGTGACCACCCTGCTGGACGGCGGATCAGACCAGGCAGGCTTCGTCCAGGTCATCCAGGGCCGGGTCTCAGACCCCCGGCGGCACAGCGCATTTGCCAGCCAGCCAATGGACAGGCTCCGTCAGGCCCGCCCCGAGGTCATCGGCGGAACCCTGGCCATGGACCCATCCGGTTTCCTCACCCAGACCATGGCATTCACCAGCGAGGATGCTGCTCGCAGAGGTGAGAGCCAGGAGATGCCCGAGGACCTCAGGGCGTCCTTCGATGAAGAGATGTCCCAGATAAAGGACCTGACGTACCTGGACCTGCGCCACCCCTGGTTCTCCAGCAGGACCTGAGCCCGCAGGCCTGGTCGACCGCTGCTCAGTCGGCCTCCAGCAGCTCGTCGCGGCCGGCGGTAAGGACGGTCAGCGGGAGGAGCCGCTTGCCGGTGGGCCCGATCTCGATCTCGGTGTTCATCTGCGGACAGACACCACAGTCGAAGCACGGGGTCCACCGGCAGTCCTCCACCTCGACGTCGCTCAGGGCGTCCTGCCAGTCCTGCCACAACCACTCCTTGTCCAGCCCCGAGTCGATATGGTCCCAGGGCAGGACCTCGTTCTGTGCGCGCTCACGCGTCGTGTACCAGGCGACATCAACCGGTTCGTTCGCCAGAGCCGTCTGGGCACAACGCATCCAGCGCTCGTAGCTGAAGTGTTCGCTCCAGCCGTCGAACCGGGCGCCGTCACGCCATGCGGCCTCGATAACCGCGCCGACGCGGCGGTCTCCCCGGGACAGCAGACCTTCGACGATGCCGGGCTCCCCATCGTGGTAACGAAACCCGATGGCCGAGGCGTACCGCTTGTCGGCCCGGATTGCCTCGCGCAGGATCCGCAACCGCGCATCGGTCTGCTGGGCGCCGAGCTGGGCACACCACTGGAACGGGGTATGAGGCTTGGGCACGAACCCACCGATCGAGACGGTGCAGCGGATGTCACGCTGGCCGCTGACCCGGCGCCCCGTCTCAATGACCCGCCGGGCCAGGTCGGCGATCTGCAGCACGTCCTCGTCGGTCTCGGTGGGCAGACCGCACATGAAGTACAGCTTCACGTGACGCCAGCCGGCAGAGTAGGCGGCAGCAACGGTCTTGATCAGGTCGTCCTCGCTGACCATCTTGTTGATGACCCTGCGCAGACGCTCCGAGCCGCCCTCAGGTGCGAACGTCAGGCCAGAGCGGCGCCCGCCACGGGTCAGCTCGTTGGCCAGCTCGATGTTGAACGCGTCCACGCGAGTGGACGGCAGCGACAGCCCGGTCTGAGTGCCTTCGTAGCGGTCGGCCAGCCCCTTGGCGATCTCGGCGATCTCGGAGTGGTCTGCGCTGGATAGCGAGAGCAGCCCGACCTCCTCGAATCCCGTTGCTGCCAAACCCTTCTCAACCATCTCACCGATACCGGTGATAGATCTCTCCCGAACCGGGCGGGTGATCATGCCGGCCTGACAGAAGCGGCAACCGCGGGTGCAGCCGCGGAAGATCTCGACCGACATCCGCTCGTGCACGCTCTCGGCCAA
>JBDTYK010000241.1:0-3853 GCA_040005715.1 Actinomycetota bacterium | reverse complement strand
TAGTCGTCGGCGCCGGCATCGAGCCCGACCACCAGGTCCACCTCGTCGACCCGTGCCGTCAGGATCAGGACCGGGAAGGTGCGACCATCGGCACGAAGGCGCCGGCAGACCTCGAGCCCGTCGATGTATGGAAGGCCGAGGTCCAGGACCACCAGATCGGGGTTCTCGTTGGCACCCTCGAGCGCGGCGCGCCCATCGGCCCGGACATCGACGTCGTAGCCTTCGCGACGAAGAGCACGGGCCAGCGGCTCGGAGATGGCGGGGTCATCCTCGGCGAGAAGCACACGTGTCATGTGGGCATCGTAGAGCCATCATCGGCCAGGCCCCGACCAACGCGCTGGACGCTTCTGGGCGAATGCGGCCACGCCCTCTGCCCGGTCCGGGGAGAAGGCCGTGGCACGCCAGCAGGCATCCTCGACCTCCAGCCCGGTGGCGAGGTCCACGTCGGCCCCCAGACGCATCGCCCGCTTGGCCTGGCGGAGCCCGACCGGTGAGTTGGCGGCGATCTGAGCGGCCAGCTCGAGCCCACGATCAAGGGCGGTTCCGGCCTCGACCACCTCGTCGACAACACCGAGGGCCGCCGCCTCGGTGGCAGGCATCCGACGCGCTGTGAAGATCATCCCGGCCGCCCTGGACCATCCGACGCGGCGAGTCAGCAGCTGGGTGCCTCCACCGCCGGGAATGACACCGACCGACACCTCCGGCAGCCCGACGACAGCAGCCGCCCCGGCAATGATCAGGTCGCAGGACAATGCGATCTCCAGACCGCCACCCAGGGCGAACCCCTCCACCACGGCGACCGATGGCATCGGCAGGTTCAACACCGCGCTGTATGCCGCACGCGCCAGCGGGCGCTGTGCCACCAGGTCGGCGTCGGTGAACAGGTGGCGTTCCTTGAGGTCGGCGCCCACGCAGAATGCCCGGGGGCTGGTGCTGGTCACCAGCACGACGCTCACGCCCGGATCAGCGCAGAGCTGGGCACAGGCAGCGGCCAGCTCCCGGGCCATCTGGGTCGACACGGCGTTCATCGCCTCCGGTCGGTCCATGGCGAGCTCGGCGATATGGCCGCCAGGACCGTGCCGGGTGATCCGCACCATGGGTCGGGGTTGGGTGCTGTGGTCAGTCATGTACCCGGTCTCCTCGGAGCTCTGACGAATGCTTCGGTATCGAATCGAAGTGGGAGGCCATACCCACCACGGTGGCTGCCAGCTGACGCCGCCAGGTGTAGATCAGCAGAGGCTCCAGGTCGTCAGCGATGTCGGCCAGCTTCGTCGCGACCTCCTGCGCGCTGACCGACGTCCCAGTGAGTGACGAGCGCCCCTCCAAGGACTGCGCCACCACCTGGGTCTGCCACAGCGCTAGGCGACGGGAGGTAGAGGCGAACGCTTCCATCATCGCGAGCGCGGCCCGCTGGTCGAGCACACCGCCGCGCACCAGGGCCGAAACAGAGCGCAGCGCAGCCACGTCCCCGTCGGTGAACACCTGCTCGTCGTCAGTGACATCGGGAAGACCAAGCGCGCGCCAGACCTTCCTTGCGCTCAACCGGGATACCGCCGCCTTGACGCTGACCTCGCGACGACACATCCAGGGATGCTGCCCGAGCAGCCGTGCCGCGATACCCGCGCTCACCCAGAAGCCGGCGCCCGGATCGGGGGGCTGGCCGCTGCGATGGCGACCGCGGTAGCCCATCTCATGCACCCGGTCCCGGTGAGCGGCGTACATGGGTGACATCTCCGGCGGCGTGCACCGTTCGCGACCCAGGGCCCTGCACGACCAGGCGACCACTGTCGTCGACCGCCATGGCGGTGCCGTGGGCAACCGAGCCGTCGGGTTGGTAAAGGTCCACATCAAGGCCGATCGTCAGGCAGAAGGCGCGGTATGCCGCCCGCAGGTCATCCAGCCCGGCACCGCCTCCAGCCCAGGCCCTGTGTAGCTCGGCGACCGCCCCAAGGTATCGGACAACGACGTCCTCCCGGCGGAGGTTGGCCACCCCACACAAGGCCAGCGAGGTCGCAGTCTCCACCGGCAGCTCGGCGCGGGCCTGGTCCACGTTGAGGCCGGCGCCGATCACCGCCAGCTCAGCGCCCTGAACCATCTCGCACAAGATGCCCGAGATCTTCAGCCAGGGCGGGTCCTGGTCGCCGGCGTTCTCCTGGACCAGCACGTCGTTGGGCCACTTGAGCCTGCAGTCGAGGCCGGCCACCTCCGCCAGTGCCTGCCGCATCGCCATACCGGCCAGCAGGGGAACCCACCCCAGCTCAGCCGAACGGGCGGCCGCAGCCGGTACCACGCATGAGATCGCGATCGAGGTGCCAGGCGGCGCCTCCCACCGACGCAGCATCCGGCCTCGCCCGGCGCTCTGATGCTCAGCCACCACGACGCGCCACGGATGGGGGTCTCGCAGTGCCTCGAGGTTGGTCGAGTCGATGGACTCATGCATCTCGACCATCTGCCATGGGCTTTGCGCCGTGATCAGTGCCGATTTCACCAACTGAACATCGAGAATCGCTCGCACGGACCTAAGGCTAGGCTGCCGCCATGGCTGACGTTGTTCGCTCCGAAGGTTTGGCCCTCTCCGACCCCGACATCCACACGACCGCCGGCAAGCTGGCCGACCTGATCGCGCGCAACCACGAGGCCGTGCACGCCGGATCGGGCAAGGCGGTCGAGAAGCAGCATGCCAAGGGCAAGAAGACCGCGCGCGAGCGGATCACGGCCCTGCTGGACGAGGACTCGTTCGTCGAGCTCGACGAGCTCGCGCGCCACCGGTCGATCGCCTTCGGGCAGCAGAAGAACCGGCCGTATGGCGACGGGGTGGTCACGGGGTACGGCACGGTCGACGGCCGGCAGGTCTGCGTGTTCTCCCAGGACTTCACGGTGTTCGGCGGGTCGCTCGGGGAGGTGTTCGGCGAGAAGATCGTCAAGGTCATGGACCTGGCCATGAAGATCGGCTGCCCGCTGGTCGGCATCAACGACTCTGGGGGCGCCCGCATCCAGGAGGGCGTGGTGGCACTGGGGCTCTACGCCGAGATCTTCCGCCGGAACGTGCACGCCTCGGGCGTCATCCCCCAGATCTCCCTGGTGCTTGGCCCCTGCGCGGGCGGAGCGGTGTACTCCCCCGCGATCACCGACTTCACCGTGATGGTGGACCAGACCTCGCACATGTTCATCACCGGACCCGACGTGATCAAGACCGTCACCGGCGAGGACGTCGGCATGGAGGAGCTCGGCGGCGCCCACTCGCACAGCTCCAAGACCGGCGTGTCGCACTACATGGGCCAGGACGAGGACGACGCCATCGACTACGTCAAGGCGCTGCTGTCCTACCTGCCCTCCAACAACCTGGAGGATGCCCCCTCGTTCGAGCCGGACGCCGACGGCCTGGCAGCCGGGGTCACCGACGACGACAGGTTCCTGGACACCTTCATCCCGGACTCGGCCAACACGCCGTACGACATCCGCACGATCGTGGAGCACATTGTTGACAGCACCGAGGACGGGTCCGCTGACTTTCTAGAAGTCGCAGCGCTATTCGCGCCGAACATCGTCTGCGGCTTCGGGCGGGTCGACGGTCGCACGATTGGTGTGGTCGCCAACCAGCCGATGCAGCTGGCCGGCTGTCTGGACATCAACGCCTCCGAGAAGGCCGCCCGGTTCGTGCGCACCTGCGACGCGTTCAACGTCCCCGTCCTGACGTTCGTGGACGTGCCGGGCTTCCTGCCCGGCACCGACCAGGAGTGGAACGGCATCATTCGCCGTGGCGCGAAGCTGCTCTACGCGTACGCCGAAGCCACCGTGCCGCTGGTCACCGTCATCACCCGCAAGGCCTACGGCGGCGCTTACGACGTCATGG
>JBDTYK010000240.1:0-3872 GCA_040005715.1 Actinomycetota bacterium | reverse complement strand
TCCAAAAACGGGCTGCACAGCGGTCTGAAGTGAGCAAAGCGGCCTGAGGTGAGCAAAGGGTCTGAGGTGGGCGGTCAGGTCTTCTGGTCGAAGGGAGCCAGGTGCGCCCGCTGACCGATCTTTGCCTGCTCGTATGCCGAGCGCGCAGCCCGCGTGACCGGCTGAGTCGAGACCTCGGCGACCGGAACATCCCACCACGACCGACTCGAAGGGGACCCCGTCTCCGCGTCGCACACCACGTGCACGAGCGTGGTCCGGGTCGCCGCCAGCGCGCGGCTGAAGCACTCTCTGAACGAGCCCAGGCTGTCAGCGCGAAAGACCCGGACGCCCAGGCTGGCAGCATTGGCGGCCAGGTCAACTGGCAGGACGTCGCCGTCCAGCCGACCACTGTCCCCGCGGTAGCGATAGCTGGTCGCGAACCCAGGCACACCAACGGTTTCCGACAGCGCACCGATGGACGCGAAGCCGTGGTTCTCCACCAGCACCACGACCAGCTTGATCCCCTCCTGAACCGCTGTCACCAGCTCCTGGGCCATCATCAGGTAGGACCCGTCGCCGACCATGACGATGACCTCACGGCCCGGGTCAGCCATCTTCACCCCGAGACCGCCGGCAATCTCATAGCCCATGCACGAGTAGCCGTACTCCACCTGATAACCCATCACGTCGCTGGTGCGCCACATCTTGTGCAGGTCTCCGGGCATTGAGCCCGCCGCGCACACCACGACATCCCTGGGACCGGACAGGTCGTTGACCGCGCCGATCACCTGGCTCTGGCTGGGGGCCTTGCCCTGGTCCCCGTTCAGGTCGTAAGCCGCCGAAACCTCGCCGTCCCATGCGCGTGCCAGCTCTCTCACCCGATGCGTGTATGCCGGGTCTGTGCGCCATCCCACGAGGTGGGCCGTCAATGCCTGCAACGCTTCCCGGGCATCAGCCACCACCGACAGGCCCGAGAGCTTCTGCCCATCTATAGCCTCAACATTGATGCTGACGAACTGGACATCGGGGTCGCCGAAGGCGCTCATGGAGGCCGTTGCGAAGTCGCTCCAGCGAGTGCCCACGCCGACGACGAGATCGGCCTCCGCGGCCAGCTCGTTGGCGGCACTGGTTCCGGTCGCCCCAATGGCGCCCACCGACATGGGGTGGTCCCAGGCCAGCGACCCCTTGCCGGCCTGCGTCTCAGCCACGGGAATGCCTGTGGCTTCAGCGAACTGGCGCAATGCCTCCGTGGCCTCGGAGTAGCCAACGCCGCCGCCGGCAACGATCAACGGGCGCTGGGACGCACGGATCGCGACCGCTGCCGCCAGGAGCACGGACGCATCGGGCAGAGGGCGGCCGACATGCCAGACACGAGTCTCGAACAGCTCGACCGGCCAGTCCCAGGCCTCGGCCGCGACGTCCTGCGGCAGGGCGATAGTCACCGCCCCCGTGTTCACCGGGTTGGTCAGCGCGCGCATCGCCCCGAGCAGAACGGACGAGAGCTGTTCGGGGCGCCACACCCGGTCGAAGAACACCGACACTGGCCGCAGCGTGTCGTTGACCGAGATGTCGTGCCCGCGCGGGGACTCCAGCTGTTGCAGGACGGTCCCGCTGGCCCGGGTTGCGAAGACGTCGCCGGGCAGCAGCAACACGGGAATCCGGTTGATCGTCGCCAGTGCAGCCCCAGTGACCAGATTCGTGGCACCAGGTCCAACCGACGTCGTACATGCCATGGTCTGTAGCCGATGACGCATTTTCGAGAAGCCGACCGCGGTGTGGACCATGGCCTGCTCGTTGCGGAACGGATAGAACCGCAAGGCCTCATCGCCCCCCTCGACCTCCAGCTGCATCAGCGCCTGCCCCAGTCCGGCGATGTTGCCGTGGCCGAAGATTCCGAAACAGCCTTCGACCAACCGCGCCCGGACCCCGTCCCGCTCGGAGTACTGCCTGGCCAGAAATCTCACGACCGCCTGAGCGACCGTCAACCGGATTGTCCCGGTCACCGGCGCGCGCCGAACGGCAGCCTGGGGTCGACCTTCTGGGCGGCCCACTTCTGGGCGACCCATGCATGATCGGGGTCCTCACTGACTCGCCATTCCCGCTCCTCGCCAGGCCCGGCCATGACGTTCAGGTAGTACATGTCATAGCCCGGTGGTGCCATGGCCGGCCCGTGCCAGCCGTGGGGCACCAGGACCACGTCACCGGTGCGAACCTCGGCCAAGACGTTGATCGGCCGGTCCTTGGTGCCGTAGACCCGCTGGTACCCATAGGGGTTGGCGGACGGAGGGGCACCTTCCTCGGCCCGGATCTCAAAGTAGTAGATCTCCTGCAGAATGCTTTCGCGGTCCTGCAGGTGCTCGTCGTGCTTGTGGGGCGGATAGGACGACCAGTTGCCCGCAGGAGTCAGTACCTCGCAAGCGATGATCGAGTCGGCATCGAGCACCGAGGGAGTCGCGAAGTTGTTGACCTGCCGCGAGAAGTGCCCGGCGCCGCGCAGCTCGACGATGGTCTCCTCAGCGGGGATTCGCCTGAAGGGCAACGCTTTGGACGCCTTGGCATGGGGAAGGGCGACCCGCGCACCGGCTGGGCTGGTGATCGTGAACCTCGACGACACCGGCACGTACGCATAGTCCGTAGGCCCGGCAAAGGGCCCCTCGCGCCCCGCCAGGAGGACCAGCTTGTCTGCGCACTCGACTCTCACCCGCCCCGACAGTGGCAGCACCAACCATTCGTGCTCGCCGCCGGCGATCGACCGCGATTCGCCGGGGGCGAGCGTCACGACATACAGGCCAGCATGCTCCCAGCCCGCCTCCCGTGGCCCGATCGCCACGTCGAAACCTGCCCGGCCAGCCGAGCCCGCCCGTCTGTACCACTCATTCATCACGCACCTCCCGGTAGGACTTCGGCAACCTGTCTCGCCATCATCTGGTCGACCTCGTGGGCGGTCGGCATGGCGGTCGAGCACTCCAGGCGTGATGCCACGATCGCCCCGGCAACACTGGCAAATCTCAGGACTCGCTCCAGCGGCCAGCCCTTCAGCAGACCGTGACACAGGGCACCACCGAAGGCGTCGCCAGCGCCAAGACCATTGACGACCTCGACCTGGAAGGCCGGGACCTCGACCTGCTCGTCACGCGTCCGCGCCAGCACGCCCCTGGGTCCCTGCTTGACGACAGCCAGCTCAACCCCCGTGTCCAGCAGCGCTTCTGCTGCCCGTTCGGGGTCGCTCTCGCCAACGGCAACCTCGCATTCCTGCAGGTTGCCGACCGCGACCGTCACCATCGGCAAGGCCCTTTCCATCTGCGCCCGCGCGTCACCTGGGTTCTCCCAGAACATCGGCCGGTAGTCCAGGTCAAGGATGGTCAGAGGCGCCCGACCCCTCGCCTCCCAGGCCGCAAAATGCGCACTGCGGCTCGGCTCGGCGGACAGGCCGGTCACCGTGGACCAGTAGATCGAGGCTGACCGCACCGCGTCCGCGTCGATCTCCGAGGCCAGGATCTGCAGGTCGGGGGCCACCGGGTAGCGGTAGAAGTAGAGCGGGAAGCTGTCGGGCGGGAAGATCTCGCAGAAGGTTATCGGTGTGGGCAGACCAGCCACCGCCGTGACGAACCGGTCGTCTACGCCGAGGTCCTGCAGAGCCTGATGGATGAAGACGCCGAACGGGTCACGACCGGTGCGGGTGATGACAGCCGAGCGCCGTCCGTACTTCGCGGCGGCCACGGCGACATTGGTCGGGCTGCCGCCCAGGAACTTTGCGAACGTCTGGACGTCCTTCAGATGCCTACCCGACTGCAGAGGGTAAAGGTCAACGCCAACTCGTCCCATCGTGAGCACCTCGAGAGGGGCGCCAGCTGCGCTGCGGTCAGTCGCGTCGGCGGCAGCAATCTCACCGT
>JBDTYK010000239.1:0-3879 GCA_040005715.1 Actinomycetota bacterium | reverse complement strand
GCGACCTAGAGATTAGAAGGCTCTTGCTCTATCCAGCTGAGCTACGAGGGCACGTGCCAGCGGCTGGCGCGGGCAACGCGAGAATTGTAGGGGAGCGGGCGGCATACAGGTGCGGGGTGAGCCGGGTTGGTGACATCGAGCTCGCCGGCGATAACCAGGTATCGCATGACCCGAGTTGAGCAGCGGTCACCGGACAAGGCAGGCTGGAGGCTTGTGAGGGTCGGGGATGATGACGCGGGTCTGCTGAGCGCTGTCCAGCAGCTCCGAAGCGAGGTCGAGTGCGCGACCTTTCCGATGGACCTCCCGGGAGTCGGCGCAGCCCGATTGTCTCAGTCTGCCCTGCTCAATGAGCTCGACGACTATGTCATCCCTCGCCTGCTCACTCTCGATGCTCCCTTGCTGGCGGTGCTCGGTGGATCGACCGGCTCCGGCAAGTCCACGCTGGTCAACTCGCTTGTCGGGTCGGTCGTGAGTCGCAGCGGTGTGCTGAGACCGACAACGAGGTCGCCGGTTCTCGTGCACCACAAAGAGGACCAGCGATGGTTCAGAGGGAGCAGGATTCTGCCGGGTCTGACCCGGGTCACCGGATCCGACGGCGCTCGCGAAGATGAGGGGGTGGTTCGCCTCACCAGCTCCGATGCTCTGCCTGCGGGGCTGGCCCTGCTCGACGCTCCGGACATCGACTCGGTGGTTCAGTCGAATCGGGATCTCGCACGCCAGCTGCTGTTGGCTGCCGACCTCTGGCTCTTTGTCACCTCGGCCGCTCGGTATGCCGACGCGGTGCCCTGGGACCTGTTGCGCGGCGCGTCGGAGCGTGGCACCTCGGTGGCGATCGTCCTGAACCGGGTGCCACCCGAGGCCATGGAAGAGGTTCGCACCCACCTTGCGTCGATGCTGCGTGAGCGCGGCCTGGCCAGTGCGCCGATCTTCACGGCGATGGAAACCACTCTGACCCCTGATGGTCGACTCTCCGAAAGGGAAATCGCGAGGCTGCGCTCATGGTTGTCGGCCCTTGCGCGAGACGCCAAGGCGCGATCGATCGTCGTACGCCGCACCCTGACTGGCGCCCTCAGCTCCCTGCATGAGAGCGCCCTCACCCTTTCAGCCGCAACAGCCGCGCAGGACGCCGCCGCCGCGGCCCTCCACCTGGAGGTTGAGGTTGCCTACGCGGCCGCGGTTCAGTCGGTCGAGGCGGCGATGACCGACGGGACCTTGCTGCGCGGTGAGGTGCTCGCACGCTGGCAGGAGTTCGTCGGCACGGGAGAGTTCCTGCGTCAGGTCGAGGCTGGCATCTCGCGCCTGCGCGACCGGATAACCGCTGTCATCAAAGGCAGTCCGCCTCCTACCTCAGACCTGGGAGAGGCGTTGCAGTCCGGCGTCGCCGAGCTCTTGACTGCCCAGTCGCGTGCTGCATCGGCGAACGTGCTTCGACGGTGGCGGCAGCTCCCCGGGGGTCCCGAGGTCCTGGCTGCGAACCCGGAACTGGCCTCTGCGCGCCCGGGCCGTTCCAGGGTCGACCGGCTGGTCCGTGACTGGCAGAGTGAGGTGCTCGAGCTGGTCCGCTCCGAGGGCAGGGACCGGCGGACGACCGCTCGCGTACTCTCCTTTGGTGTCAACGGTGTCGGCGTGATCCTGATGCTGATGGTGTTCAGCCAGACCGGCGGAGTCACCGGGGCCGAGGTGGGTCTCGCAGGTGGTTCGGCATTGCTGGCTCAGCGGATTCTCGAAGCCATCTTCGGCGACCAGGCAGTTCGTGACCTTGCCGACAAGGCTCGTCGGCGGCTGATGGACAAGGCCGAAGAGCTCTATGAGAGTGAGCGGGCTCGCCTGGATGATGCCATTGCTTCTGTCGAGGTAGCCACAGGGCAGGCGGACCGGCTCATGGCCGCCGCGAACGCCATCGAGGTCGTGCCATGAGCCGTCGAAAGACTGGGTCGAGGGGGACCTCGAAGAGGGCCAGCGTCGAGGCGTTCGCGTCGGCAGACACAGTCCTTGCCAGGTCCGCATCGTTGATATCGGCGCTGGAGTCGGGCGCAGGGTGCCTGCCTCCGCGTGGCGTGAACCGGGCAGAAGTCGCCGTCATGAAGGCCGCCGCGAGAACCTCAATGGTGGGCGGGCACACGGTGGTCGCGCTCGCGGGCGCCACTGGAAGCGGCAAGTCCAGTCTGTTCAACGACCTGGTCGGAGCCGACATTGCTCCAATCGGCGCCCGTCGACCAACGTCGTCGACACCGGTTGCGGCGATCTGGGGCAGCGAGTCCGCCTCGGCTCTTCTTGACTGGCTCAAGGTCGATGAGCGGCATCTGGTGGATGAAGAACCCTCTGGCGGAGCGGGTTTCGGTGGTTCAGACGGTGCGACTTCCGACGCCACGCGGCTGGAGCTTGACGGGCTTGTCCTGCTGGACCTGCCTGACTTTGACTCGTTCGAGGAGGCACACCGCGTCGAGGCCGATCGGCTGCTCGAGCTTGTTGACGTCTTCTGCTGGGTCACCGACCCTCAGAAGTACGCAGACGCGCGACTTCACGGTGAATACATCGCCGGGCTCTCTGCTCACGACGCCGTCACGATCGTGGTTTTGAACCAGGCCGATCGCCTTACACCGGAGGCGCTTGCCGCCTGTCGCAAAGATCTCGTCCGGCTCCTCGGGGCCGATGGCGTGAACGGCGCCCAGGTGATTGCGACCTCAGCCACGGACGGCAGCGGGGTGATCGATCTGCGACATCGGATCAGCGTGGCCGTCGTGGGCCAGAACGCTGCGGTAAGACGTCTCGACTCCGACCTGCGTTCGGTGGCAGAGGTTCTGCGCTCCGGCGTCGCACACTCCGAAGCCAGTCTTGGGGAGTCTGACCAGGTGGGTCTGGTTGATGCGCTCGCCCGCGCGGCCGGCATACCGGTCATCCTGGATGCTGTCGAGCGTGACTACTGTCGCGAGGCCTGGCGGCGTACCGGATGGCCGCTGACTCGCTGGACGGCGGCCCTGCGCCCTGCACGGCTGAAGCTGCTTCGGCTGAACCAGGGCGCGGCGGCCCGGTCCGGCGGGATCTCCGAGTCTGATGTTCGTTCCGTGTTGGGTCGCTCATCCCTGCCGCAGGCGACCCCGGCGGCTCGCTCGGCCGTCGAGCTGGCAACAAGAGAGCTCGGTGACAGGGCCGGTCGAGGCCTGCCGCAAGCCTGGACCGACGCGGTCACGGGCGCTGCCACGCCGCCAGGAGAGGATCTGGCCGACGTCTTGGACCAGGCGGTCGTCAACACGCCCCTTCGCGTGCGAGATCCGATGTGGTGGGCCATTCTTGGTGCCCTTCAATGGGTCTTTGCCATCGCTGCCGTGACAGGGTTCATGTGGCTTGTCATCCTGGGCGTGCTCGGATGGCTGCAGGTCTCGGCCGTCGAGACGCCGCGCATTGGACCCCTTTCGTACCCATCGGTACTGCTCGTGGGCGGTCTTCTCATAGGTTTGCTTCTGTCGCGGCTGTCGAGCGCCTGGGGCAGGGTCGGCGGCCGGAGACTCAAGGTCATCGTCGAGGTCCGACTACGTGACTCGGTTGCCGGGGTGGCGCGCGACAACCTCATTGCACCGGTTCAGCAGGTTCTTGACCGACACCGCGCGACCCATGAGCACCTTGAGGCTGCCCGCAAGCTCGCCTGATCACCTCAAGGCCGCCCACCGGCCTGCCTCTGGGCCACACCACCGCCGCGGACCGGTTGTCCACATCGGCAATCGCGTTCGTCGCTCCGTCCACAGGCTCGCGACGCGCGCTGTTGTCAGCCGGCTGGCGGGCCCACTGTGGAGTCCTCGCCAAGTCCGGCGACTAAAGATGAGACAGATGAGGTGATGACGATGAACGAGACCTACGTGACGGTCAGCGGCAATGTGGTGG
>JBDTYK010000238.1:0-3904 GCA_040005715.1 Actinomycetota bacterium | reverse complement strand
ACCTGATTGATCGGCCATAGCTCATGGATTGCCCTTACTACCCGTAGACCCCGGCCATACCTTTTGATCACTGCCAGTACCGGTCAAGAGGAGGAATGCATGAGGGCGGATCAGCCTTGGTGGTCTCGCTTCGGCACGAGGCGGGACAACGCTGGCCATGGCCCGGGCGACGTCGACCAGGTGCCGGAAATCCTCCCTGCCGTTAGTACGACGCCGGAGGACTGCAAGCCTTGTTCTGTGCACTGTGACGGCGCGATCGTCGCGCGATCGCAGATCCTGGTTTCCGGTTCAACAGCAACCCTCTTGGGCACCCTGACCAATGAGACGGGTTGCGACGTTCATTTCAGCGGAGCGCCACCATATGCGCTCACCCGCGACTCCGATGGCAGCCGGCCAGTTCTGTGGGGCGACTTCAACTCCCCTCCCCGGGCGCAGCCGTCCTCCGCTGACTGGGTGATTCACCCAGGCGCAAGCGTTCCGTACCGCAGCCTCCCTGTGACCCTGCGAACAGCCGACCCTCATTGGGACGGAACCGAATGGTCCGCGTCTTCGCAGTCCACGACGCTGGACACCCATACGTTCAGCCAGGTCTCGCTGCCCACGATCCAGATCATCAGCTGAACCGGGCCTATTCGAAGAGCTGACGAGTGGGAACCTCTCTTTGGTTGTAGAACGTCCTGTCCAGAGTGGTGGACCGCGAGGATAGGCACCACGGCGCTCCATCCCAATGCGGATCGGGGGTCTGCAGGGTGACGGGGATGCTGCGGTAAGGGATGGTGGCACCGGGGTGCATCACGCAGTCTCCGGGGGACGGTCTGGTCCGGGGCGCGGGGTTGAAGTCGCCAAGAAGGACCGTCTCAATGCCTTCAGCGTCGAGCGAGATGGCATATGGAGGCGCCCCGCTGAAGTACACGTAGCAGCCCGTCTCATTCGTCAGGGTGCCCCAGAGAGTCGCCGTCGAACCTGATACTCGAATCTGCGACCGCGCCACGAGCGCACCGACGTAAGGGCTGGCCGGCCGCTCGGTCAGGTTGCGCCTCAGCCTCGGTAGTTCATGGATGGGGTCGGGGGCGTCCGGGCCTGCTCCCGCCTCGCCTGCGCCGACGCCAAGCCGACTTCTTCCGACGAGGTACCACCGAAGTCGATCCCAGCCCACGTTCACTCCTCCGAGCCCGGCCCAGGAAAGCCTCCTCGCGAGGATGGAGCCCTCCATGGTTTTCGTCACGACTGGGGTGACCGGCGCCCAGAACTCCTCCGGATCCGATTCGCCCGCATCCCCTGCGATTAAACGATCCGCCCTCCGATCGACTGTGTCCTCGAGCGAACGGCGTAGAGAGCAGCAGTCAATTTGGGCTCTTGACACACTGGCCGGGCAGCTACTCGCAGCCGATGCCGTCCCCGTCACGGTCGAGCTTGCTCGCGAATCCAGGGTCCCCACGATGGATGGGAGCGGCACCCGCTGCGCGAACAGCGGTGCAGTTGGCATAGGAGATCGCCCTAGCGACCGGAGCAGGAGCCGTAACGGGCCGAGGTGCAGGCTGGCCAGCGGGCAGCGCCGCGATGGTGGGAGCCGACCCCTTAGCGGGCAGAGCCATTCTCGGGCAAGTAGCGAGGACACGGGTCATGGCCGCCTTCTCAGCGGATGTGACCCATAGGCCGTACTTGCCTTTCACGGCAACCTGTCTGGCGACATACGTGCATCGGAAAGCCTTATAGGGCGGAAGCCAGGTCGCGGTGTCGCCATCGCCCTTTGACCGGTTGGTTGAGGAGTCCACTGCCAGCAGGTTGAGGGGGTCGTTGGCCAGCGCCAGCCGCTTTCCGGCGGGCCACGCTGCGGCCCCCTTCTGCCAGGCGTCCGAGAGGGCAACGAGGTGGTCGATGTCAACCTCGCTCGCGCCGCCATAGACGAACCGGATAGAGGTGCCGGTGTACGGGTCTGGAGCCAGGGTCCCAGCCAGAACCTTGCAGGAGTTCTTCATCTGCCTGCTGACCAGGTCACGTCGAAGGATGTCGTTACGGGTGTCGCAGCCGTTGCGGTCGGTGTCGAACCAGGCCTGGCCGAACTGTGCCCGGGTATAGCCGGTCTTCGGTGCACGGCCCCTCACGGTCAGCTTCGCGACGGCGGCCAGAGCAGTTCCCGCTGCCGCAGGTTTGGGGTTGGCAGTCGTCGCGACGGGTACGACGGCCACACCTCTGGGGCTGGCGGTTTCGGTGGGAATCTGGGTATCACCGGAGCTGGGCGTGGACTGAGCGTCCGCCACATGCGCAGTCGGGGTATCCGAGGCCGTACCGCAGCCGGACAGCAGCAGCACTACCGCCATAAACGCGCCGAGCGATCTTATGACGCCTTTCATATGCCCCCCATCGAGTCAGGAACCGCCGAATACCAGACCGCTGATCCTGGACTTATAGCCTCGCCAGCACCGGGACTCGCTCGACAGATGGTTCGTCCGCGGGGACTACGGCAACAGGCGGTTCGGTCATCTGGTTGAGCTCAGCCAATTCCTCACGTATAGAAGGGACTGGGCCATCCCAGAACGATCGCCGGCCATCAACCTGTGAATTCCAGCCGTTGCAAAACTTCATGAGGTGCCTCCCGCGATCATCTTCGGGTAAGGGAACGATCTCCCGCCCCTCATCTGCCCCGATGTGACCAATCACTCACCTACGCCCGCCGATTTCAGGAAGTTGAATCAGCGAACGATGACAGCGCTGGTCTTACCCCAGACCATTGTTGTTCCAGTAGAGATCGCCCGATAATACCGAGCCTTCGGCGCGTAGGCCCGGTATGCGGCTTTCCCTGTCGACCCTGTGTAGATGGCCCGCAGGCTCGTCCATGCGCATGTGTTGCAGGCGCGGTACTGGAGGGCAGCTCTGGCCCTCACCCACGGGCGGAATCCATCTGCAGCCGGGCTGTAGTACGTGGCCCAGGCGCTGACCGTCACGTATGACCCCAAACGCGTTGCGGAGACCCCAACCCGTGACGCGGACTTCACAACGTAGGAAACGGTGTTCTGCGTCAAGTCATTGTAATCCGAGTCAAATGCGAGACTCGGCTCTACGTAATAAGTTCCGTAGTGTTCCCAGTCGTAGAAGGCCTCGGTGTCAGAGCCCGTGTTGTCGAAGATGAAGCTGCCGCTGGGTCCGTAGTAGGAATGCCGCACGTCCCACGAGTCAAAGGACGCGCCCGAGGCGGCGCAGTCCGAACCTAGGGTGGCTGAAATCAACTTGTACGGGCGATCGACCGCCACCGTGGGGGAAACCACGATCGAGCAACTTCCACCAACGACAGCGGAGGCGACAGGCGCGGTTGGGACCATCAGCACACCCATGAGCGCCACAAGAGTGGCAGTCACGCAAAATCCCGAAACGACACGGCGGTTCATCGGTTTCCCCTTCAATCGGATCCTGGCCCTCGGGGCTCAACCTAAACCTCGGAAAACGTCCTTGCAGACAAATGGTAAAAGTGGACCCAATCCATTGAAGAACGCGTCAGAAGGTGCATCAAGGGACTCAGACAAACGTCTTGGACGCCCGAACCGCTCCTTCGGATTCCCTCCCTTTAGCTCGTTGGCGGCCTTGCGATCCATCACAAGAGCACCGCGTCACCCCGGATGTGTCGTCGCACCATGCGGCCTCCCGCCGCCTCAGACACATTGGGAGGCAAGACTCCGAGCCGTTCCGACTCTCGCGGGCCTCCTCAGAAAGCTCATGCGCAAACCTGTCCTCAGATTCTTGCGGACTGTTTGCGGACCCTGGAGCCCAAACCCCCTCTGACGCGACCTGCGCAAACGCGCGGAGTCAGACGTTGAAGCGGAATCTGTCCCGCATGGTTGAGGTTCGTTGACGGTTGTGGTCATGTGGGCTTTGACCTGCGGCTTTACCGTTGGCAGCAGTTGAGAGT
>JBDTYK010000237.1:0-3937 GCA_040005715.1 Actinomycetota bacterium | reverse complement strand
GAGGTGCCCTACACGCGCATCCACGAGTTCCGCCACTTCCACCCCGAGCGTGACTACCCGCGCGACAAGACCGTGATCATGCGCGAGTTCTCGCGGTTCGCGGCGGGTGAGGATGAGCCCTACTACCCGGTCAACACCGCCAAGGACCGTGAACAGCTGCTGAGGTATCGCGACCTGGGCAGGGCGGAGAACGGGGTGTTGTTCGGCGGGCGCCTTGGCACGTACAAGTATCTCGACATGCACATGGCGATCGGGGCCGCACTGAGCATGGTCGACAACAAGCTGACCCCGCATTTCGCCGAGGGCGCGCAGCTCGAGAGCGGCGGGGTCGACGAGTGATCTCGTGATCCAGAACTGGGCCCCCGCCGTTCTTCCCGCGCTAGTGGCGGCGCTGCTACTGGTGGTGCCCGGACTCGTCGTCAACCTGGGCCTGGGCGCTCGCGGTTTCGATGCGCTGGGCCTGGCCCCGTTGAGCTCACTGGGTGTCCTGGCGATCGCGACGCTGATGGTGCCTGCAGCTTTCGGGCGCTGGAGCCTCGCCCCGGTGGCGGTCTCGCTCGGGGTGCTGACGCTGGTCGCAGTCGTGGGGCGGGTACTGATCCAGTGGTGGTCGGCCCGCAGAGGGTCCGACCGGACGGAGCTCTCGATCCGTGGTGTGCGGGGCGCCTTCCTGGGCGGGGCGCCGTCACCGGGCTGGTGGCGGCCGAGTCGTCGGACCACCTGGTGGCTGACGGCTGCAGGTCTGGCCGCCGGGCTGGTTGCCGTGAACTTCGTGCTCGGTGTTCGCGACCCTGACCTGCCATCACAGACCATTGACGCGGGCTTTCACTACAACGCCGTGCTGGCGGTCATGCACTCCGGGTTCCCCGACGGGGGCCACGTCGGCGCTGCGTCTGGTGCCGCTGCCACGGGTTGGTACCCGCCGCTGTGGCACGACCTGACCGCACTGACCAGCGCGCTGACGGGGGTCAACGTCGCGATCGGTGCCAACGCGGTTGGCTGGGCCATCGGCGGAGTGGTCTGGCCGTTGTCGATGGTGTGGCTCTGCTCGCGCATCCTGCCCCACGCCCGGCTGATCACCATCCTGGCTTTGGGTCTGTGCAGCGGTGCGATCACGTTGTTCCCCTACATCATGCTCAGCTACGGGGTCCTGTGGCCGAACGTCCTGTCGCTGGCAGCCATGCCGGCCGAGATCGCCTTGACCTTGATGGTGATCCACCTGATGCCCCGGTCTCCTCAGGCGCAGGAAGACATCGGCACAGCCGGCCTGACCGCTGATGGCGCCACGCTGGACGAGATCGAGGAAGCCGCAGTGCGGCAAGGCGCGGCACTGGGGCCGGGACTGAGCTGGTGGACGGTTCTCTTTGTGGGGTTTCTGGGGGTCGTGGGGATGTTCTTTGCGCATCCCGGTGCGGTGTTCGCCCTCGGGATCTGGGCGGTCATCGGCGCCGCGCTGCACTCGGTGCGACTGGTCGTCCGCAGCCGTGCCGCGGGCCCCAGGCAGCTTCGGCGAGCGCTGTTGTGGCTGCTGCTGGGCTGGCTGGTTGCCCTCGGTCTCTGGGCGTCGATGAACCTGGTCCCGGCTCTGAACTCCGTACGTGACTTCAACTGGCACAACCTCATGACGATGAACCAGGCCCTGGGACAGGCGCTGACTCTCTCGACGATCATCACCAAGGCGAGCTGGGTGCTGGGTGCCGCGACATTGTGGGGCTGCTACCGCTTGCTGAAGGTTCCCCGGCTGCGCTGGTTGCTGGTCAGCCACGTCTTCCTCGTCTTCTTGTACATGCTCTGTGCCGGCTCGTCGACCTGGTTGGCTCGCGAGCTGACCGGCTTCTGGTACAACGACGCCCAGCGGGTTGCGGCGTTGATCCCGATAACCGCGGTGCCTCTGGCAGCGATCGGTATCACCAGTGCGGCTGACGCGTTGGGGCGTGCGGTCGGGCGGGTGTCCGCTGACGTCTTCGGCCGCGTTCTGGCCCCTCGCCGCGCGCTGGGGATCGCGGCTGCCGCAATGCTCGTGGTCTTCTCGGTGATCCCCGGCCAGGGTCTCGGCGAGGGCGCGCAAGTCCTCCATAACCGCTACCAGAACGTGAACTTCGCCCACCTCATGGTGACCGCTGACGAGCAGGTTCTGTACGAGAGACTCGCCACCCAGCTGCATCCTGATGAGACGGTTCTGGGCAGCCCGTTCAGCGGGGCCCAGTTCTCGCCCATCTGGTCAGGCCATGGGGTGGTCATCCCGCATACCAGCTCGAACCCCACCCCGGACGTGGCCCTGGTCTCCAAACAGTTCAAGTCCTTCACGACCGACCCCGCGGTCTGTGCCGCGCTCAAGCGTCTCAAGGTTGGGGTCGTGGTTGAGGATCGCGACCTGTTCTTCGTGGATGACATCCGGCAGGCGGACTACTCGGGACTCGTCAACCTCTCCAGGACGCCGGGTCTGACGCCGATCGACCGGGGCCTCACCGTGGCGATCTACCGTGTCGGGGACTGTCAGAGCTGAGCCCGCGCCGAAACCATCCGGCTCAGATCAGGTCCCAGGTCAGCGGCGTACCCCGGGGGACGTCCACGCTGAAGGTCCGGCCAAGCGCGATCTCGATCTGGTCGGTCGCCAGACCACCCGACGGCCTGATCGAGCGCACGTTCTCGCGGGTGAGGGTGTCCCCGGCCCTGACGTCGGCCACGACGAACAATGACCGACGAAGCTGGAGCACCGCCTGTTCGGACTTGGTCGGTCCCACCCTGGGCGGGCGCGTCGATGACAACCGGGCGGCTTCGCTCTCCTGGGTCAGCAGGGTGAGCTCCTCGGGGTTCAGGGAGAACTCCGAGTCGACACCGCCGTCCGCGCGATCCAGGGTCACGTGCTTCTCGATGCAGACGGCGCCCAGGGCCACGGCCGCGATGGAGACGCCGATGCCCCGGGTGTGGTCAGAGAGCCCGACAGGCACACCGAAGGCCGCTTCGAGCAGCGCGATGTTGTTCAGGCGCACATCCTGCGGCAGTGCCGGGTAGGAGGATGTGCAGGCCAGCAGGACCAGCTCGGAGCAACCTCCGTCGCGGGCCGCGCCCACTGCGGCGTCGATCTCGCCCATGGTCGCCATGCCGGTGGACATGATGATCGGTTTGCCGGTGCCGGCAATCTCGCGGATCAGCGGCAGGTCGACGATCTCGGCGGAGGCCGTCTTGTAGACCTCGACCCCCAGATCCTCGAGGAGGGCGATGGCGGTCGGGTCGAACGGGCTGGAGAAGGGGACTAGCCCCTGCTCGCGGGCCCGGTCGAAGATCGGCTTGTGCCATTCCCAGGGAGTGTGCGCCTCCTGGTAGAGCTGGTAGAGGTTTCGACCTCCCCACAGCCCGTGGTCGTCCTCGACCCGGAATGCCGGGGTGTCGACATCGATGGTGATCGTGTCCGCCGTATACGTCTGTATCTTCAGGGCCTGGGCACCGCTTCGAGCCACGGCGTCCACGATCGCAAGGGCGCGCTCCAGATGACCGTTATGGTTGCCCGACATCTCCGCGATGACAAAGGGGCGCTCGTCGCGGCTGATGGTGTGCGCACCGATGCGCACAGATGGAGTTGAAGTCACGCCGACAGCCTACGTTGGGCTACTGGCCGTCAGAGCGCCAACTGAGAGGAGGTGACCGTGAGTCCTGGGACCGTTCGCCCAGGCGACAGCTCGGCACCACCTGGCTGGTTGTTGCGCGTCGTCAAGGACCAACGGGTTGCCTTTCTTGCTGTTGGTGCGACCAACACGGTGTTCGGCTACACGCTGTTCGCACTGCTCCTGCTGCTCCTGGGGCACCGGCTCTACCTGGTCGCGCTGGTGATCGCCTACATCATCAGCGTGCTCCTCGGGTTTGTGCTCTACCGGAACCTGGTCTTCAAGGTTCGAGGGCACGTGCTGGCAGACCTGTGGCGGTTCGTGACGGTCTA
>JBDTYK010000236.1:0-3939 GCA_040005715.1 Actinomycetota bacterium | reverse complement strand
GCTCTGATCGTGTCGACGATGGAGGTGACCGGTTGGTTCTCCGCGAAGGCGCGCACCGGCCCGGGCATGGTGTCGGTGGGGACGAACGCAGAGCTCATGAAAGGCAGGAAGATGATCGGATATGCGAAGGCGCTCGCTCCATCCGTGGAGGATGCCGACAGTCCGGCGATCACCGCGACCCACGTCAACGCGAGCGTGAACAGCGCGAGGATCCCTGCCACGGCGAGCCAGGCCAGCACCCCCGCCGACGAGCGGAAGCCCATGAGAAGCCCCACAAGGACGATGACCAACACGGAGATTGCGTTGGACACCAGCGAGGTCAGCACGTGCCCCCACAGGACGGAAGAACGGGCGATCGGCATCGAGTGGAACCTCTCGAAGATGCCGCTCTGCAGATCGTTGAACAGTCGGAAGGCGGTGTAGGAGATGCCGCTGGCGATCGCGATGAGCAGGATGCCGGGCATCAGATAGTTCACATAGTTGTCGGTGCCGGACGAGATGGCGCCACCGAACACGTAGACGAACAACAACATGATCGCGATCGGCATGATCGTGACCGTGATGATGGTGTCCATGCTGCGTGTGACGTGTCGCATTGAGCGCCCAAGCATCACACCGGTGTCGCCCGAGAGACGCCTGTTCATCGGTGCACCTCCTTGTCGCTCTCAGCGTTCCTGTCGCTTCCGATGATCGCCAGGAAGATTTCCTCCAGCGTGGGTTGGCGTTCCACGTATTCCACTTTCGCGGACGGGAGTAACGACCTCAGCTGTGCCAAGGTGCCGGAAACGATGATCGTCCCCTCGTGCAGGATCGCGATCCGGTCGGCGAGCTTCTCTGCTTCCTCCAGGTACTGCGTCGTAAGAAGAACCGTTGTGCCGGTGGCAACGAGATTCTGGATCACCTGCCACACCTCGATGCGGGCCTCCGGGTCGAGTCCGGCGGTTGGCTCGTCGAGGAAGAGGATCCTCGGGTCGCCGATGAGACTCATGGCGATGTCGAGGCGGCGGCGCATTCCGCCCGAGTACGCCGAGACCCGGCGTCCAGACGCCTCGGCAAGGCCGAATCGTCCGAGCAGGTCGTCTGCAACCGTGCGAGGGTTCTCCACCCGCCGCAATCTGGCGATCATGACCAGGTTCTCCCGGCCGGTGAGGATCTCATCCACCGCTGCGAACTGTCCGGTGAGGCTGATCGACTCCCGCACCCGCGCCGGCTGGGACAGCACGTCAAATCCATTGACGCTTGCCGTGCCCTTATCCGGCTTGAGCAGGGTTGCAAGGATCCTCACGATCGTGGTCTTGCCGGCACCGTTTGAGCCGAGCAACGCGAAAATGCTCCCGCTGGCCACATCGAAGTCCACGCCCCTGAGCACATCCAGCTCCTTGTAGGACTTCTGCAATCCGTGGACCCGGATCGCCAGGTTCTTCTCCTGCAGGGTTCCGGCAATCTGAGGGTTCATGGCTAGATGGCCCCTTTCCGGTTGGCCAGGTTCGAACGTTGGATGATGATGTCGCCATACGCGGTGCGGGCCCGGACCTCGACGGAGGCATCCGACGGCTCGGGGCTGCTGGTCTCGTCCAGCGAGCTGCGAACCCTTCCGTACCGGGAGCTCACATCCAGCCAGGCCGTGGTGCCTTCATGGATGCCGACCTCCAGCTCGCCGGCGGCGGACTGGAGCTCGATCGCGCCGCGGATGACCTCACCGATCCGGATGTTGCCGTTTGCGGTCTTGGCGATGACTGAAGCGTGCGCCCGGTCGACGGTGATCCGGCCGTTTGCCGACTTCACGCGCAGATCAGCGGTGACTTCCCGCAACGTGGTGTCACCGTTCGAGTTCTTGATCACTGCAGCCCCTTGGATCTGGCCGATTCGCACCTCGCCTGAACCTGTGGTGACATCGGCATCGCCCACCCCGCGATCCACTGCGATGTCGCCCATGCCGGTCTTGAGGTGCAGGGCGCTGGTCTGTTCCAGGCGGATGTTGCCCATCCCGGTTTTGACTCGGCACTCTCCGAGCCGACCTTCGCAACCGATGTCACCCATGCCCGTGTCGCTCTGCACGTTTGAGCCGGCCGGCGCCTCGACGGTCACGTCGACTGCACTGCCTCCGCCGATGAAGATGCGCTGTTTCGGTGTCTTCACCAGAAGCCTTCCGCTTGTGTACTCGACGCGCGTCTGCTCCGCGGCTTTGATATCAGATGCCTTGGAGTCGTCTCGCGGCCGCACCTCGACGACTGTGTCGCTGCGTTCGCTGGCGATGATCCGGGTGTCACCCATACCCTGCTCGATTGTCACGAAGATCGGTTCGGGTGTTGAGAAGACGGGCATGGCAGGGTTCCCTTTCTGACGACGTTCTTGAAGGTCGCTGGTATGTCCGGTGATGGCTGGCGGGTCCGGCTAGTGAACCCAGCCGGTATATCGCTCGCCGCCAAGCCGGGCGCGCTGCACGGTGGGGTGATCTTTGGGTTCAAGGGCGGCAGCGACAGTGCGGACGAGCCACGTGTTGACCGAGAGCCCTTCGCGGGCGGCTGCCGCCTCGATCCGCTGCTTGAGGTGGTCGGGCAGGCGAAGTGTGGTTCGCGACGTACCACCCTCATCAACGTCATCCGGCATCCTCTGAACCGACAAGGTGGCGGCCACGGACGTGTGCTCAGGGGCCTCATCAAAGGCTGGGCTGGCCGGTGGTGATGTGACGACGAACTCGGGGTCGCGTCCCCGCAGGACGAGATCGACAGAGCCCGGCGCGAGCTCGCGAGTTATCTCGCTGGCAGCGACAGAGAGCGCCTCCAACAGGACCAGGCGCGTGGCTGACTCCAGTGGCCCGGTGAGGCGCTCGGCCAGTGCACGGGCTTCCTCGCCGCCCGCTTCGGCGGCCACTTCCAGCTGATGCTGGAGGTCGTTGACGTAGGGCAAGAGATCCATGACATCAGTATGACGTCATAGCGATGTCATAGCAAGGGGCAAGATGACCCAATGTGACGTCATCCGATGGCTCCGGCGACTGGCCCTAGCTGTGCGCACGATCGGCGAGACCCATTCGGCCAGGCCGTTCAGCCTCACGAGCTGGATCTGTGGGCGTTAAGCCACGCTCAAGCCGGAGCGTTTGGTTTGCCGATGCGCGTGGCGGGTACCAGGTCGGTGATGTCCGTGACTTCATGGGTGGCCTCACGGGCGTTGAGCCAGTGGTCGAGCTCGGCGGCTGGCACGGGTCGGGACACGTAGTAGCCCTGGGCCTGGTCACAGCCCAGGCGGGTGAGCTCGGCATAGTCGGCGCTGTTCTCGACACCCTCGGCGACCATGCGCAGGCCAAGGCTGTGGGCCAGGCCGATGGTGGAGGCGACCAGGGCGGCAGCACGGGCATCGTCGGCCATGGGCAGGACGAAGGAGCGGTCCAGCTTGAGCTCGTCGATGGGCAGGTCACGCAGGTAGGACAGTGAGCTGAACCCGGTGCCGAAGTCGTCAATCGAGATCTGGATACCGAGACCCCGAAGCCGGGTCAGGATGTTGCGGGCGCGGTTGCGGTCGGCCATCAGGAAGTCTTCGGTGATCTCCAGCTGAAGGGCGCTCGGCGGCAGGTGTCGGACGGCGAGCATGCCGGCGATCTCGTCGGGCAGCTCGTTGTCGATCATGGAGCTGGCCGAGAGGTTGACCGCCACAGTGAGGTGTCGACCCTCAGCGCGCCATACCCCAGCCTGGTCCAGGGCGATGTTCAGAACGACCCGGGTCATGGCGCGCATCAGCCCCGATTCCTCCACCAGGGCCAGGAACGCATCGGGGTAGAGCAGGGCGCGGGTCGGGTGGTCCCAGCGCACCAGCGCCTCCACGTTGTGGACCTCGCCGGTGAGCAGGTCGATCTTGGGCTGGTAGTACACGACCAGCTGGTCGTCGGTCAGTGCGGTTCGCAGCTCGTCGACCGTGCGCAGCCGGGTGGTGAAGTCGGTA
>JBDTYK010000235.1:0-3940 GCA_040005715.1 Actinomycetota bacterium | reverse complement strand
TCTTCAAGGTTCGAGGGCACGTGCTGGCAGACCTGTGGCGGTTCGTGACGGTCTACCTGTCAGCCTTGGCCGTCAACCTTGTCGTTCTTCCCCTGTTGGTCGAGTTCGGCCATCTGCCAGTCCTGCTGGCCCAGGCCATGATCGTGTTTCTCACCTCGGTGATGAGCTGGGTGGGCCACAAGAACTACTCGTTCCGGCGGCCGACGTGACCCCTCGGGTGTCGGTCGTCGTGCCGTCGTACAACAACGCCAGCTTCATCGAGGCGACGATCGACTCGATCCTGGCCCAGACCTTCGAGGACTTCGAGCTGGTCGTGGCTGACCACTCCAGCTCGGACGGGACCTGGGAACGGCTGCAGCGTTACAGTGCCGACCCACGCGTTCGACTGCTCACCACCGAGATGGGTGGAGGCGCGCCACGCAACTGGGAGCGGGTCACCGGCGAGGCTCGCGGTGAGCTGGTCAAGCTGGTGTGCGGGGACGACCTCATCTATCCCGACTGCCTGCGCCGGCAGGTCGAGGCAATGGATGCCAACCCCTCGGTGGTCCTGGTGGCCGCCAGCCGCGATCTCATCGACGCCCGCGGAGACCCCGTCACCGCTCGAAGGGGCCTGGCCGGGCTCACCGGGCTGGTCCCGGGGAGGGTGGCGGTCCGTCATACCGTCGTGACCGGGTCAAACATCTTCGGCGAGCCCGCTTGTGTGCTGATCCGGCGAGCAGCCCTGGAGCGGGCCGGGGGATGGGACGGCCGGCACCCGTTCGTGATCGACGAGTCCACCTACGCCAACGTTCTGCTCCTTGGCGACTTCTTCGGGATCGGCACAGCGCTGGCAGCCTTCCGGCTCAGCAGCACCCAGTGGAGCGTGCGTCTGGCCCGCCAGCAGTCCGGGCAGGTGATCGGTTTCCACCACCAGCTGGCCAGCGAGGTGCCCGGGCTGGTGAGCGGGCCGGACCTGTGGCGAGGTGACGCCATGGCCGTGGGGATGGCTCTGGTTCGCCGGCTGGCCTACCTCTGGGTGGGGCGCCGGATGCATGCGCACTAGGCTCAGGCCGTGTCCGACTCGATGAGCGAACCACGGCAAACGCCGCACCGCGTCTCGGTCGTGATCCCGGTCTACCAGGGTGAGCGCACGCTCGCGGCTCTGGTCGAGGAGATCGCCAAGCTGGCCATCCCGACCCGGACGGCGGATGGCCATGAGTTCCAGGTCACCGAGCTGCTCCTGGTGAACGACCATGGCCCCGACCACTCCGATGAGGTGATCCGCGCGCTCGCTGCGGAACACGACTTCGTCCGCCCCGTCTGGCTCAGCCGCAACTTCGGCCAGCATCCGGCGACCCTGGCGGGCATGGCCTCCTCCAGCGGCGACTGGATCGTCACGATGGATGAGGACGGGCAGCACGACCCGGCGGACATCGGCAGCTTCCTGGACGTCGCGCTTGCCCAGGGGTCGCAGCTCGTCTATGCCGAGCCGGTCAACCGGCCGCCACACAACGTGCTGCGCAACGGCAGCTCCCGCCTGGTCAAGTGGTTCTTCTCGACCTTTCTGACCGGGAGCAGCGAAGGCACCTTCCAGAGCTACCGTCTGGTCCTGGGTGAGATCGGGCGAAGCGTTGCGGCGTATGCCGGCTCGGGGGTCTACCTCGACGTCGCCATGGGATGGGTGGCTGGCCCCACCGCGGCCTGTCCGGTGCGACTTCGGGGTGAGGGTGACCGGCAGTCGGGCTACTCCACGAGGCGGTTGTTGTCGCACTTCTGGCGCCTCACTCTCTCCAGCGGCACCCGCGGTCTGCGTGTGGTCAGCGCACTGGGCGCGCTGTTCGCGGTTGGCGGCATCGCCTACGCGATCTACCTGCTCGTGGTTCGCCTGATCTCCGCTGAGACACCTCAGGGCTGGACCTCCACCATGGTTCTGGTGCTGGTGAGCACTGGCGCGATCCTGTTCTCCCTCGGTGTGATCGCGGAGTACATCGGTGTCGCGGTCAACATGGCCATGGGCAAGCCGCTCTATCTGATCGTGGGCGACGCCAAGGATGGCCCGCTGGGTCGGGCCGATCAGCAGCACTCCGGTCAGTCGTGACGACCGGGCCGGCGCTCACCTGGGTCATCGGACGTGGGGGGCTGCTCGGCCAGAGCGTTGAGAGCGCAATGGGTGGCTCGAGCGACCTGTGGCGTCCGGCCAGACCGATCGTGTGGAGTGCGCCCACCGCAGGGGCCGGCCAGCTAGGAGCCCAGGCTGAGCAGTTCCTGGCGGCGGCAGGTGACCGGCCGTGGTCGGTGGCATGGTGCGCCGGCGCGGGCGTCACCGGCACGACGGCGGAAACGCTGGAGCTGGAGCTCGGTGCCCTCCGTGAGACGCTCACCGCCCTGGCGACTGCACCACAGCCGGCCCGCGGATCGCTGTTCTTCGCCTCCTCAGCGGGAGGTGTGTATGCCGGAGTGGGCGCGCCGCCCTATGACGAGTCGTCACCGGTGAGACCGCTGTCACCCTATGGCCAGGCCAAGCTGGATGCCGAGGCTCTGGTCACTGACTGGAGCATCAAGACCGGCACGCCGGCGCTGATCGGTCGCATCTCCAACCTTTACGGGCCAGGTCAGAACCTGGACAAGGCGCAGGGCCTGGTCTCGCAGATCTGTCGGAGCCACCTCACCGGCCAGCCGCTGTCGATCTACGTCTCGCTGGACACCTTGCGTGACTATTTCTTTGCCCCGGACTGCGCGGGCCTGATCGTTGAAGGAATGGCGCGGCTGCGTCGGGAGCATTCGGCCGGCGGCACCAGGGTGGTCACCAAGATCATGGCGTCTCAGCGCGCGATCACCATCGGCGCCGTTCTGGGCGAGATGCGCCGGCTCTTCAAGAGGTCGCCGCGCATCGTGCTGGGAGCATCGAGCGTGTCGGCCCTGCAGGCCCCGGATCTGAGCCTGCGGTCGCGGGTGTGGCCCGAGCTCGACCGCCGAAGTCTCACACCGTTCCCGGTCGGTGTTGCGACCACGTCAGCTGACTTGTTGCGCCGACTACAGCTCGGCCGGATTGAGGGGGTAGGTCTCTCGTGAGCACTGACACACCGGACTACGCGGAGCGGCTTCGCCGCAAACAGACGCTCTGGTGGAAGCGTCTCCTCCACGTGCAGGCGCCCTACCACTGGAACCTGCGTCGTCAGGGTCTGGGCCGGACGCTCGACGTCGGCTGCGGCATCGGGCGCAACCTCGGCGTCCTGCCCAGGGGTTCGGTCGGTGTCGACCACAACACGGAGTCCGTTGGGTTAGCCCGATCGATGGGCTTCGAGGCCTACACGGTGAAGGAGTTCCTCGACGGCGACCTCGCTCTCGCGGGTGGCTTCGACGGGCTGTTGGTCGCTCACGTCATCGAGCACATGCCGCGCGAGCAGGCGCTGAACCTTCTCCGCGACTACCTCCCGTTTGTCCGGCCGGGTGGCCGGGTCTTCCTGGTTTGTCCCCAGGAGCGCGGGTACAACAGTGATCCCACCCATGTCTGGTTCGCTCAGGACTCGGACCTCACCGCGCTGGCCAGAACCCTGGGCCTTGTGCCGGAGCGCTCGTTCAGCTTCCCGTTCCCGCGCCGAGCCGGGAAGCTGTTCATCTACAACGAGTTCTGTGTGACTGCCCGAGTTCCGCTCTGAGGTCGCCTCAGGAGAGGTCGACCGTGAAGGCCGGCCCGGTGCCCTTGCGGACGTCGTCCTCGGTGACGCCCTCGGCCAGCTCGCGCAGCACGAGACCGTGGTCGGTCACGTCCATGACGCACAGGTCGGTGATGATCCGCTGAACGACGCGTTTGCCGGTCAGTGGCAGTGAGCACTCCTGGACGATCTTGTGGCTGCCATCCCTGGCAACGTGCTCCATCAGGACGATGACCTTCTTGGCGCCGTGGACCAGGTCCATCGCGCCGCCCATGCCCTTGACCATCTTGCCGGGGATCATCCAG
>JBDTYK010000234.1:0-3968 GCA_040005715.1 Actinomycetota bacterium | reverse complement strand
GACGAATGTAATGAACCTCGTTCACCGGCAACCTGAGTTCACTGTTCGCGCCATGAGCGGTAAACGCCTGACGCTGATGAACGGACTTATGTGACCCACGGGGACCGTTGCAGCGTTTCCACGTCTCTCGCGGTATGACGCATCTGGCCGACCGCGCTGGCACGCCCGGAAGAGAACGAGGTGGCCGCCGGTTAGGAGGGCTCGGCCCATGGTGGAGGACCGGCGGACAACCCGATTCGCCGCTAGAAGCGAGCGATGACTCGTCGAAGGCGCTCAGGTCGCGGATGTGAAACCAGCGATCCTTCTGCAGCCCGTCGCTGAAATGCATGAGCGAACTGGCGTCGAAGAACCGCTCCTGGCCGTCGACCGTTGCGCCGAAGCGGCAGGGTGCAGAGGGTCGTTCGGTCATCACTTTCAGATATCGAACCCGCCTTCCATACACTCGAAGCGTTGAGATGCGCACACGACTTCGGCAGGGGCCGTACACAGCCGAGTTGCTGGCCGGAATCTGATCGTCGGCGGGCTGGGAGGGCGGGGTGGGAGGTCGAGACTCCATTGGTGTGTCTGTTTCAGGAGCTGTTCGATGGCTTCGGCGGGCATCGGGCGGTCGAGGTAGAAGCCCTGTCCCCGCGGGCAGCGCATATCCTTCAGGGCGGCGAGCTGAGACTGATCTTCGATGCCTTCGGCTGTCACGGAAAGCCCTAGCCCGCCGGCCATCGAGAGAATGGCGGCGACGAGGGCGGTGTCGTGGGGGTTGACTCCGAGTCCACGGATGAATGACTGGTCGATTTTGACGACATCGAAGGGCAATCGGCTCAAGTAGCTCAGCGATGAGTAGCCGGTGCCGAAGTCATCCAGGGATAGTTGGACACCTAGGTGTTTAAGACCGTTAAGCACCTTGGCGCAGTGGTCGATGTCTTGCATGAAGAGGCTTTCGGTCAGCTCCAGGCAGAGGCTCTCCGGGGGAATCTGGGTGCGGTTAAGGACGCCTTGAATCTCTTTGAGCAGGTCGGGGGCCAGGATCTGACGCACGGACAGGTTCACCGCCACGGTCATCGACGGGTCGGTGCGTTGCCATTGGCGCAGCTGTAGGCACGCCTGCTCAAGTACCCAAATCCCGATCGGAACGATCAGGCCCGTTTCCTCAGCGATCGGGATGAACTCAGCGGGGCTGATCGGGCCGAGGTCGGGGTGATCCCAACGAAGGAGGGCCTCGGCGCTGACCATCGAGCCGGCGGCCAGCTCGACGACAGGTTGGTAAACAATGCTGAACTCGTCGCGCTCCAGTGCGTGCCGCAGCGCTGTGGTCTGGTTCAGCCGCTGATCGGCCTTGGCTCGGAGCACCTCGTCGAACACTTCCACCCGGTCGCGGCCAAGACTCTTGGCCAGATACATGGCATCGTCAGAATCGCGCAGCAGGCTTTCTGGCGTGGACCCCTCATCGGCATTGGCGACGCCCAAGCTGGCCGTGACTTTGACTTCGCGCTTTCCGACGTAGTAAGGCTCACGCATGACAGTCAGGACTCTCTCGGCGGTCTTCTCGACCCTCAGCGCGGAGGCGTCGTCGCAGACGATGACGAACTCGTCCCCGCTCAAGCGTGCGACGGTGTCGCTGACTCGGATCGTGGCGCTCACTCTGGCGGCTATCTGGCTCAGCAGGGTGTCTCCGGCACCATGGCCGAAGGAGTCGTTGACCATCTTCAACCGGTCGATGCCCAAGTGGATGACCCCGAGCTGCCAATGGCGTCTGTGTGTTCGGGCTAGTGCGTGGCCCAGCCGGTCGGTCAGCAGGGTGCTGTTCGGCAGCCCGGTCAGCGAGTCGTGCAGAACCTGATGGGCAAGGTCGTCAAGCATCTGCTTGCGCTCGGTGATGTCCAGAAACTGGGCCAGGTAGTACTGGGGCTGGCCCGACTCATCTCGCACCAGGGTGACGTTCAGCGAGGTCCACACGACGCTGGCATCGGGGCGGATGAAGCGCCGCTCTCCGACGTAGGTGTCGCTGTGGTGACCGGCAGCGCCAACCGCCATCACCGCCTCGCGTATCGGTCCGTCCTCCGGGTGCTGGTATTCATCCCACGCCCGGTCCACCAGCAGTTCCGCAGGCCGTCCCAGCATTCCGCACGCCGAGGCGTTCACTCGGGTCGGTATTGCGTCCAGATCCAGGATCACAGCCCCAATCCCGGCCTGTTCAAAGCTGGCTTCGAATCGGGTCTCGGCTGCTAGCCGCTCCCGGGTGGCGGTGACCAGGTCCGTCTCGTCCCGAAGGGTGCCGGCCAGCCGGAGCACGGTGCCGTCCTCAGCCGCTTCGGCCATCGCCAAGCCGTGGACCCAGCGCTGCTCGGCGTCCGGCCGGATGACCCGGTAGCGCAGGTCGAATCCGACCCCGTGCTCGGTGGACTGCTGCCAGGCCCGAGCAACTGCCGGCAGGTCGTCAGGATGAATCAAGGGTATGAACAAGTCGGGGGCGGGTTTCAGGGTGGGGTCCAAGCCCAGGAGCCGGTAGTGCTCCGCCGACCAGGTCAGCTCACCGGTCAGCAGGTCGAGCTCGAAGCTGCCGATCTCAGCGATTCGCTGGGCTTCGGCCAGGCGACGCTGGCTGGCCTGCAAGTCCCGCTGGATGGCGAGGCGTTCAGTGATGTCCTGCACAATCACTGACGCACCCACCACAGAGCCGGTGGCGTCGGTGGACGGTGAGGCCGTCATGAGCACCTCAACCAGGCTCCCGTCCTTGCGACGGCGGGTGGTCTCACGCCGTTCCGTGCAGCCGCCTGCATTCATCCGGGCCCGTTGCTGTTGCTGCTCGCCCAGGAGCCCGGCCGGTGCGAGCACGGCAACCGCCTGACCGACGAGCTCCAGGGCGGTGTATCCGAAAAGCAGTTCAGCGGAGGAGTTCCAGCTCGTGACCACACCCTCAGGAGTCGCACTGAAGATCGCATCACCGGAATCCTCGACGATCCTGGCCAGCCGCAAGCGGACGTCTTCGGCGTCCGTGCGCTCGGTAACGTCGACCACGACGATCGCGATCCCGATTGTCTCCCCGGCCACCAACACCGGGTAGAGGCTCAACAGCCAATGGTGCATTCGGCTCATGTCGGCCGCGGTACGGCCGTCAACCTGGAGGCCACGGACCGCCTCTCCGCCGTCCATGATGGCTCGGTAGAGGGGTTCCAGATTCGGCCACAACTCGGGCACGATCTCGGCGACAAGGCGACCAAGATGCTGCTCCACCGTCAACCCGTTGAACACCGCCAGTGTCTCGTTCACCCGTATCATCCGGAACTCACGATCCACGAAACCGAAACCCACCGGCGCATTTGACTCCAGCATCTCCAACAACGCCGACATCTCAGCGCCAGTGCGACGGGCACGTCTCAACTCGACCTCGAGCTCTTCGAAGTCGTTCGCCAGATTCCGACTCATGTCACCCCCTGCAGGATCAAACGGTTTTGTCTTCGCCTGGGCGGCTCATCGATAGTCCCCGCAGTCAAAGTAGCCGCACGGCAGGTCATATCGTGCCGAAATGGCGAAATTGCGGCACTTTCAATAAGGCGCGGAACAGTGGTTGGACACCGGGAAACAAGATGCGGCGAGTTTCCCCGATCGCGGCGCAAGGACGAAGCATCTCGACAGATCACTCGGTCGCCCGGTCCGGACCCGGAATATCACGTGCATAACCCTGATGAGCGGACGTCCGCTCATCGCCATGAGCGGAAGGATTTCCCGGCCGTCATCCCGCTGGCACGAGCGCAACCTTCTCCGTCGCACGGCTGCTCGTGCTGATCGCCTCGCTCATCTCGACGGCGCTCTCTCGCTCGCGGAGTCCCAGAACGACATGGCGACGCTCGCCGCGGTCGGGGCGACCCGCCATACCCGCCGTGGCGTTGCCGCCTCCCAGGCACTCCTGGTCGCAGCATGCGGCTGCCTGCTCGGCGTCGCGATCGGCATGGTCCCCGGGATCGCCAGCACGT
>JBDTYK010000233.1:0-3987 GCA_040005715.1 Actinomycetota bacterium | reverse complement strand
ACAACCCCAGCTCGGGGCGCAAAACGAGTACACGCCACAGCCCCAGCTCCGACGACAACCCCGGCTCGGACAGCAAGCCCGCAGAACCGCACGTCTTCACCAGCCAGCAGAACCCCCCAGCCCAACACGAAGGAGAACACGTCATGACCATCGTCAGCGACATCCGCAAGACCGTTACCGACACCACGCCCGTGTACGCAGCCGTCGGGGTTACCGACCTCGCCGTCGAGAAGGTGCGTCAGGCCCAGGCCAGCGCCCTTGCGGCACGCCCGAACTTCCACGTCAGCGCCCTGCGGGACCGGGCCACCAAGCGCGCCGAGAAGGTCGCCGCGCAGGCCCAGCTGGTCGCCGAGCGCGCCGAGAAGGTCGCCGAGCAGGCTCAGCAGATCCCCGCACAGGCCCTGAACCAGACCCTTGAGGCCGCCGGCAAGGCGCACACGACATACACCGAGCTTGCCGTTCGCGGTGAGAAGCTGGTCAAGCGACTTCGCAACCAGAAGGCGACCAAGGACCTGCTGGCCCAGGCCGGCACCACCGTGTCGTTCGGCAAGGGGGCCGTCACGACGGTTCGCAAGGCCGTTCGCCTCGAGGCCAAGACCCCGGTGCGGGTCGCCCGCAAGTCCGGTCCGGCCACCCGCCTCGCGACCAAGCGCACCGTCACCGCCCGCAAGAGCACCGCAACGGCCAAGCGCGCGACCAAGGCCACGGTCACTAGCGCCCGCAAGACCGCGACCGCGGCCTCCACTGCAGTCAAGGCCGCCGCGCCCAAGATCGGCGACTGACAAAGACCTCAGCTGTCCGGTTCGGCAGCTGAGCGATGAAGGCGCGGCCGGTGTCGTTTCACGCGACGCCGGCCGTGTCTTTGTTGTCTACGCCGCGCAGTAGGCTCGCCGCCGTGAGTCAGCAGCGTGTTTCCTCGTATGACGGAGCTCGAGTCTCCCTGTATGACGCGCCCGTGGTCGCCCACGTGGTGCGCTCCGGCTTCGTGGAGTCCGTGCATCACGGCAGCGTGGTGGCTCTGGGTTCGGACGCGTCGACGTTGCTGGCGGTGGGGGACGTCAGTGGTCCTATCTTTCCGCGGTCCTCCAGCAAGCCCATCCAGGCGCTGGCCATGTTGCGCGCCGGCCTCGACCTTGACGGCGAGCTGCTTGCCCTGGCCACCGGGAGCCACTCGGGGGAGGCGTTCCATCTCGACGGCGTCCAGCGGATCCTCGCGGGCGCCGGGCTCGGCGAGCAGGACCTGCAGAACACCCCGGACCTGCCCTACGGCGCCTTGGAGCACGACGCCTGGATCGCCTCGGGACACGTGGCCACGTCCTTGGTGCAGAACTGCTCAGGCAAGCATGCCGCGATGTTGGCCACGTGTGTTGCGGCCGGGTGGGATACCGCGACCTACCGGGACCCGCAGCACCCGCTGCAGCAGCTGATCGCAGCGACGCTCGCCGATCTCAGCGGTGAGCCCGCGGCCGCCATAGGAGTTGACGGCTGTGGCGCACCGGTCCATGCGGTCTCCCTGACCGGGCTGGCGCGCGCATTCTCCCGCATCGCTTCGGCCCCGGACGGTACTGACGAGGCCCGGTTGGCGGGCGCCATACGGAACTATCCGCAGTGGCTTGGTGGGACCGGGCGGGATGTCACCGCGCTGATCCGCGGGGTTCCCGGCCTGATCGCCAAGGACGGCGCAGAGAGCGTGTACGCCGTCGGGCTGGCGGACGGGCGCGCCATTGCGATCAAGGTCGCCGACGGTGGCCAACGGGCCAGGCCGGTCGTCATGGCAGCAGCGTTGCGGCGCTTGGGTATTGAAGCCCAGGTAATTGACGAGATGGCCGATGCGCCGGTGTTCGGCCATGGCCAGCGGGTCGGGTCGATCGAGGCCGTAGGGATCTGAAGATCTGTCGAGAACCGAAGATGCGGTCGGGATCTGACGATCAGTCGAGAACCGAACATGCGGTCGGATCTGAGGACGGTGCGAGTATCCGAAGACGTGGTACGTCGATGGCCACGTAGCGGGCCTGGCCGGGTCGGGATAGAAACCATCGCCGCGGTGATTAGCGATGTCAGCCTGCGGTCGGCACCGTAGGGTGGGCACATGTCCACCATCTTCGGGAGCCTGAACATCGTCATCGCGATCGTGTTCGCGGGCAGCGCGGTTATTCTCGCGGGGTTCGGCCTCGTAGATGCCCTGCGGCACCGCCCGGACGCGTTCACCGCGGCCGGCAAGAGGACCAAGAAGTTCTGGCTGGCGATACTCGGGGTCAGTGTCCTCCTGAGCTTGTTCCTGTTTCCGGCACCGTTCTCGCTGCAATGGATCTTTGCCGTGGTCGGCTCGGGCGTCTATCTCGCGGACGTGCGCCCAGCGCTGCGCCAGGTGATGGGACGCGGCTCGAACAACGGTCCCTACGGCCCCTGGTGACGGCAGGTCCAGCACGGCGGGTCACGTCGCTGCTGGAAAGTCCGGACGGGTTGATCGAGCTGGTCACCACCGGGTCTGGTTTGCCCGCAACGGTTTTCGCGCACGGGGCCACCGGGTCCATCGACACGACTCGGCCATTCGGGTCTGGCGTCGCGGGCCGTCGTACCTTCTTTCACTTCCGCGGCTACGGCGCATCTTCGCCTGCCAAGAAGCCCATGACGTACGCCGCGCTCGAATCTGACCTCACTGCGGTGGCCGACCACATCGGGGCCACCCGGGCGCTGGGGGTGAGTATGGGGGCCGGCGCCCTGCTGAGCCTGCTGGCGCGCACTCCGATGCGGTTCGAACGACTCGTCTTCGCCCTGCCGGCCTCGCTGGACGAGCCTCGAACCGATGACCCACCCGTTGGGCTCGAGCCGTCCGCCGCAGCGCCTCTGGTCGACCGCGCCGTCCTTGGGGCCGTCAACGCACCGGCACTGGTCATCGCGCAGGAACAGGACCCTGACCACCCGGTCCGGGTGGCCGAACAGCTGGCTGCCTCACTCGGGCACGCGCGCCTCGAGGTCCTGCCTCCGGGCGGCATCCTGCTGCGTCACCGGGCTGCGATGCGGGAGCTGATCGGCCAGTTCCTGAACCAGTGAGATCGGCAGGAGTCTAACTGGCAAAGCGGAATGCTTCTGAACGGGGAAAGCGGCAGGACATGCCCGGAATACGGAAGAGCTCCTGAACGGTGAAAGCAGCGGGACCTGAACGGGAAAGCGGAAACTTCCCGAACCGGAAGGGGGAAAGTTCTGAACGGGAAAGGGGCCTCGACCAAGCAGCAGCCCGGTCGACACGGCACAATAGGCCCCGGCACCAATCAGAACTCTGAGGGAGATATGGCTGAATCCACCAACCGCTGCGACGAGGTTCTTGTCGACAAGCGTCCCTGGGGCGGGTTCGAGCAGTTCGCCCACAACGAGGCGGTCACGGTCAAGATCATCACCGTGAACCCGGGCCAGCGGCTCTCTTTGCAGACCCACGCGCGCCGCGACGAGATGTGGCAGATTCTTGACGACCCACTCGACGTCCAGGTCGACGACCGGAGCTGGGCGGCGCAGTCCGGCGAACGAGTCTGGGTGCCTCTGGGGTCCCGGCACCGGATCGCCAACAGTGGCAACGTGCCCGGTCGACTGCTCGAGATCGCCTTCGGGATCTTCGACGAGGATGACATCGTGCGGTTCGAGGACGACTACAACCGCTGACCGTTCGTCACCACGTGCCAACCGCCTACTGACGACCTGCCAAATCACCTGCCATCGATCTGCCGGGCCACCGCGACCGACTGACTGACCACCCTCTGGCCGAAATACTCCGTGGCGTCCCTGCGTTGGGACTGAGGGTCCACAGCAAGGTCCTTGGACGAGGAGAAGACGTATGCCGGCAGTGCCGAAGGTTCGCCGGGTCGCGATGCTCAGCGTCCACACCTCCCCACTCGACCAACCTGGAACAGGTGACGCGGGTGGCTTGAACGTGTACGTCGTCGAGGTCTCCAAACGCCTGGCCCAACGCGGCATCGAGGTCGAGATCTTCAC
>JBDTYK010000232.1:0-3991 GCA_040005715.1 Actinomycetota bacterium | reverse complement strand
AGCCGGCGGTCTCGATCCGCCACGACTCGGCGGTCACGCGGAAGCCCAACCGTTCGTACACGCGCTGCGCTGGGTTGCCCACCGTGACCACGAGGCTCAAGGTCGACCAGCCGAGGTCTGCCAGGTGACCGGCGGACGCCGCGAGCAAAGCGGTACCAAGCCCTTGGCCGGCTGCAGCGGGATCGACACAGATGTCCGTGACGAATGGTCGCGCCACAGACGTACCGCTGGCGGTGGTCTCGTTGACGAGGATCTGACCGACGATGCGGTCGTTGTGGTCAGCGACGTGGAGCGATGCACCGGCGATCCAGGGCCCCATGGTCTCGCCGCGAATGAGGTCGATGATCGCTCGTGCGGCCGAGTCGGGGTGGGAATCGGCGGACTCGTGATCGAGATGTTCTGGTGGATACGCCCGACCCACGACTTCGCCGTACTCGATCACACGGTCCAAATTCATCGGCGCGATCGAGAAGCCTGCGATCACGAGCGGTACAGGCGAGGCCTGCGCCAGATCAAGCACCATGGCGACAGCATGACGCTCAAGGCGGCCGCCGGATGCGATCGACGCTGCCGCCGCAGCCGGGTCGTCCACGATTCGCTCCACCGTCATCCGAAACATCCTCCAAAGTCGTTGGACCGGGCCGACCTTCGGGCCACGCCGTGACCACCCGTACCCGTCATACGAATTGTGCTCGCACTGCGCGGGCTTCAGGTAACGCGCGATCCACGCGATCCACGCGATCCGCGCGGTCGAGAGGGCCGCCTCTTTGAGCCGCGAGAGATGTGGAACCCTGCAACGGTCCCCGTGGGGCACATCAGTCCGTTCATCAGCGTCAGGCGTTTACCGCTCACGGCGCTGGCCGAATCTGCGCACTGACCTGCCGATGAGCGGGCATGGCTGGTGGTCAAGTTTGGGGCGTCACGATGCCCTGATCAGCCAGGGCCGGTGAACACACCGAAGGCGCAGGCCTGACATCGTGCCGCTGGAGCGACGTGCCGGCCATGGACCCAGTGCTGCTTGACGATGTGGTCACCGCCAAAGATGGTCCGGTGCTGCTTGGGGTGAAGGACCCAACGGAATGGGCCCTTCCCAGCATTGAGGTATCCGAGCTCCATCGTCTCCCCGCACCGGGGGCACACGAGCTCGGAGTCGCGGAACCACTGGTGCACGGCGTGGTCTGCCACGGTCGCCCCTCCTGCGGCGTAGGGACGATGGGACGTGCGTGGTAACCCCGGGCCGGCGAGCCCACCGAGCACGACGGCGCTGCCCGCTAAGCGTACGCACCCGGCCATACCTTCAACAGCGGAAGCGACCAGTACGCACGTCAAGGTTCCTATGGCGCGATCCGCGCGGGTGGACGTTCGGTAAGGGATGCCCCACCGGGCGCCGAAGACCGCGAAGCAAAGGTTCAGACCTGGCTGTTCGCACGGTAGGCCCCGCCCGATGGAAGATGGCTCCATGAGCAGTGACGTGACGTGGCTCGAGTCCATGCCCGAGGTCTACGACCGGGAGCTGGGCCCTGCCCTGTTCCGCCCGTTCGCCGAGCACCTGGCCTGCCTAACGCGGGAGATCGCTCCCGGACGCGTCCTGGAGCTCGCTGCAGGTACGGGGATCGCCACGAGCGCACTCGCCCGCGCGCTGCCTGATGCGCACATCACTGCCACGGACCTCAACTCAGCCATGGTGAGCTGGGCCGCTCAGCGGGAGCCAGGTGCCACCTGGCTGGAGGCGGACGCCCAGGCGCTGCAATTCTCCGACGGCTCGTTCGACCTGGTGGTCTGCCAGTTCGGGGTCATGTTCTTCCCGGACAAGCCCGCTGCCTTCGCTGAGGCTGCCCGCGTCATGGCGCCGGGTGGCACACTGCTCTTCGCGGTATGGGACGTCGTCGAGGTCTCCCCCTTCCCCGCCGCGATGATGGCCAGTCTCAGCACCATTTTCCCGGACAACCTGCCGGGGTTCATTGCGCGGGTGCCTCACGGGTACACCGACCCAGACCAGATCAGAGCCGACCTGCACGCCGGAGGCTTACAGGTGGAAAGCCTGCAGCGCGTCGTGCTGACTGGGACCGCTTCGTCCGCGAAGGGGCTGACCGAGGGGTTTTGCCTCGGCACCCCGCTGCGCTTCGCCCTCCAGGAACGGGGAGCACTCGACGTCCTCGTGGCTCAGCTCACCGAGCAGATGGTAACGAGGCTGGGCTCCGGCCCGCTTGAGGGCGAGTCGGCGGCCTTCGTGATCACCGCTCGACGAGCACCCTGACCAACCGCCCACTTCCTCTGTTCCTGCCAATGTGTTTGACGGACCCGCCGACGCGTGAAACCGCCCTTAACCGGGGTGAAGCACGATCTCGTCGATGAACAACTGACACAACGTCAAAAGGCCCACCGCTCCTGCGGTGTCGGAAATCACAAGATGATCGGCACTCGTGCTGAGCGCTCGACAGAAAAGGAAGTGGCGGGAGAACTGCTGCGGATGGTCGGATGGGACATGGTTGACGACCTCGTGCATCCCCGAAAAGCTCATCCTGGTGACAAGGTGGCGGTGATATCGCCTTCGTTCGCGGCTCCCGGTGTCGCTCCGGCGGTGCACGAGCAGGCGATGCGGCGCCTGACCGCGATCACCGGGCTCGTCCCGGTCGAGTACCCGACGACCCGCCGGGTCGGCGCCAGCGCGCAGGACCGGGCCGCTGACCTCAACGCGGCCTTCGGCGACCCGGACATCCGGGCTGTCCTTGCCACGATCGGCGGGGAGGACCAGATCACGGTCGTGCCTCATCTCGATCCCGAGCTCGTGCGCGCTGACCCCAAGCCGTTCCTGGGTTACAGCGACAACACGAACCTGCTGTCCTGGCTATGGACGCAGGGCGTCGCCGGGTTCTACGGCGGCTCGACGCAGGTCCAGCTTGGTCCAGGCCCGGCGGTCGACCCGTGTCACGTCGCGGCGCTGCTGGCAGCCCTTTTGACCGGCGAACGGCTCGAGGTGACCGACCCGGGCGAGTCCGAGGACACAGGCAAGGACTGGGCCGACCCGGCAGCGCTGACCCACTACGGTGACCGCGAGCCGACCGTGCCGTGGACCTGGGCCGGTCCAGCCCGCACCGTGACCGGACGGACCTGGGGCGGCTGCATCGAGGTCGTCCAGTGGATCCTCACCGCTGGGCGATTCCCCGCAGACGCAGCGGTGCTCAACGGTGGGGTGCTCCTGCTCGAGGCCAGCGAGGAGATCATCCCGGCCCGGGAGTTCGGCTGGATCCTGCGGTCCCTGGGCGAGCGGGGACTGCTCGCAGCGGTGGAAGCGGTGCTCGTCGCGCGCCCTCCTGCATCGAGCTTCGAGAAGCAGCCGTCAGCACAGGAACGGGCCGCCCACCGCGCCCAGCAGCGCGACGCCGCGATCGAGGTGGTCGGCCGGTACAACCCCGATGCAGTCGTCTGCGTCGGGATGCCGTTTGGGCATACGCGACCGCAGTGGATTTTGCCCTATGGCGGTGAGGTCACCGTTGACGGAGTCGACCAGAAGGTCTGGGCCGACTACCGCTGAGCCCAACACAGACCCTGATGAATTGCCCTGGCCACAGGTCTCCGCGAATTCATGCCGCACGCAGCGCGCATAGCTCCCAGTGGTGGATCGTCATCCCCGACGGAACGGCCAGTCGCCGACGCCTTGAACGTCGTGACGTCGCCTTGGGAGGTTCCTCTTTGCGCACCAGCCCTGGCTGGGTGACGGCCGGGAAATCCTTCCCTCATAGGCGCGGACAGTGAACTCTCACAACTGGCGCGATCCGCACTGGTGGACGACGTGTGTCATTTCAGCCGCCAGCTGACCATGGTGGCGGCGTCGATGATCTGGGGTTTGCCGTCTAGGCGACTGGTTGCAGGCGGCGGACCTTCGGGGTGCCTGCGGCTCGCTCGGTGGCGAGGTCGTAGGCCGCTTGCATGGCGAGCCACGCGCGTGCGGTTCCCACGCCGGCCTCTTCGAGGCGGACAGCGAGGTTAG
>JBDTYK010000231.1:0-3997 GCA_040005715.1 Actinomycetota bacterium | reverse complement strand
GCAGGTCCGTCACCGAGGCCCCCAGCGAGCGCAGCCCTGAGGCCATCAGCTGGGTGTCCCTTGAGCGCAAAGGCCGCCTCAGCCGCGATGTGCCGTTCGCCAGTGCGGCCAGGACGAGATAGCGGTTGGTCAGAGACTTGCTCCCCGGCAGCGCCACCGTGGCGGCAATGGGACCGGATGCGCTCGGTGACAGCCAGTCAGTCAACGAGGTTCTTGGCCCCACGACGGGCGGCCCTGGCGGCGTGACGCGCCTCCCGCTTGGCCAGTGTCGTCTGGCGACGTGCCTCGTAGCCGACCCGCCTCGCGCGATAGGCCAGGCCGGGTTCACCAGCGGTGTCGACCGAGGCGAGCAGGACGCCTCCCAGAAGGCCGACATTCTTCAGAAAGTGGGTTCGCTGCTGCGCCCGCACAACCGGGTCCTCGACGGTCCAGAACGCGTGTCCGGCATAAGTGGCCGGAAGAAGAGTTGCCGCCAGACCCAGCGCTGCGAGCCGGGGTAGCTTGCCCAAACCCAGCATGGTGCCGGCCAGCAGCATCGCGGCCCCGTTGGCACGCACGATCAGCTCCGGGTCGTCGGGCAGGTTCAACCGCCCCGACAGCGTCTTGACCAGCGGCGCTACCGTCTCAGCGGGTTTGGCTGGGTGGCGCAACGTATCAAGGCCGCTCGTCACGAAGATGGCGGCCATCATCGGTCGGGCGATCCGTCGAACCACGGTCATCTGTGCTCTCCCTTGTGTCGTTCCTGCGATCCCTACCGTACTTGCTCGTCGATGTCTGCGCGTCCCTACGCTAAGGGCATGTGCGGTCGATACGCGTCCAGCTCGCGCCCCGAGGATCTGATCGAGGAGTTCGAGGTTGAGCTGGACCGCACAGCGCAGCCGGGGCGGAGCATTCTCATTGCCCCGCAGAGCCCACCTGCCGGAGCGCCGGACTTCAACATGGCGCCAACCAAGCAGGCGCCGGTGGTTCTGACCCGAGCCATTCGGGGTGGAGTCGAGGTCGAGCCGCAGCGCCAGCTGCGTTTGCTGACCTGGGGGCTCGTGCCGAGCTGGGCCAAGGACGTCAAGGTCGGGCTGCGGATGATCAACGCGCGCGCCGAGTCCCTGCTGGACAAGTCGTCCTTCGCCCCTGCAGCTGCGGCTCGTCGGTGTCTGGTCCCTGCGCAGGGCTGGTACGAATGGCAGGTGAGCCCCACCGCCGTTGATGCCAAAGGGAAACCGCGCAAGCAGCCGTTCTTCGTCCACCGATCCGATGGCGCGACGTTGGCGATGGCCGGGCTCTATGAGTTCTGGCATGACCGGTCGCTGCCCGAGGACGACCCTAATTCCTGGCTCACGACCTACGCGATCATCACGTCTGCCGCCGAGCCCGGACTGGACCGGATACATGACCGTCAGCCGCTGGTGCTCGAGCCGGGCGAATGGGGCGACTGGCTTGACCCGACGCAGACCGATCCCGCCTCGGTCCGGGCTCATCTGGAGTCCTCCGAGCCAGGGCGTTTCGATGCTTATCCGGTCGGCATGGCGGTCAACTCCTCGCGCAACAACAGTCCGCAGCTGCTCCTTCCGGCGGCGCGTTCGGACCTGGTGGGAGCCGTAGACCCGGCAACCGGCGAGATCATCGGTGAGTGAGTAGCGTGCCGGTTCGCAAGAGCGTCAGGGAGATTCATACCCCCGTTGGTATCGCGCGGGCGTATGTCTGGCGCCCGCCCGGCCCATGTGGCTCGCTGGTGCTCGGGCACGGAGCTGGCGGGTCGTCGTGGTCGGCCGACCTGCAGGCCCTGACATCCCTCAGCGCTGACGGTTGGCTCGTCGTGCTCGTCGAGCAGCCCTGGCGGGTCTCGGGGCGCAAGGTCGCCACGCCTCCGGGGCAGCTTGACGTGGCGTGGTTGGCGGTCATGGCTTCGCTGACTTCCGGGCGGGGTGCGCTACCGCGGCCGCTGGTCGTGGGCGGCCGTAGCGCAGGCGCGCGGGTGGCCTGTCGGACGGCCGCAGCCGTTGGTGCCGATGCCGTATTGGCGCTGTCGTTCCCCCTGCATCCCCCCGGGAAGCCCGACAAGTCCAGGGCCTCGGAGGCGCTCCTGGTGACCGGCGCTGGGACCCGGCTGGCCGTTATACAAGGGGAGAGGGACCCCTTCGGTAGTCCCCAGGACGTCCGCTCCGCCCTGGGAGGAGCGGTAGAGGTGTTCGCGGCAAGCGGCAGTCATTCATTCAGCAGGACACCGACTGACGTCATGGAGGCCGCCCTCGCCTTCCTCGCAAACCTGGGGATCGCGGGGTGATCGCGGGGTGATCTCTGGGTGATCGCGGGCCAGGGAATGCCCTGCGCCTTCGGCGGCGTTGACCCATATGACCAACATGACTGACACCACGATCCAGGGAGCACCGTGTTGCTGACTGCCGAGCTGCCTCCGGTGAGCGGGTACGCGCCCAACTGGTGGGCTCCGGAGCGCAAGGGTCCTGGACCGGCATTAGGCTGGGTGGTGATGCCAGCTGACCAGAAGGCCCCCAAGGGCACACCGAAGGCTCTCGACGCCGACTTTCGCTCTTTCGACTCGGACGCAGACGAGTCGACTTTGGACGTGGCGAGCGAGACGCCGGCGGAACGCATTGCCCGCTTCGAGGCTCAGGCGATGCCCTACCTCGACCAGCTCTACAGCGCTGCGCTGCGAACGACGCGTAACCCGACCGATGCCGAAGATCTCGTCCAGGAGACCTTCGCCAAGGCGTTTGCGGCCTTCCACCAGTACAAGCCCGGCACCAACCTCAAAGCCTGGCTCTACCGGATTCTGACAAACACCTACATCAACAGCTACCGCAAGAAGCAACGCCAGCCACTGCAGTCCGACGCGGCCGAGGTCATGGACTACCAGCTGGCCCGTGCGGAGTCGCACACCTCCAGGGGTCTGCGTTCGGCTGAGACCGAGGCCCTGGACCACCTGCCAGACAGCGACGTCAAACGTGCGCTGCAGACGATCCCCGAGGACTTCAGGCTGGCGGTCTACCTTGCCGACGTTGAGGGCTTCGCCTACAAGGAGATCGCCGAGATCATGGAGACGCCGATCGGCACGGTGATGTCCCGGCTGCACCGGGGCCGGCGTCAGCTGCGCGAACTGCTCACCGACTACGCCCGCGAGCGAGGCTTCGTCGTCGAGGAGGTCAAGCCATGACCTCTCACGAGCACGAAGAAATCGACTGTTCCCACGCGCTCATGCAGGTTTACGAGTACCTGGACGGCGAGATGGGCCCGGATGACTGCGCGAAGATTCGCCAGCACCTCGCGCAGTGCGGCCCCTGCATGGACGAGTACGACGTGGACCAGATGCTGAAGAAGCTGGTGCGTCGCTCCTGCGGTGGCGAGTCGGCTCCGACCGAGCTGCGCATGCACATCTTGGCCCGCATCACCACCATCACCCTTGAGATCCAGGGCTGACGCGCTCGAGCCGAGGTACTGGCCGCCCAAAAAGCCCCCTGGCTCGTGAGGGGAGCGCCGGGGGCTTTGAGAGCGGTCGAACTGTGAAACGTGGCTCAGGCGTTGGGCTTACGGCCGTGATTGGCTGCGTTGCCCTTGCGGGAGCGGCGCTTGCGGGCGCGCTTGCTCATGTGGTGCTCCTAAGATGTGGGACGGTCAATGGCCCGTTCGGCTGAGATCTAGCAAATAAATGGCCCGTTCGGGTGCGATCACCGCTATTCTTGCATAGCCGGCAGTCGGGGGACTACCTGGGCCAAGGGGACAGCCCCTTAAAATGGCAATCGAGTTCAAATCGCCCTAAATCGACGTTGTCGACCGTAACCGACATGCCGATTTCCCCATGTTAAGGGTGTGAATGTCAGCCACAGGCCTTTATCTGTCGCTTCGTCTTGCATTCCTGTCACGATCAGTTTGCTTCGGAACGCCAACCGGCATCGAGGCCCAGCCTCGATCGGGCGCTCCCCCCGCCCCCAACGAAAGGAATGATCATGAAGACGATCGCCAAGGTCATCGAGTCGATGCTCAC
>JBDTYK010000230.1:0-3998 GCA_040005715.1 Actinomycetota bacterium | reverse complement strand
CATAGACCATGTCGGCGAACAAGCTGACAAGGCCGAAGCAAAGGACGAAGTACCACGGCCGCAGCTGCGGCCGACCGGGCTTAGCGGTGGTCGCGCTCAAAGGGTTTGCCAAGGGTCCGCCGCTGGATTCGAAGGTCATCGCGGATTCCGTAGGGTACCGGAAGGTGCCGGGCGTCAAGCTCGGCAGCATAGGCCTCGAGTGCGCGCAGCAGACGAGTCCTTGTGCCTTCGACCAGGCCGGGGGTCCCCAGGGGCGCCCGACGCGCCAGCACCATCGCCTCTCGCGCGCTGGTGACCTCCTGGAACAGCGCCAGAAGGGGGTCCGCACCCACGGGGTGCGCGGCGCTGGCTGGAGGCATCAGCGCCTCCGTCTCTGTTCGTCGCGGACCCACGTCGCAAACTTTTCAATGCTGACATCATTGAGAATACGCGACCATCGGTGTCTGAGCAGCCGTCTTTGAGATCCCGGTGCGCAAGTGGTCAACGACCCGTGACGACCGAGGGTGGGTCAGGCGAGCGCGCGAACGGTGCTGTCCTTGGTGGCTGGCTCGCGAGCGACCATCCCTTGGCACTCGGCGATGGTTGCGGCGAGCAGGTCGACCAACCGTTGTTCCACGTCAGGCGCACACGCCAGGGAAATACCCTCCACCGCGACATTGAGGATGTGAGGCGCGGTCCGAATACGGAACGTTCGCGCCGATACGGGTAGCCCGCCCGAGAAGGACCGAGCCCACGATGCAGCGTCGGGAACCTTGTCGAGAGCCGCTCGGCTTCGTGCGCTGATGGCGTCCCGGTCGCGACCGTCGAGCCCGGAGATGACGCGTTCGCACGCCACGACGGCAGTGGCCAGGACGTGCTGCCGGGATGCAGAAGCGATCGGGAGGGCGGTCAGCGCCGCACGTAAGGCAATCGCCGTATCGAAGTGAAGGTCGTCGCTGGTCAGCCCGATGACCGACGGGATCAGCGGAATGAGCTGGGGGCGCCGGGCATCAGAGACCGTGTCGTTGACCAGGCGGGCCAAGCCGGCAAGGAGCGGGTGTGTGCACGAAGGGTGATCGCTCCAACGCTCGCCCGCGAGGAACGAGGCCATCTCCATGAAGCAGGCACCTCGCTTTGCGTTGCGGTGCTTACCTCGAGACAGGACCGGCACCAGCTCCGGCATACCGACAGTGGAAGTCATGACGTCCTCCCAGACGTTCGGGGCCTTGGTTTTTTTATTCTGCGCCACGAATGCCTTGGGCACCATCCCCCTGCCTCAGGTCGGCGGAGGCATCTGATCAGGTTCGTCCCGTTCGTCCCGCTCGGACCAGCGCAAGAGCGGGTCCAGCGAGAACACCGCGGCGTCTATCCCTGCGTGAAGATCGCCCAGGGCGGCGAAGCGAGGTGGAACCGTGGCGATGGTGAAGTCTTGCGGCATGACCTCCGCTACCTCATCCCAGGTGATCGGTGTCGACACGATGCCTTGGGGCACCCCCCGCACCGAGTACGCAGACGCGATGGTGTGGTCTCGGCTGTTCTGGTTGTAGTCGACGAAGACAGCTCGTGGATCGCGGTCCTTTCGCCACCATGTCGTCGTGACGTCTGTGGGCGCCCGCCGTTCCACCTCTCGCGCGAACGCAAGGGCTGCCCGACGCACGTCTGCGAAGCCCCATCGGGGCTCGATCCGCACGTAGATGTGCAGACCCGACCCGCCGGAGGTCTTCGGCCACCCCACGGCACCAAGCTCGTCAAGCACCTCGTGGACAACATCTGCAACGCGTCGGACCTTGTCAAAACCGCACTCCGGCATGGGATCCAGGTCGATGCGCCACTCGTCGGGTCGCTCGGTATCAGCGCGCCGGGAGTTCCAGGGGTGGAACTCGACCGTGGACATCTGAACGGCCCAGATCACGCTCGCCAGCTCGGTCACACACAGCTCATCGGCATGCCGGTCGTAGCGGGGGAAGCTGACCCGGACGGTTTCGAGCCAAGACGGCGCACCGCGCGGCACCCGCTTCTGATGGACCTTCTCTCCGTCCACACCTTCAGGAAAGCGGTGCAGCATGCAGGGCCGCTCCCGCAGCGCACGGACGATGCCCTCGCCGACACCGAGGTAGTAGCGGGCCAGGTCGAGCTTCGTCTCCCCCCTGGCCGAGAAGTAGACCCGGTCGGGGTTGGAGATCAGCACCGTACGGTCACCGATCGTCAGCTCGACTGATGGTGACGTGCTTCTCGTGGCCGCCATGACCACAATCTAGCTACTCCAGCAGGCGCTCGACCGCTTGAGCAGCACTCCAGCCTGCGGGGTGGTCCGAGAGCATCTTGGCCACGCCTTCGAGGTCGGCACCCATGGTGACGATGGGCACCTCCTGGTACCCGCCACGGCGAGTCTGGCCGAGCCCGACTGTGGCCATCAGCCCGTTGCACAGGCACTTGCGCCCAACCGTGTCCTCGGCAGCGCCGCCCTTGCGGACGTACATGTGAACCGGCTCGGCCGGACAGCGGTAGCCGATGACGCCAGGTTCGCGTTCGTAGGGGACGCGAAGGTAGCTCAAGTCGCACAGTGGCGGCCGCTCCCCGTAGGTCACTGGGTCGGACATGGTCCCAGCCAGTGTGGCAACCTTGAACGGGAACCCCGTAGGGGAAGCCAGTCGGTCGGTACGTACCTCGAGCCGGGCATCGGCGAGCTGGGTGAGCAGCTCCTGGCGAATTGAGGGAATGAGCCCCGACTCAGCGCTGAGCGCGAAAAGGGTTCCCACCTGCACGCCCGCGGCACCGGCCGCTCGAGCCTCCCTGACCTGGACGGCCGACGCGTACCCGCCTGCCAGCCAGAATGGCAGCCCCACGGCGGCCACCTTCACCAGATCGGCGTCGTCACGCGGACCGAAGACTGGTTGACCGTCGTCGTCCAGAACGAGGCGCCCGCGGGGGGGAGCGTTGTGACCACCCGCTCGTGGCCCCTCGATCACGAACCCGTCCGGCCTGGTCGCATCCTCCCGGGCGAGGTAGGCAGCCAGCACGTGCGCGGAGACGATCGCCAGGAACTTGGGCCGCTTCAACGGCGCCAGACCGCCACCGGTGAGCTCCACGGGGTCCAGCCCCACCGTGTACTCCCTCGTCGAGCCATCCACGTGCAGGTTCAGCCAGCCCGGCTCGTGAAGCGCAAACCGGTCCAGGAGTCGGGGAATCTCACTAGGGATCCCTGCCCCCATCAGCACGTAGTCCACACCGGCGAGCATCGCCCCGTATGCCGCAGTGGGCGAGGCCATCTGGACCTTCTCCAGGAAGTTGATGCCCACCAGGCCGTCGTGCCCCTCCTTGGCCAGCCACACCTCGGCGAAGTAGGCAGCTGCCGACAGCTCCAGGAAGGCAGTGCTGGGGCGCAGGGCCAGCTTTGGCACAGGTGGGTAGGCCTCCCCCGGGGGCCTTCCGCCTTCGCGGAAGTACCGGTCAAGAATTCGCTTCGCTATCGCCGGCACCGGGAAGTGAGCCAGGGCACGGCGCACATCGCCGCCAGGGTCGCCGTCCTGAAGCCGCCGGGCGATCACGACATCAAGGGCTGTCCCTGAGACCACGCCGAGCTGGCCCGTGCGAGAGACCGCCTTGGCAAGCTGCCAGGACGAGACGGCCACGCCCATCCCGCCCTGGATGACGACCGGCAGCGCGCGGTCGGCCGGTGTCGATGGGCGGGTGGGGTGACCACTCGTCGTCAAGGGCATGCTCGAAACCTCCGGGAGAACCTACGGGAACGTAACTTACTTTACCGTAGGTTATCCGATCACCCGACCTCTCCGACTGGGACCTAGGTCCCGATCTCGCTACCGCGTCTTTCCGGAGGCGCGACCAGCTTTCCGGTCAGGTGTAGCGCAACGACCCTGGCGTGGTCAGCAGCTGCCCGGTCTCCAGCCATGTCTTCAGACCGGAGAGGATCATCGGCCAGCCGCCGTAGAGCTCGTCGTTCGCACCCTCACGAAGCTCGTCGTGGGTCACCGTCAAACGGCAGGAGTCGCCGACCGGCT
>JBDTYK010000229.1:0-4022 GCA_040005715.1 Actinomycetota bacterium | reverse complement strand
CGTTCTCGCTCGGTGTCCCGTAGCTGAAGCCCTTCAGCGCCGCGGCCTGGACGGCAGCAAGCACGTCGGGATGGGTGTGCCCAAGGATCATCGGACCCCACGAGCAGACCAGGTCGACATACTCACGGCCATCAACGTCGGTGAGGTAGGGGCCGATGGCGCTGGCCATGAACCGGGGCGTCCCGCCCACGGCCCGGAACGCGCGTACCGGACTGTTCACCCCGCCCGGTGTGACCGCAGTCGCGCGGGCCAGGAGCGCCTCGGAGGCAGGCGCGTCGTACGGGTAAGGGGTCATGGGGGCAGTCATGGACTCAGTATCTCAGCCAGACGACTGGCCCCGTCCACGCCTCAGGCGAGTTCTTCGGCTTCCTGAACCTGCTCGCACACTCCGGTGCCCTCGATGCCACGGCTGACAGCCGCCATCGAGGCGCCCAGTGCCAGGAAGTCGGCATGCGTGAGATGGTCCAGGAGGTTGGTGCGAACGCTGGCGACGTGGGTCGGCGCCATCCGGGCAATCTCGGCCTGGCCGGTCTCGGTCAGCACCAGCTCGACGCCGCGACGATCGCCCACGCAAGCCTCCCGGCGTACCCATCCGCGCTTCTCCAGTCGGCCGGCGGTGTGAGTCAGGCGGCTGCGCGACTGCACGACCAGCTCGGCGATCTCGGACATCCGAAGTCGAAGAGCCGGCGCATCGGAGAGCACCGAGATGATCTCGTACTCGGACAGCTGCAGCCCATGGGTCTGGAGGTCATGGTCCAGGACCGCCTCCAGCATCCGGCTCGCCCTCAGGTACTGGCGCCAGGCGCTCTGCTCCTCCTGGTCCAGCCACCTGGGCTGACGCGCGTCTGTCCTCATGGAATGAATCGTACCCTTCTTTAGTTGAAAGATAAACTTAATCCTGCTAGTGTCATCGGCAGAACGAACCACCACAACTCGTGACGAACCAACCACATGAACCCAAGGAGCACCCCCAGATGAGCACCCTTTCCGAACTCAAGCCCGGTACCTGGAACGTCGACGCCTCCCACAGTGAGGTCGGCTTCAGCGCCCGCCACCTGATGGTCAGCAAGGTCCGCGGCCAGTTCAAGGACTTTGCCGCCGTCGTCAACGTTGCGCAGCCCTTCGAGAACTCCAGTGTCGAGGCTACGGTCCAGCTGGCGTCAGTGGACACCAACGCCGCCGACCGCGACACCCACCTGAAGTCGGCTGACTTCTTCGACGTCGAGAACAACCCCGCCATGACCTTCAAGTCGACCAAGGTCACCAACCACTCCCTCGAGGGCGACCTCACCATCAAGGGCATCACCAAGCCGGTCACCTTCGACCTTGACTTCGGTGGCGTCAGCGCCGACCCGTGGGGCGGCACCCGCGCCGGCTTCGAGGCCACCACCGAGATCAACCGCAAGGACTTCGGCCTGTCCTGGAACGTCGCAGTCGAGGGTGGCGGCGTTCTGGTCGGCGAGAAGGTCAAGATCGTCCTGGACGTCCAGCTCGTCCAGGCCTGACCACTTAGCGCAGCTCTTGCGCTTGTTGCGCCGAAACCACCGAATCGGGCCGATTGAGGCTCCGATTCGGTGGTTTCGACGCAAGGAGAGGGGTTTGGGGGGGCTCAGCGCAGCAGCTGGGCGGCCTCAAGGGCGTAGTAGGTGAGGATGATCTGCGCGCCCGCCCGCCGGATCGAGACCAGGGACTCCATCATCACCCGCTCGCGGTCGATCCAGCCGTTGGCAGCAGCGGCCTCGATCTGGGCGTACTCCCCTGACACCTGATAGGCGGCAACCGGCACCGTCGACATCAGCGCGACCTCCGAGAGGATGTCGAGGTAGGGCAGGGCCGGCTTGACCATGACGATGTCGGCACCCTCGGCGAGGTCAAGCTCGACCTCGCGAATCGACTCCGTCCGGTTGGCCGGATCCTGCTGGTAGGTCGACCGGTTGCCCTTGAGGGTGGACGCCACCGCTTCGCGAAACGGCCCGTAGAACCCTGAGGCGTACTTGGCCGCGTAGGCCAGGATGATGGTGTCCGTGAAGCCGGCGTGGTCAAGAGCCTCGCGGACGTAGCCGACCTGGCCGTCCATCATGCCGCTCAGACCGACCACGTGCGCCCCGGCCCTGGCCTGCGCGAGACCCATGGCGGCATATCGCTCCAAGGTGGCGTCGTTGTCCACCTGTCCGTCTGCGTCGAGCACCCCGCAGTGGCCGTGGTCGGTGAACTCGTCCAGGCAGAGGTCGGCCATGATCACGATGTCGTCGCCCACGGTTTCACGCAGTCGGCGCAGCCCCACGTTGAGGATCCCCTCGGGGTCGTCGGCGCCGGACCCGGTCGCGTCCCGGACCGCGGGCACCCCGAAGAGCATCAAGCCACCCAGGCCCGCAGCGACCGCCTCCTTGGCCACCACGGCCAGCGAGTCGAGGCTGTGCTGAACCACGCCAGGCATCGACGTGATCGGCTGGGCCTGCGCGCCTTCATGGACGAACAGCGGGAGCACGAGCTCGGCCGGGTGCAGTCGGGTCTGAGCCACGAGTTGACGAACCGCGTCATTTCGACGAAGTCGCCGCGGACGATCGGCCGGGAATGCCACTACTTCGCCTTCCGACGCGTGGAGGGTTTCCGGGCGCTGGGTCGCACGACGCTCTCGCCGGCTTCTGCAGCTGCGGCCGCAAGCCCCACGCCGTACTCGGCAAGGGCATCGACCAACGCGGAGGCGGAGGCATCGACGGCCAGCACGTCCACCCGCAGGCCGTGCTCCTCGGCGGTCTTGGCAGTGGCCGGGCCGATGCAGGCGACGACAGTCGAGGGATGCGGCTTACCGGCGATGCCAACCAGGTTGCGCACGGTGGAGGACGAGGTGAAGACCACAGCGTCATACTTGCCGGTCTTGATCGCCTCACGAACCGACGCTGCCGGTGGTGCCGCGCGAACCGTGCGGTATGCCGTGACGTCGTCAACCTCCCAGCCCATGTCCTGCAGACCGGCGACGAGGGTCTCGGTGGCGATGTCGGCGCGCGGCAGGAAGACCCGGTTGATGGGGTCCAGGATCTCGTCGAAGGGTGGCCATCCCTCGAGCAGGCCGTGCGCCGACTGCTCGCCGACCGGCACCAGGTCAGGTTCCAGCCCCCACTCACGCAGGGCTCCGGCGGTCGCACCACCCACGGCAGCAATCCGCAGCCCGGCGAAGGCCCGTGCATCGAGACCGAACTCCTCGAACTTCTCACGAACGGCCCGAACTGCGTTGACGGAGGTGAACCCGATCCACTCGTAACGACCGGTGACCAGGCCCTTGATCGCGCGTTCCATCTGCTGGGGGGTGCGCGGTGGCTCGACACTCATCGTGGGAACGACGTCGCTCGTCGCGCCGTAGGACGCAAGACGCGCGGTCATGGAACCGGCCTGGTCCCGGGTACGCGGCACGAGGACGTTCCAGCCGAACAACGGCTTGGTCTCGAACCAGGACAGCTGCTCACGCAGCCGCACGGTCGAGCCGACCACTGCCAGCGACGGGAACTCGACCTTGGCCGAGCCGATGAGGGCAACCACCTGGTCAAGGGTCGTGGTGTGGGTGCGCTGGGTGATCGTCGTGCCGCGCTCGGTCAGCGCCACCGGCGTGGCCGGGTCACGACCGGCCGCGAGCAGCTCCCCGAGCGCCTTGCCGAGGGTCTCAGGCGTACCGAGCACGACGACGGTCACGTTGTCGGCGCTCGAACGAGTCCAGTCGACCTTGGCGCTTCCACCACTGAACACGTGAAGTGACGGTGAGGCCGCGGACGTCAGCGGCACACCGGCGTAGGCGGGAACCGCACTGACGGCGCTGACCCCTGGCACGATCTCGAACGATATCCCGGCCTTTCGGCAGGCGAGCGCCTCTTCGGAGAGACCGTTGAACATGGCCGGGTCACCGTCCATGAGGCGGACGACGAGGCCACTGCAACTGACCGCGCCAGCGGCCTTGGCGGCCTTGACGAGCAGTTTCGCGCGCGACGCGTGTGTCAGCGGCTGCCCCTGCTCGCCATGTCCGGCGTCGA
>JBDTYK010000228.1:0-4086 GCA_040005715.1 Actinomycetota bacterium | reverse complement strand
CGGCGACTCGTTGTGAGGCCGCGGACAGCGCCTCGAGCGGCTCACTGATCAGGCGGGCCTGGCGGCGCGCGACCAGGATCGCGGCGAGCAGGGAGGCGACGGCCAAGCCGGCCAACAGCAGCCAGGCCAGGATGACGCGCTTCCAGACCACCCAGGCGGGCACCGAAGCACGGGCGACGCCGACGACCTGCTCTGCGGACGAGACGGGCACGGCGACCGCGAGGTCGCTGCCGATCTGCCCTTCCGCCACAGCGCCCCTGGCCGCAGTTCGCGTGACCGGGTCAGCGGCCAGGGGCCCCCGTCCGGCTCTCAGCTGCATCTTCATGTCGTAGACGCCGACGGCCGTGTCAGTCTGTGCTAGGGGTAGCTCCACCTGGTCGCCGGTGGCGAACTGGGGGCCCACACGCAGGGCTGCCGACAGGGCCGCACGTTCGAGCTCGCTGTGCTCTTGGGTGAAGAACGCCGACCGGACCATGATCGCCAGCGGCACTGCGAACAACACCAAGGCCACGGCGACCGCCGCCACGGCTACTCGTACCACGCGCTGTCGCATGGACCCATCATGGCTGCCGCGAGGGGCAGTCTTCACGGCTCAGCCGTCTGGAGGACAGGTTTTGCTGTCCTCTTGCCGTTTGCGGTCCGCCCGTTAACCGTCGGCTTCCTAACGTCGTCAGTGTTGTTTGTTCGTCGTTGTTCGTTCGCGAGCTGGAGGCATCATGAACCCACGCAGGAACCTGACCGTTGCTGGAGCCATCGCCGCCACAGCCATCCTGGCCGCCTGCTCGGGCACACCGACGCCCGCGGCCAGTTCCGGCCGAGCGCCGTCAAGCGCGCCGACCACCGCAGCGTCAAGGGCGCCGACCACCGCGGCGACCACGGGCCAGCCTGCCCCCAGGGTGACTGAGTCGAACCCGCAAGGTGACATCCCCGACAACACGGCCTACGTGGCGTTCAGCCCTGCGGGCGCGGGGTACTCGGTGAAGATCCCGGAGGGATGGGCTCGAACTTCGGGCGGGACGATGACTTCCTTCACCGACAAGCTGAACCACATTGAGGTGTCGACCGCGGCCGCACCGAGCCATCCCACTCTCGCGTCGGTGACGAACATTGACGTGCCGGCGTTGAAGGCCACGGTCCCCAAGTTCGCCATGGGCAAGGTGTCTACTGTTGTCCGCCACGGAGGGACAGCCATTCTGCTGACCTACCAAGGCGATTCAGCGCCCGACCAGGTGACCGGAAAGGTCGTCCGCGACGCGTTTGAGCGATACACCTTCTACCGCGCGGGTAAGAGAGTTGACCTCACGCTGTCCGGCCCGACCAACGCCGACAACGTCGACCCGTGGCGGATTATCTCGGACTCCCTGCGGTGGAGCTGATGGACGCCCCCGCGCTGCAGGCTCGGGACCTGTACAGGTTCTTCCGTGCCGGTGATGACGAAACCCTGGCGCTGCGGGGCGTGTCACTGACCGTGGAACGGGGCGAGACCGTTGCCGTTGTTGGCCCGTCGGGGTCGGGCAAGTCGACCCTGCTGTCCTGCCTGGCAGGGCTGGACGAGCCAGCTGGTGGCTCGGTCAGCGTGGGTGGTGAGCGGGTCAGCCACCGTCCCGAGGCCGACCGGGCACGTATCAGGGCGCGACGCATCGGCATACTCATGCAGTCCCGAAACTTGTTGCCGCACTTGGGAGTCCGCGCCAACATCCGCCTCGCCCAGCTAGCCAGCGACCAGAACGACCGGCTGTACAGCCCCGACGAGCTACTCGACCAGGTGGGTTTGAGCGACCGTGGACGGGCCTTGCCTCAGGAGCTGTCCGGCGGTGAGCTGGCTCGGGCCGGTCTGGCCGTGGCCCTGGCGAACAACCCGGATATCGTCCTGGCCGACGAACCCACCGGCGAGCTCGACGGGCAGACCGAGAAGCAGATCCTCACGCTTCTGGGTGAGCGGGTCCACCAGGGTGCGGGGCTACTCGTGGTCACCCACAGCTCCGAGGTGGTCCACATCGCCGATCGAGCCATCGCCTTGCAGGACGGGGCCGTGGTCTCATGAGCCCGACCGAGAAACTGGTCTGCTGCGCCGACGCGTCACGCACGTTCGGCTCTGGCCGCTTCGCCGTTGTCGCCGTGCACGGCACCACCTGTGAGGTCATATCTGGTGCGCGTATCGCGATCGCCGGGCCTTCTGGGTCGGGCAAGTCCACCCTGCTGCACCTGATCGCAGGCCTTGAGCTGCCGACGCGCGGGCAGGTCACCTGGCCCAGTTTCGCAAACGTCCCCACCCAGCGTGCCCAGGACATCGGGGTCGTCTTCCAGAGCCCGAGCCTGGTCCCGGCCCTGGACGTCTCCGAGAACACGGCGCTGCCACTGGTCCTGGCAGGGGTCAGCGAGCAGGAATGCCGCGACCGGGTCGCCGAAGCCCTCGAACTGGTCGGGGTTAGCTCACTAGCAGCCAAGCTGCCCGAGGAGCTCTCCGGCGGCCAGGCTCAGCGCATCGCCGTGGCCCGGGTGCTTGCCCAACGGCCCCGTCTGGTCCTCGCGGACGAGCCCACCGGCCAGCTCGACCACGCAACCGGTCAGCACCTGATGGACGTCCTGATCGCCGCCACAGCCCAGATCGGTGCAGCGCTGGTGGTCAGCACCCACGACCGCAGCGTCGCCGAACGCCTCGACACGCACTGGAGCATGCACGAGGGCCGCCTGCGCACGACCGCTTCCCAAGGAGACTTGTCATGACGATCACCTGGTTGGGCGGTCTGCTCCGCCGGCGCAGCGGGCGCCTGCTTGCCACCGCCGTTGGCATCTCCCTGGCGGTCGCGCTGATCGCGGCCCTGGGCTCCTTTTTGACGACCTCGAAGGCGACGATGACCGCGCGAGCGGTGCGATCGATCGCCGTCGACTGGCAGGTCCAGGTCCAGCCCGGCGCCAGCCCTGCAGCAGTTCGCGACGCGGTCGCCAAGACCGCGGGCGTCAAGGCCATCCAGCCGGTGTCGATCGCGGCGACCACCGGGTTCACTGCGACAGCCGGGGGCACCACCCAGTCCACCGGACCCGGCCTGGTCCTTGGTCTGTCCCCTACCTACCGTCAGAGTTTCCCCAGCGAGATCCGACAGCTCAGCGGATCGCCCACCGGGGTGTTGCTGGCCCAGCAGACCGCCGCGAACCTGCACGTCGCCCCGGGCGACACACTCAGCATCGGTCGAACGGGAGCACCCCCGGCCGTCGTCACCGTCGCCGGCATCGTCGACCTGCCCCAGGCAGACTCCCTTTTCCAGAAAGTCGGCGCGCCACCCCAGTCCCAACCCTCGGCCCCCCCCGACAACATCATCCTGATGCCCGAGACCACCTTCAACACCGTCGTCGGCCACGGGCCATCAGCAGCGAACCTGGCCGTGACCAACCAGATCCACGTCGCACGCGACGCTCCCCTGTCCAGCGACCCCGCCGCCGCATACGAGTCTGTGATCGGAGCAGCGCACAACCTCGAGGCCCAGCTCGCCGGCAGCGCGCTGGTCGGCAACAACCTGGGGGCGGCCCTGGAAGGGGCACGCAGCGACGCCGCGTACGCCCAGATGCTCTTCTTGTTCCTCGGCCTGCCCGGTGCGGTCCTGGCCGCGCTGCTCACCGCGGCCCTGGCCAGCGCCGGAGCCGACCGGCGACGCGCCGAGCAGGCGCTCCTGCGAACCCGGGGCCTGGCCCCGGGCAAGGTCGCCCGGCTGGCCGTTGTCGAAGCCCTCCTGATCGGCACCGTCGGGGGTCTCCTCGGCCTCGGAATCGGCGCCGTCGCAGGACGTCTGGCCTTCGGCCCCTCACCCGCAGGCAGCCACGCCTCCGCGACGTATCTCTGGTCCGCCATCGCCTTCGTCACCGGGCTGGTCATTGCCACGCTGACCGTCCTGGTACCGGCCCTTCATGACCTGCGAAGGCACACCGTCGCCCAGGGCAGACACCACATCGGTCGACCACACACTCCGTGGTGGATGAAGACCGGAGTCGACTTCCTGCTGATCGGCGGGGCCCTCCTGGTGTTCTGGGCCTCAAGCAGCAACAACTACTCCCTGGTCCTGGCCCCCGAAGGCGTCGCCACGATCTCGG
>JBDTYK010000227.1:0-4112 GCA_040005715.1 Actinomycetota bacterium | reverse complement strand
TTTCCCATTGGGAGAGGGCCTCTTGCATGTGTGGCCCGTGACCAGATCCGTGACCGCATCGCTGACCACCAACGTCTCAGTCGTCCCGCTCCGTCTCGGCGGACCGCCGTTTTGAGATTCGTGCGACGTATTGCTACGCGGGGGACATCTGAGACGCGGTCGCTGGGTCGAAACCCGGCGACCGCACATGGCTGGAAAGTTGGTGTCCTATGGACGTTTGAACACGGCGTGGCCACCGATTCGGCGCCAACGGCAGCGCAGGTCATCGTCGACGGTGATGAGTTCGAAGGTGGCGCGACCGTCGGGGCCGGCGAATGACCAGGTCATTTCGAGTACGCCGGGCGCGTTGCGTACCGGCTTAACTCGCAACGCCGAGGGCCAGGGAGTCGACGGATCCGCCGCGTAGGCGTCGCAGGCTGGACCGAACTTTTCTTTGACCGCAAGGCGAAAAGCGGTGCGGTGTTCGGGTTTGAGCCGTCGGTAGTCACTGCCAAATGCCGGGGTCGTCTCGAACTTCACGATTTCGCAGCCGGGGGATCGATCTCGTCCAGGTGGGTGAGGAAGTCATCGGTCGACTCGTGCACGGCCACCTCGCCGCGGGCAACGTGCTCGTCGACTTCCCGCTCACGCCGCTGCCACTGTTCGGTCCAGAACCACGCCTGATCGGCCGGCACTGGCAAGGCCGCTCGCAACTCGATCACGCCGTCACCGCGCTCGAGGATCTCGACCTGCGCGCCCGGCTCATCCAGATGCATCCGGCGGCGTAGCTCGCTCGGCAACGCGATAAGTCCGCGGGACTGCAGTCCGACGTAGCCATGAAAAGTCATACCCCAACTATGGCAGTGCAGCAGATAAGCTGCAATACTTCACCACTGATTTACCGCTCATCCGTACATCGGATGTGCAAAGACATGGATGGGGCGCCGGGTGCGTGATCCTCCGCATGGAAGACGGCTCCCTTCATCGGGTAGTTTTGCGATCCTTGCAGGCCTTTCCTGGGAGTTGAGCAGCGGTGATCGTTCTTCACGCGTGGTGGTCGATCCAGAACGATCCCACGGGTGAGCTGATCGTGTGGGCCGAGGACTCCGAGGCGCCTTCGCAGCCGCCTGTGCGCCGGGGTCGCCGGCCCAAACGGGGTCCTCATCCTTTCGCCGTCCCCGCGCAGGCGTTGGTCGCAGCGACGGCCTGCGAGGGGGCCCTGGGTACGGCGGTTCTCACTATGCCGAACCAAGGTCGGGGCCCGTCTGCCTCAGCGGAGGTGAGCCGAGTCCGTGAGTCATCGCGGATCACGGAGTCCTTGGTCGAAGGGCAGTGGGAGGTCCCGACCCTGGCACTGGACTCTCAGATCGCCCTGGGATTCCTGCTGGCAGTCTGCGACGTCGAGACCGACGGTGAACGACCGATCGCCGCTAGTGACATGCGGGCGCTGCAGGCTCTCGCCGGGTTTGCCGTAGATCTGGTCGGACGCGGCCGGGTGCTGCCAGGCGTGCGGGAAGCGGGCGACGGCCGGGCAATGGCGAAATGGTCTGCCGTGGTGACCGGGGCGGACGCCGCGTGGTTGCGCGAACTGGCCGCGGGACTGCCCGGCTCCTTCACAGCTTCGTGCCCGGCTGGCGTTGACCGAAGTGCGGCAGTGGTGCAGTCGCTGGCCGCTGCGACAGATGTTCTGGTTGACGCGGCGGTGCGCTCACGCCTGGGTCCAATTCCGCGCCGACGCGCCGTGGCCTCGTTTCGATCGGCACTGACCGGCTCCGATCCTTACTTCGCCACGACCCCGGTCGCCTTCGCCGCTCTGGATGAGGCGCTGGCTGACTGGCAGCGGGAGGTCACTCAGGTCGGTGTGGTCCGTGCCTGCTTCCGGCTGGTGGAGCCGCAGGGAGCGGCCGCGGCAGCGCCGGGCGAGGGCGCGCCCGACGGCTCGTGGCGGGTGGACTTCGCGTTGCAGTCCACGGAGGAGCCGAGCCTGGTCGTTGACGCCGCACAGGTGTGGCGGGCTAGGGGGGCGTTGCGGGCGCTGGCGCGTCACGTCGCCGATCCGCAGGAGACCCTGCTGGGTGAGCTCGGGCGCGCGGTACGGCTCTACCCGGGCATCGAGGGTGCCTTGCACACGGCGAAGCCGTCGTCGCTGACCCTGGACGTCGAGGGCGCGCACCTGTTCCTGTCGGAGGCTGCGCCGGTCCTGCTGGCCGCTGGCTTCGGCGTGCTGCTCCCGGGGTGGTGGACCAACCCATCGATGCGGATGGGCGCGAAGCTCTCGGTGTCGACCCCCGCGCAGCCCGGCTCGGCCGAGGCCAAGGCGGTGATCGGTCGTGAGGGGCTCGTGGACTTCCGCTGGGAGCTGGCTGTCGGGGAGCACACCCTGACCGAGCAGGAGGTCACCGATCTCGTCGAGGCCCAGCAGCCGCTGGTGCGGGTGCGCGGTCAGTGGATGTATGTCGACGCCGACCGCCTGGCCCGGGCCCGTGCGTTCCTGGCCAAGCGGTCACGCGGCTTGGGCCGGATGAGCGTCGGGGAGGTGCTCGCGACCCTCGGCGCTCTGGAGGACGGACCAGGTGGCCTGCCCGTCGTCGATGTCGAGGCTCAGGGCTGGCTGGCGGACCTCCTGTCCGGCGAGGTCGACCACCGGATCGCGCCGATGACCGCCCCAGAGGGTTTCAAGGGTGAGCTGCGCCCCTACCAAGAGCGTGGTCTGGCCTGGCTGTCGTTCCTGGAGTCGGTCGGTCTGGGCGGCGTGCTCGCCGACGATATGGGGCTGGGCAAAACGGTGCAACTGCTCGCCCTGATGTGTGGCGAGCTTCCTGCCAAGGAGGGCCCGACCCTGCTGGTCTGCCCGATGTCGCTGGTTGGCAACTGGCAGCGTGAGGCTGAACGCTTCGCCCCCGGGCTGCGGGTGCACGTTCACCATGGGGCCGAGCGACCCAAGGGCAAGGCCTTCCAGCTGGTCGTGGCATCGTCGGATCTGGTCGTGACGACCTATGGGCTGGTGATCCGCGACATCGACGCGCTGCGTGAGATGAGCTGGCGTCGAGTCGTCCTCGACGAGGCCCAGGCGGTGAAGAACGCGGCGACCCGGGCGGCGGTTGCGGTGCGGTCGTTGCCGTCGGCCCGCCGGTTCGCGGTGACCGGGACCCCGGTGGAGAACCGGCTGGGCGACCTCTGGTCGCTGATGGAGTTCGCCAACCCCGGACTGCTCGGTCAGCCCAAGTCCTTCAAGGAGCGCTTTGCCACCCCGATCGAGCGCCGGGGCGATGCCGGGGCGGCGACCCGGCTCAGATCGCTGACTCAACCGTTCGTGCTGCGCCGGTTGAAGACCGACACCTCGATCATTACCGATCTGCCGGCCAAGATCGAGATGGAGGTGGTGTGCACGCTGACCCACGAGCAGGCCTCGCTCTACGAGGCGGTCGTGGCGGACATGATGCAGCGGATCGAGAGCACCGACGGGATCGAGCGCCGGGGGCTGGTCCTGGCGACGATGACCAAGCTCAAGCAGGTCTGCAACCACCCGGCCCAGTTCCTGAAGGATGGCAGCAGAGTTGCCGGACGTTCGGGCAAACTGGCGCGCATCGAGGAGACCCTCGAGGAGGTGCTCGCTTCGGGGGAGAAGGTGCTGCTGTTCACCCAGTATGCCGAGTTCGGCGAGCTGCTGCGCACACACCTGGGTTCCCGGTTCGGCCGCGAGGTCGGGTACCTGCACGGGGGGCTGAGCAAGGGTCAGCGGGACGGTCTCGTGGCCCGGTTCCAGGACCCTGCCGGGGACGGGCCGTCCCTGTTCGTCCTGTCGTTGAAGGCAGGGGGTACGGGACTCACCCTGACCGCGGCCAACCACGTCATACACGTCGATCGCTGGTGGAACCCCGCTGTGGAGGACCAGGCCACCGACCGTGCCTTCCGGATCGGGCAGACCCGCTCGGTCCAGGTGCGCAAGCTGGTGTGCGCGGGCACGTTGGAGGAGAAGATCGCCCTGATGATCAAGGACAAGCGCGGCCTGGCGGCCAGCGTCGTTGGTACCGGTGAGGGCTGGCTCACCGAGCTCTCTACCTCCGCCCTGCGTGAGCTGTTCACCCTCGAGGCCGGGTCGGTGGTGGAATGAGCCCGTCAGGTCGCATCGG
>JBDTYK010000226.1:0-4123 GCA_040005715.1 Actinomycetota bacterium | reverse complement strand
AGTGCTTGCAGGCCAGCAGACAGGCGCGGGTGATCTCCCAGAAGACCAGCATCGGGCGGCGGGCGAAGTCGAGCCGGGCCTTTGGGGGGACGGTCGTGACGGCGGTCATGACGCCACCTCGGCCACGGGCTGGACGCCAGCGAGGACCGCGACGACTTCCTTGGCGGTTCGCTCGGCGTCGGCCACACAGCTGGCCAGGCCGACGCCGCGGAAGGCAGCGCCGGTGAGGTACAGCCCGGGCAGGTTGGACAGTGAGGCTTTCATGGCATCTAACCGGTTCTGGTGGCCAACCACATATTGGGGCATCCCGTTTGGCCAACGCTGGATGCTCTGATGGATCGGGCCTGCCTTCAGGCCCATGGCTTCGACAAGCTCCTGGTGCACGCCGTCTACGAGAGCCTGGTCATCCATGCTCAGCCAGCGGTCGTCGCCGCGTCGGCCGACCATGCAGCGAATCAGGACCAGCTTGTCGTCGTGCAGATGTGGCCACTTGGCACTCGACCAGGTGCAGCCCACAAGGAACTTGCCCTCCTCCGGAGGGACCAGGAACCCAGTGCCGTCAAGGGGCCGGCCCATCGCGGAGCGCGGGTAGGCAAGCCAGATCGTGGCGACATCGACGTAGGGAATCTCGTCCAGAACCGTTGCGATCTCAGGAGCTACGTCCGAAAGCAGGCGGGACGAGGCGAACGCCGGCGTGGCCAGAACGACCGCGTCCGCCGCGATGCTCTTGCCGTCCGTCAGCTCGACGCGGTAGCCGGCGCCGTCGCGCGCGACCAGGCTGACAGAGGTGTTCAACCGAACATCGGTCTTGCCCAGACGTGCAGCCAGCGCCTCGACGACGCGGACCAGCCCGCCGGCAAGGGTGATGAGGACCGGTCCGCCTTTGGAAGGTGCGGCGTGGTGACGCAGCTTGCGGAGCCCGAGATACAGGCTTCGGTTCTTGCGCGCGAGGGCGGCGATCTCTGGCACTGTGCTCCGGGCGCTGAGCTCTGCGGCCCGCCCGGCATGCACCCCGCCGAGCAGCGGCTCGACCAGGCGGTCGAACACCTGCGCGCCCAGTCTCGGGGCGACCAGGTCGGCGATCGACGGGTCGTCGGACAGCGACCGGTTGCGCGGGAGCACCAGGTCCAGGGCAGCGCGGAGCAGGCCCATGGGAGAGAGCAGCTGGGACTTCACGAGCGGCACCAACCGGTCTGGAACTCCGAAGAGGGTGCCGGTCGGGAGCCTGCGCAGGCGACCACGCGACCATACGTGTGCGCCGAGGGAGGCGGGGGCCACCAGCTGGTCGTTGAACCCGAGGTCTTCGAGGAGTGCGGCCATGGCTGGCACGCGCATGAGAAGGGCATCGGGCCCGGTGTCGACCAGGTGACCGCCGAAGTCCTGAGTGGCGACCTTGCCACCCAGCTGGGGCCCGTCCTCGACCAGAGTGATCTGCACCCCTTCGCCAAGACTGGCGTGGATGAAGTGTGCGGTCGCCAGGCCACTCATTCCGCCCCCGACAATCACAACCTTTGGCTGAGTCTGCATCGTGCTCCTCTTCCCACCAAAGGCATGACCTCAAGTGTCTCGATCAGCATCACAGCCGATCTTGTTCTGGCACAGAGACTTTGGTCCCGCTCCGCGCCAGGCGGTGACTATCGGATGACGCCTTTGGGTGTTCTCGCCGCCCGGGCTGGCTTGGCATAGGCCTCGCGCATGTGATCGGTGGAGAGATACTCGGCGATGCCGAGCAGGATGAGGCTGAAGAAGATCTGCTCAGTGACCATCCACAGTGGATAGAGCCCGGGGATGGCTGCGGTGACCAGAGCGACGACCGGGAAGATCTTGCTGAACAGCCTCAGCCGCGAGTAGGCCCAGTAGTAACCACTCTGCGCACGCCACGCGAAGAAGAACAAGGTCGTGGTCATGCCGAGCACGATGACCAGGCGCATCCACACGATCCAGGGGACGCTGTCGCCGCGAAGGTGGAGCGCCACCGGAATGGCCAGCGCGCCGATCCCGAGGAAGAGCTCGACGACCAGCAGCCAGGTGATCGCAACAAAGACATGGCGGGTCCGGGGGTCACGGCGCATCTGATCGGAGATGGTGTGGTCAGCATGTCGACCGCCGGCGAAGCGGTCGATCTCGAGCAGAACGCTGTCGACGTTCAAGGCCGCTCCCTTCGGGCGTCAGTCATTTGACTCGGTCAAGGCTAGGGCAACGCAAGTGGGCGTCAGTCATTTGACTTGGTCAAGGCTAGGGCAACGTGAGAGGGCATCCGGCACAGGCCTTCGGCATCTCGGGTCCGGTGGGACATCCCGAGCCACAACCCTGCCCGGCCACCGCCACCACGCCGAGCCGCTCTGCATGGTCGAGAACCGCCTGCACCAGAGAGGTCGAGAGCCCGAGCCGGGACGCGACCTGGGCCGGTGTCCCACCCCGGGCGCCGGCCTCGTCGAGAACGCTGGTCCACGCGTTCAAAGCCGCGACCCGATCTGGAACACGAGAACTGCCAGGACCCATGCGCCGGTGAGCTGAGCCAGCAACGCTGACCCCGTCGGCCGCCACCCGAACAGGCGACGCTGCTCCGCGAGAGCCGCGACGCACGGCGTGTAGGCCAGCACGAAGACCATGAAGGCCAGGGCCGCCGCGCCGCCGTGGCCTCCCGATGACTCGTTGAAGGAGGCGCGCAGCTCCTCACCGAGGCTCCCCGCCCGTGACGCGTCCGCCGGCTTGGCGACGGCATACGACTGTGCAAAGGATCCGACGACCACCTCTTTGGCCACGAAGCCGGTCATCAGCGCAGCAGCGGCATGGTCGTTGCCGAAGCCGGCCGGGGCGAGAACCGGGGCGATGCCCGACGCCACGCGGGAGTAGACGCTGTCTGCCACCGGCACGTCGCCGACGCTGTGTCCACCCGTGGCGGGAAGGGCCATGAGCAGCCACACCAGGCACATGGTGATGACGATGATCTTGCCGGCGCGGCCGACGAAGGATCCCACCCGTAGCCAGACCGACATGGTCAGCGTGCGCAGGTGGGGACGCTGGTAGGGCGGGAGCACCAGGATCAGCGGCTCGGCTTGCACGTCCCGGAAGGCGGTACGGCGCAGCAGCAGCCCGCCGCCGAGCACCAGCAGCACGCTGGTCAGGTACATGAGGAAGATGACCGTGCCCGCCTGGCTGGGGAAGAAGGCACTCGCCAGCAACACATAGACCGTCAGTCGAGCCGAACATGACGTGAGCGGGATCAACAGACCGGTCAGCAGCCGCTGGCGGGAGCTGGGCAGGATCCGGGTGGCCGCCAGAGCGGGCAGGTTGCAGCCGAAGCCGATGATCAGGGGTAAGAGCGCGCGCCCGTCCAGGCCGATGGAACGCATCGCGCGGTCGGCCACGAAGGCGGCCCGCGCCAGGTACCCGGAGTCCTCCAGGACGCCAAGGGCCGCGAACATGATCGCCATGACCGGCAGGAAGGTCAGCACCGTGCCGACACCCACGAGCAGACCGTCGACCAGCAGCCCCTGCAACCAGCCCTGGTCGAGGCCGACCAGGCCGAGCAGCCAGGTCACCCCAGTGGCCATGGGTCCGTTGACCAGATGACCGATGAGCCCCTGCAGCGGCGCCGCGAACTTGGTCGTGAGCTCGAACAGCAGCCAGACGACACCCAGGAAGACCGGTATGCCGGCCCACGGGTTGAGCAGGACCGAGTCGACGTGGTCGGAGAAGGTACGACGCAGGCGCCCGCCACCGCTGGTCTTGGTCTCGCGGTCAGACTCGGGCGCGAGGCGCACGCTGACCTGCTCGATGACCTGCTCGACCCAGGCGAAAACCGTCTCTGCGTGAGCGACCTCTCGCGCGAGGTCGGGGGCAGCGCCGTCGGGCAGTGCGGCGCCGGGCATGGCGCCGATGCCGGTCAGGTGCCTCGGGTGGGCGGCGACGTCGTCGACGGCGCGTGCCAGGTCGACCTGACCTCCGTCGCCGCGACTGCGCCCGTACACCGGCACGACGGGGATGCCCAGGACGGAGCCGAGCGTGGCTGCCAGGGTGTCCGGCTCAACCGCGGCGATCGGCGAATCCGCAGCAGTGGCAACGAGATCCAGCATGGTCAGGGCCACGACCAGGGGCACGCCCGTCTCTGCGACTTGCG
>JBDTYK010000225.1:0-4132 GCA_040005715.1 Actinomycetota bacterium | reverse complement strand
GTATGCCGTGCCAACGTGCGGGTCGCCCGTCGGCGAGGGAGCAACACGAAGGCGAACCGGACGAGACGAGCTGGGTGCAGTCATGATGACCCGATTCTAGGGGCGGTCGAAACGACAGGAACCGGCGGTCAGTCGCGACGGATGAACGGGTTCGAGAGGATCCCGATACCCTCGATCTCGACCTCGACGCGCTGACCGGACATGACCGGCCCGACCCCCGCGGGGGTGCCCGTGAGAATGACATCGCCTGGCAGCAGGGTGAACGCCTGGGACACATACGCCACGATCGCGGCCACATCATGGATCATGTCGACCGTCCTGCCGTCCTGAACCACGTCGCCATCGCGGCGGGTGACGATCGAGAGGTCACTGGGATCGAGGTCGGTCTCGATCCATGGCCCGAGCGGGCAGAACGTGTCGAATCCCTTTGCCCTGGACCACTGCCCGTCCGACCTCTGCAGATCCCGCGCTGTCACGTCGTTGGAGCAGGTATAGCCGAAGATGACGTCCTGCACGCGGTTGACCGGAACGTCCTTGCACAGGCGACTGATGACGACCGCGAGCTCGCCCTCGTAGTGCACCTCGGCGCTCTGCCTCGGCATCACAACGGGGTCACCCGGGCCCACGACGGCCGTGTTGGGGATCAGGAACATCAGCGGCTCGACCGGCGGCTCCCCTCCCATCTCGGCTGCATGCGCGGCGTAGTTCTTGCCGATCCCAACCACCTTGCTACGGGGGATGATCGGCGCCAGCAGCCGAACGTCCTCGAGCAGCACCCGGTTGCCGGTGAAGACGACCGGCTGGTAAAGGGGGTCGCCCTGGATCTCGGCGATCCACTGGACGCCGGCCGCCTTCTCGACGATGCCGTAGGTCGGGTCCTCACCGGTCGTATATCTCGCAATGCGCACGGAACCGACCCTATCCGGCCACTGCCTCGAGCCCGTTTACTACCCTTGACCACCATGGCGCACCGACTGACGCAGGAGCAGTGGCGACCGCTTGAGTCCGCGCACCACGCGCACGTCGATGCCCGCACAGCAGCTCACCTCAGCCGCCGGCGCCAGGATCGAAAGCACCCGGTCGAGGACTTCCTGTTCACCTACTACATGCACAGCCCGGCCCAGCTACGTCGCTGGAACCCTGGCGCCGGAGTCGCACTCGAAGGTGCAGGCGAGCGCGCCGACTGGAAGCTCTACCGGTATGCCGATGGCGCGGCATGCGTGGACCTCGGAGCCTTTCTCGCGGCTCGCTCAGACACGGTGCGCTCCACCCGGGAACTTCTGGCAGCGACGGTCTCACGGCCCGTCAGTCTCGGGTGCTTCGGCCTGCACGAATGGGCGATGGTCTACCGCCAGAGTGCAGACCAGGTGCGTCACGCCGACTGGCCCCTGCGCCTGGGGAGTGAGGCGACCAATGAGGTCGTCGAGTCCAACCAGGTGACGTGCTCACACTTCGACGCATTCCGGTTCTTCACGCCGCCCGCTCGCCCGTTGAACACCCTTGTGCCGACTCGGGACTCGCAGGTCGCGTTCGAGCAGCCAGGCTGCCTCCATGCGAACATGGATCTCTATAGGGGGGCGTACAAGCTCTCGCCAGGAATTCCCAGCGCACTGACCCTGGAGTGCTTCGATCTGGCCCTTGAGGTCCGCCGGCTCGACATGTGTGCCTCGCCGTACGACCTGAGCACCCTCGGCTACGCGCCGATCCAGATCGAGACCACCGAAGGCAAGGCGACCTACGTCGCCGCGCAGCGTGGCTTCGCCGCGCGAGCGCAGGTGCTGCGACACAAGCTCATCGACGCCTGCGACGCCCTCCTCGCGACATAGCCGTCCCCTCTGTCCGACCCTAGCGATTTCTGTTTCTGTTTCCACGGCTCCGGCGACGACCAGCCTTCCTGCCACCCTCGGGGCCATACAAGAGGATCCCCATCACCGGGATCATCAGAAACCACAGCCATTGGCCAGTCGTGAAGAACAGTGCCAGCGCACCGAAGGGCGCCAACGCCATGATCGTGTCGCGCCCCCTGTCCAGAAACCCGGGAACGCCACCTGTGACCAGGGTGCCTGTCGATTCCAGCGCCGAGCCTGGGTTGGGCAGGTCGATGAACAGGGCATCCAGATCGGCCTGGGTCACCGCTGCCTTGGCCCTGGTCACCCGAAGCTCGTGCTCTCCCGGGTCCAGTCGCCCTGCAGTCCAGTGCTCACTCAGGCGCGCGACCGCCTCGTCGCGCTCTGAGTTCCCGACTCGTCTGGTGATCCCCCGGCCCTTGTCAGGTCCCTCAGGCCCGCGGTTCTCATACCTCATGGAGCCCATCCTGTCAGCCGTCCAACCGGCAAAGGTGCCTTTCCGAGTGACGAAGCCGAAGGGAGGCAAGACCCAACGGGAAAGCCCGATTGGCCGTGTTCAGCGCACCGGCACCGACTTGCGACGCAAGCCGTAGGTGATCCCGTCGACCAGGGCGATCCAGCTGGCCTCCACGATGTTCGGGGCCACACCCACTGTCTCCCAGGAGGTGGAACCGTCAGAGGTCTCGATGAGCACCCGGGTCACCGCATCGGTGCCATGGGCCGCATCGAGAATGCGCACCCGGAAGTCGATGAGCTCGAGCTTGTCCAGCTCAGGGTAGGCATCAGAGAGGGCCTGTCGCAGAGCGTGGTCGAGTGCGTTGACGGGGCCGTTGCCCTCCCCTGTGGCAACCACCCGGCCGCCCCCGGCGATGAGCTTGACCGTGGCCTCGGACATGGCCTGCCCCTGCCCGACCGAGTCTGTGATGACCCGCCACGACTCCACCCCGAAGTAGCTCAGGGGCTCCCCCGCGACCTCAGCGTGCAACAACAGCTCGAACGAGGCGTCCGCCGCGTCAAAGGTGTAGCCCGCGAGCTCGAGCTCCTTGACCCGGGCAACAACGCGGCCGAGCAGCTCAGGCTGTTCGCTCAGGTCGTAGCCGAGCTCGCGCCCCTTGAGCTCGATGCTGGCGCGCCCCGCCATGTCCGAGATGAGCATGCGCATGTCATTGCCCACAGCGGTGGGGTCGGCATGCTGGTAGAGGTCGGGGTCGACCTTGATGGCGCTGGCATGCAGACCTGCCTTGTGCGCAAACGCACTCGCGCCCACGTAGGGCTGCCGACTGTAGGGAGGCACGTTGGTCACCTCGCTGATCGCGTGAGCGATCCGGGTCGCCTCACGGAGCTGGCCGTCGGGCAGCACCTTGTGCCCCTTCTTGATCTGAAGGTTGCTGATGACGGTGAGCAGGTCTGCGTTGCCCGTGCGCTCGCCATACCCGTTGATGGTGCCCTGAACGTGGGTTACGCCCGCATCGACCGCTGCCAGGGAGTTGGCCACCGCGCAACCGGTGTCGTTGTGGCAGTGGATGCCAAGGCGGGCCTGGCTCGCGTCCAGGACGTCGGCGACCACATCGGCGATCTGTGGGGGCAGCATCCCCCCGTTCGTGTCGCACAGGGCCATAACCTCGGCTCCCGCCTCGGCGGCGACCCGCAGGACCTCCACCGCGTATGCACGGTCTGCCAGGTACCCGTCGAAGAAGTGTTCCGCGTCCAGGAAGACCCTTCGACCCTCGCCACGAAGAAAGGACACCGTGTCGCGGATCATCGCGAGATTCTCCGGCAGGGTTGTGCGCAGGGCGGACTCGACGTGGCGGGGGTGTGCCTTTGCCACAATCGTCACCACTGAGGCACCCGAGTCGACAAGTGCCCGGACTTGCGGGTCGTCGGCGGCCAGAGTGCCCGCCCGCCGCGTGGCCCCGAACGCCACGAGCGTGGCCCTGCGCAAGGTGAGCTCCCGCTGGGCACGACGGAAGAACTCGGTGTCCTTGGGGTTTGCGCCGGGCCAGCCGCCCTCGATGAAGCCGACACCGAGCTCGTCCAGATGCATCGCGATGGCCAGCTTGTCCTCGACCGAGAGGTTCAGGCCCTCTTGCTGTGCACCATCACGCAGCGTGGTGTCGTAAACATGTAGGTCGGTCATCATCAGCCCTGTCTCATGTGTGTCCTGCATCGCTGTGATCTCGTTGGTCGGTCACGATCGTCCCACCCTGCGACTCGTTCCAGGCGGGGTGCGGCCCGGGAACGAAAAAGACCCCCCAGGGTGTGGGAGGTCTGCGCGGCGGGAAAGC
>JBDTYK010000224.1:0-4132 GCA_040005715.1 Actinomycetota bacterium | reverse complement strand
CTGACGCTGGGTCTGGCCATCACCGTCTTCTACACCGACGCCAGCGAGCTGCTGCCCTCTCTGCGCAGCGTCTGGCTGGTGATCCATGTGACGGTGGCCACGTTCTCGGTGGCGCTGTTCACGATCGCCTTCAGCGTGACCATCCTGCACCTGGTCAAGACGTGGCTCGAGGGCCAGGACCCGGCCGCGATGTCCCGTGTCCGGACCACCGTCAACACCGCGCTGCCCCCTGCCCGGTCCCTGGACCGAACGGCATACGGGATCCACGCGGTGGCATTTCCGTTGTGGACCTTCACCCTCATCGCCGGCGCCATCTGGGCCGAGCAGGCCTGGGGGCACTACTGGAACTGGGATCCAAAGGAGGTCTGGACGTTCGTCATCTGGGTCATCTACGCCGCCTATCTGCATGCTCGGGCCACGACGGGCTGGTCGGCCAGGTCGGCGAACTACCTGGCGCTGCTCGGCTACGGCGCGATCCTGCTCAACTACATGGTCGTCAACGTGTTCTTCGTCGGCCAGCACTCCTACTCAGGGATGTGAGCATGGCTCGCTATACGGTTCTGCGCCTGTTGATCTTCTTCGGGCTTCTCTGTGCCCTATGGCTTTTGGGACTTCGCGATGCCAGCCAGCAGTGGTGGCTCCTGGGGCTCTCGGCGTTTGGCTCCATGGTGGTCTCGTACTTCGTCCTGCAGGGGCCGCGAGCAGCGTTCAGCGCCAGCATCGCGCGGCGTATTGATGCACGTGCCGGGAAGGCCGAGCCGGACCGCACGGACGAGATCGACGAGGACACCGAGGCCAACGACGAGTCGACGACGGGGTCGACGCGAGCCTGAGGGCGCTCAGCCGAGGTGGCGCCCAGCGCCCATGCCTACCGCCAGCAGCGCGGCATAGACCAGCTCGAAGCGGCCCGTGCCCGACAGCACGGGGATCAGGTCCTTGCCGACCGCACCACCCATGACCCGTCGCACCAACGGCAGGGCGAGGGCGAAGGACAACAGCGCGATGAGGGCGGTCGGGTGGCTGATGCCCACTGCCACTACGGCGGCCAGTGCGACCGCCAGCAGCCCGGCATACAACGTGCGGGTTCGGGTCGCTCCCAGCCGCACCGCGAGCGTCCCCTTTCCGTGTGAGGTGTCGGTGGGGATGTCGCGCAGGTTGTTGGCCACCAGGATTGCCGAGGCGATGGCGCCCACCCCGACAGCGCCGGCGATCGAGGAAAGGCTCAGGGTGCCAGCCTGGGTGTAGGTGGTGCCCAACGTCGCGACCAGGCCGAAGAACACGAAGACGAAGACCTCACCCAGACCTGAGTACCCGTAGGGCCGCTTGCCACCGGTGTAGTACCAGGCGGCGGCAATTGAGGCCGCCCCCAACAGGAGCAGCACGAAGGCGCCGCTGAGTGCGACCAGGGCCAGCCCGAAGAGAGCTGCGCTGGCGAAGAAGAGGACGGCCGCAAGCTTGACGTTGTCGGGCCTGGCCAGCCCCTGGCCGACGAGTCGCACCGGGCCGACACGCGCCTGGTCGGTTCCGCGGATGCCATCGGAGTAGTCGTTGGCGTAGTTCACGCCGATCTGCAGCGCCAGCGAGACGAGAAGTGCCAGCAGGGCGAGGCCGGGGTCGGCCTTCTCCAGAGCGTAGGCCGCGCCGGTTCCGACCAGGACGGGCGCGACGGCGGCGGGCAGGGTGCGGGGGCGAGCGCCCTCGACCCACTGGGACAACGTGGCCATTGAGTTGCTTTTCGCTCACTTCAGGATATTCGGGTGTGATCAGAGACCGCGGAGGAACTCCGGATCATCGTCGGGGCCACGCGGGGCCGCGGGGTAGTTTCGCCCCGGGCCTCGGTTCTGCTGACCGCGCTGCCTGCCCGCGACGAACCAGGCGATGGCGCCAACCCACGGGAACAGAAGGATCAGCAGTATCCACATCATCTTGGGAAGGTGCTGAACCCCTGAGTCCTCGGTCTGGATCGCGTCGATCGCGGCGTAGATGGTCAGTGCGAGCGGGATGAGGAAGAGCAGTACCTTTGCCATCCCGACCTCCTTGCCATGCTTGCACCCGTCTTAGGCATGATCTTGTCACGCCTCACTGGTCGTGGTCGAAGTGCCTCCGGACCGCGGCCCGGTCGGGCTTGCCAGGCCCGCGCACCGGGAGGGCGGCAAGTGTCGCGAGCCGCCTGGGCAGAGCGTGGTCCGGAACCAGGTCGCGCAGGCGCTCGCGGACCTCGTCCAGTGTCGGGGGCGGGCTGCCCGGCGTGAGCACGATGGCGGCGCTGACCAGCTGGCCCCACTCGGGGTCGATGCTGCCCACCACGACCGCCTCGGCCACGTTGTCCAGCCCGGTGAGCGCCTCCTCGACCTGTCGGGGGGCCACCGTAAGGCCGCCCGTGCTGATCAGGTCGTCGATCCGTCCGTCGACGACGAGGACATCCCCGTCCTCCAGGTGGCCGGCATCGTCGGTACGGAACCACTGCTGCCCAGTACGCTCATCGACCACGAACGCCGCTGCACTCAGTGCCGGTTCGCCCAGATATCCCAGGGCGATCGTTGAGCCCCCGAGACGGATCCTCCCGTCGGGCTCGAGCTGCGCGGCACTGACGTCAAGGGGGCGACCGTCATAGACGCATCCGCCGCTGCTCTCGCTCATGCCGTACGTCGTCACAACCCGAACCCCTGCATCCCTTGCTTCGGCCAGAACGCCCGAAGGCGTGGCCGAGCCGCCGACCAGGACGGCGTCATACCGGGTGAGAGCCTGACAGCCCTCATCGGAGGCCAGCAGCCGGATCAGCTGGGTGGGGACGAGGGCGGTGTAAGCCCCGGTGGATGAGGCGAGCCCGGCTGTGGCGCGAGCGAACGCTGCCGCGGTGAAACCGCCCGTGAGATCCATTGCCGCGGGAGTGGTGCCCGCCACCAGCGAACGGATCAGAACCTGGATGCCGGCGATGTGGTGAGCCGGCAGGGCCAGTAGCCAACGCCCCGGACCGCCGCCAAGCCGCCGATGGGTGGCATCTGCGGAGGCGCGCAAGGCATCACCGGTGAGCATGGCCAGCTTTGGACGTCCGGTGGAACCGGAGGTGCTGATCGCGACTGCCAGGCCCTCTGGGAGCTGAATGCTCTCGTCGCCCAACGACGGTGCCGGAGAGTTCAAGGCATGCGGGGTCACCGCCGGGCCGGTGCCGTCCAGAGCCCCCTGCAGGTCCGCAAGGATGCCGAGCGCAGCCTCCCCCGAGGGGACGGGTATGGCGCGCAGACGGGGACCAGTCACCCTCCGAGACTATGTGCCGGCGTGGGTGTGAATACTGGGCGGGTGACTGAGAAGACGAGGCCAATGGCGAAGACCCGCCCGGTGGCCGTGGTGACCGGAGCCAGCAGCGGTATCGGGGCCGCTACGGCCAGAGCGCTGGCAGCCGAAGGTTTCCAGGTGGTCTGCGCCGCGCGCCGGTTCGACCGGGTCGATGCGCTCGCTGCCGAGATCGATGGGCGGGCGGTCCGCTGTGACGTGACCTCTCCGACGGACGTGGCCGCGCTGGCTGAGCAGGTGGGCGGGCGGTGTGACCTGCTGGTCAACAATGCCGGAGGGGCCCTCGGGGCGGAGCCGGTGGCCGAGTCCGACCTCGACAACTGGCGAAAGATGTTTGAGGTCAACGTCATCGGCGTTGTTTCCGTGACCAAGGCGCTGCTGCCGGCACTTGTCGCCTCGCACGGCCAGATCGTCGTCATGGGTTCGACGGCGGGTCTGGTTGCCTACGAGGGGGGTGGCGGTTATGTCGCCGCAAAGTTTGCGGTCCACTCGCTCGTCGACACCTTGCGGCTGGAGCTCTGGGACCAACCGGTGAGGGTCTGCGAGATCGCGCCTGGGATGGTTCACTCTGAGGGCTTTGCGCTGACCCGCTTCGGCGGGGACCAGGTCAAGGCGGACGCCGTGTACGCCGGTGTGGCGGAGCCGCTGACTGCCGGCGACATTGCCGACTGCGTCCTGTGGGTGGCAACCCGGCCCTCCCACGTGAACATCGACCGGATGGTTGTGCGCCCGCGCGCGCAGGCGGCCACCCACAAGGTCCACCGGGTCTTCGACTGACAGGTTCATACCTTCACGCGCGACGACGGGGCCACCTTTGAGGACCCACGGGGTAGTCGTC
>JBDTYK010000223.1:0-4139 GCA_040005715.1 Actinomycetota bacterium | reverse complement strand
GTGAAGATCCGGCTGGTCAACGAGATGAACTCCGACCACCCGATGCATCACCCCTTCCACATTCACGGAGCCGGCCGCTTCCTCATCCTCGCGAGGGACGGACGGGCGGAAGAGAACTTCGTCTGGAAGGACACCGTGCTCCTACGGGCCGGCGAAGTCGTGGACATCCTGCTGGATGTCTCCAACCCGGGGCTGTGGATGGCGCACTGCCACATCGCCGAACACTCCGAGAGCGGGATGATGTTCAGCTTCAACGTCGCCCGACAGCCTGAGGGGGCATGACGTGACCGGTGATGACCCTGCCGGCGCCGACCAGGCATCGGTGTCGCAATGACAGAAGCCCCGGATGTGCTGGTGATCGGAGCCGGCCAGGCCGGTCTCGTCATGGGCCACTACCTGGCCGAGCGCGGTCAGCGCTTCCTGATTGTCGATGCCGGCGCCCAGATCGGTGACACATGGCGGTCGAGGTGGGACTCGCTGCGGACGTTCACCCCGGCGCAGTTTGACAACCTCCCAGGCCTGCCCTTCCCCGCCCCGAGCGACACATACCCTGGCAAGGACGACGTCGCGGACTACCTGCAGGCGTACGCGGCGCGGTTCCAGCTGCCGGTGCGCCTGAACACGAGCGTGACATCGCTGACCAGGAGCGACGGCGCATACATCGTGAAGGCCGGGGTCGAAGCCATGGAGGCCAGGACAGTTGTGGTCGCCACCGGTCCCTTCCATGTTCCCTTTGTCCCATCGATCTCGAAGGGCCTTGACCTCGAAGTGAGCCAGATCCACAGCGTGAGCTACCGGAACCCCCAGGCCCTGCCTGCTGGCAAGGTCCTGGTGGTCGGGGCCGCGAACTCGGGCTGCCAGATCGCCCTCGAGCTGTCAGCCACCCACACGGTGGAGATCTCTGCCGGAAAGCGGATCCCGACGATCCCGCAGCGGCCGTTGGGACGGGACGTGTGGTGGTGGGGCAGCAAGATCGGGCTGGACCGGGTCAATGTGGGCTCTCGGTTGGGCAGGCGCCTGGCCGAGCGGGACCAGGTGATCGGGGGCGGCCCGAGCCAGTTGGCCAAGCGACACAACATTCGGATCCGTCCGCGGGCAACGAAGGCCACCGGGCGAAGCGTGACGTTCGCGGATGGCAGCGTCTCGGAGTACGACGCCGTGGTCTGGGCGACTGGTTTCACGACCGACCACTCGTGGATCGACGTTCCCGGGGCAAAGGACGAACAGGGGCGAATCCTTCACCAACGGGGCGTGACTCCCTCCCCTGGTCTCTACCTGCTGGGTATGGCCTGGCAGCACACGCGAGGCTCCGCGCTGCTTGGTTGGGTCGGCGGAGATGCGGCCTTCCTCGCAGAGCAGATCGGCTCTGGGGACAGGTGAACGCAGAAGGCTCGGGCCGCGATCCCAGCACGGTGCCGATGTCGACGCTCCAGAGGCTGTTCGCTGACGGGCGCGCGCCCGTGATCTGGGGAGTCGTCTGGGGCGTAATCCAAGCTGCGTCGCCCCTCGGCTTCTGGTGGCTTGACGCGGCGACCGTCTATGCCCTGTCCCTGGCCCTGATCGCATCGATCTACATCGGCTTCGCGGTGGCCGACGGTCGCCCGACCGTCATCGCCGTAGAGACTACTGTCGCTGGGGTTTTCGTGGTTCTCGCCGCAGCAGGTGTCACCGGATCGGCGTGGCTACTCGTCATCGGACTCGTCGGCCACGGCTTGAAGGACCTCTGGCAGCACCGCCGCCACTTCGTGGCGAATACTCGCTGGTGGCCCCCGTTCTGCCTAACCGTCGACTGGGTTGCCGCAGCGGTCATCGCAGTCGCAATCATTAGCGGAGTCAACTTCCACCAATAGCGGATCAAGGCCTACGCCCCGAAGTACCCCGACCAGGTAGCCGGCATGGTTCTGCTCGACGGACAGCCAAGCCTTCCGCGACGTCGTGGCTGGGGTCCGTTCGGCCAAGCACCAGCCCAGTGACCATGAGGAGGGCCGACTTCAAATGGCAATGACGACTTTGCCGCGGGCCTTGCCTGCCTCGAGATGACGGATGGCGTCGGGGACCTGCGCCAGCGGGTACGACCGCTCGACCACGGACGTGATCTTGCCTGCCGTCGCGAGCTGGGCGAGGCGTTCGAGGCCGGAGAAGTTTTCCTTGTTCATGGCCATCGTGAGTCGCTGGCCAACGAAGGGGGACATCGCGACAGCCTCGAGTTGACGACCCATGCCCGGGCTCCAGGTGCCGCCGCCCTCGCCGCCGACGATGACAAGGGTCCCCTTGGGGGTCAGCGCGCGCCGCAGGCGTGAGACCGGTGACACGCCGCCGATGTCCAGGATGACGTCGTACTTCCGCGTTCCGTCGGCGAAGTCGTCCACGGTGTAGTCGATGACGTGCTCAGCGCCGAGCGAGGCGACCAGGTCGGTCTTCGCGGAGCTGCACACCCCGGTGACCTTCGCGCCCATCGCGACGGCGATCTGGACGGTGTAGGTCCCGACTCCACCGGAGGCGCCCACCACGAGGACGCTCTGACCAGTCTGGACGCGGGCGACGTCCAGGGCCCTGAGGGCGGTGAGTCCGGAGATTCCGATGGCGGCCGCCTGGTCGAACGTGAGGTTCTCCGGTTTGTCGGCAAGTTTGTCCTCGAGCGCGGCGGAGTACTCAGCGAACGAGCCCTTGCTGATGCCGAAGACCTCGCCGTCGACGGCGAACCTCGTCACGTCCGCACCGACCGCGACGACCGTGCCCGCGACCTCCTGGCCGGCAACGGGATTCTTCGGGGCACGAAAGCCGAAGCCCATGAGCCGCATGGCATAGGGCTCCCCAGTCATCAGGTGCAACGTGCCGCGGTTCACCCCGGCTGAGTGCACGCGGATCAGCACCTCGTTGGCGGCCGGCGTGGGCCGCTCGATGTCCCGGAGCTCGAGAACGTCAGCCGAGCCGTACGTGTCTTGCACGATTGCTTTCGTAGCCTTCTCCTTGTTGGTGCAGCGCGCCGTCGACCAGTTCCTTGTTTGATTTGGGTAAACCCACATTCAACATCCTGAACAAAGAAGACCACTTGGTTGCCCGCGAGGGGTCCACTGTTTGACGTACTGCGAGTCGATGAACGGCGTGGCCGATAGACACCCGGACCTTGGTCACTCGCACGCCAGAACCTTGGGTTTCCATCTGTGAGCGAAGCAGGCCGCCCGGGAGCCGATCGTTGACCGGTGACCGCGTCGTCGAGGGGGCCGTTTTCAGGAGGGGGTCGCGGCAGCCTTCAGGCTCACCCGGCTGGCGTTCCCTCTTTCGGGCAGTGGCGGCGGACGGCGGGTGTGAGCAGCAATGCCAGGACAGCCAAAGCGACAGCGAAGATCAGCGCCGTGCGAGTATCCGTGACAGTGACCAGGATCCACAGGACGCTCTGGATAATGCCAAGTGCAGTGCAGATCAGGGTAACCAGCCACGAAACGAACGACCCGCGCGTAATACCCCTCCCCAGGGCGAAGGAGATCAACGCCACGACCACGGCGAAGAGATCTGCCGCCATTGCCATCCCTCGTACCCTCGGGCTTACCAGACCCACGTCCGCCACCACCATGGCCAGCTGAACCAACGTCAGGAGCCCCACCCCGTAGAGGATCGACGCCAGCACCTTCACCAACGTTGGGGCAGTCTGGAACCCGGCCAGGATCGACCACCCCTGTTTCGCGGGTGGAGTAGTCACTGACATGTGGTTGAGCCCTCTCGTCACTGAGCGCGTGAAGACAACAACGTACTCCGGCCACTTGCGCCAGCTGGTCAACGACATTGACCAGTCTCCTAAAGAAGCCGCGGCTCACTTTCGTGCAGCACGGGTGGGCTTCTCGAGGCCGTCAAGGATCAGGTCCAACCCGACCGTGAGCTCGTCCGCGTAGTCGTCCTCTGAAATCTTCGACCCTGGTTGAGATGAACTGCAGCAGTCAGACTTGCGACGGCCGGGGCTCGAGGGCCGGTGCATCACGAGGTTCTGAAGTGGTCGCGGTGCTCTCCCGGAGTGGTGTTGAGTCGTCGGCGAAAGGTGCGGTTCATGGTCTCGGGGGTTCCGAAGCCGCAGGTCCGCGCGATCTGCTCGATCGAGCTGCCGGTGGTCTCGAGCAACCGGCAGGCCGACTCGAGCCGAACGG
>JBDTYK010000222.1:0-4172 GCA_040005715.1 Actinomycetota bacterium | reverse complement strand
CGCGTTCGGACGGACCGAACGAGCCGCCATACGTCTCGAGCACCACCCCGCCGGCAACCGCGGCGTCGATGTGGCCGCTGAACCGCTTGCCGATAAGTTCCGGCTTGGGGTGGGTGTAGCGGATTCCTTTCGTGGTCATCACGACGACGAAGTCGGCGCCAGTGTCGCGACCCACCCTTAGGGTGTACGGCTGCAGGATCGCGGTCGGGTCGGGCGCGAGCAGCGCGGAACGTACCAGCGGGGATGCCGCCACGCTGCGGGCGACTGCGAGAACGCGGGCGCTGGTGGAGTCCGCACTGCTCTGTCGGGCCTGCAGGTATGCCGCCGCGCCTCCGGCCGTCACCACGACCGCGACGACGACAGCCTGCAGCGCGAACAGCTGGCGCGCCAGGCTCCAGGCCCGTGGGTTCATGCGGGTGTGCATACCACCAGTGTGCGGTTCCCACCAAAACGGCTGGCGAACTCAATGAACGAAATGGTGACACAGGTCACTAATGGGGCGACCCTCATGAACAATCCGTTGCCAGACTCAGGAGGAAACATGTCCCGCCCACCCGCAGCCTCGCCGCCAAGTCCTTCCCCGACCGGCGCCCCTCCGTCCGTGCCGGTAGTCCGTCGCGACAGGACCCAGTACCTCTATATGGCGGTGATCGTGGCCGTACTCCTGGGCATCGCGGTCGGTTTCGCGTTCCCTGGCAAGGACGGGCTCGCCGTCCAGTTCAAGCCGCTGGGAACCGGCTTCGTGAACCTGATCAAGATGATCATCACGCCGATCATCTTCTGCACGATCGTGGTGGGCATCGGATCGGTCCGCAAGGCCGCCAGCGTCGGCAGGGTTGGTGGTCTGGCCCTTGGCTACTTCACCGCGATGTCGACCTGCGCGCTCGCGATCGGGCTCGTGGTCGGCAACATCGTCAAGCCCGGCTCTGGACTGCACCTGACTGCTGCGGTGGCCAAGACCGGCCAGGCCCAGTCAAAAGGTGCGGCCGAGTCGCCGACCGACTTCCTGCTCGGGCTGATCCCGGACACGCTGGTCTCATCGCTGACATCGGGCAAGGTCATCCAGGCGCTGGTCGTGGGTTTGCTCATTGGTTTTGCGTTGCAGTCGATGGGCGAGAAGGGTGTGCCGATCCTTCGTGGCATCGGGCACATCCAGAAGCTCGTCTTCAAGATCCTCGCCATGGTCATGTGGGTTGCCCCGATCGGCGCCTTCGGAGCGATGGCGGCCGTGGTCGGCTCGACCGGCATGGACGCGCTGATCAGCCTCGGCAAGGTCATGTTCGGCTTCTACGCGACCTGTGCTCTCTTCATCCTCGTGGTGCTCGGCACGATCCTGAGGCTGGTGGCGGGCGTCTCGATCTTCCGACTGCTCAAGTACCTCGGCAAGGAGTACCTCCTGATCGTCTCGACATCATCGTCCGAGACTGCGCTGCCACGGCTGATCGGCAAGATGGAGCACCTTGGTGTCGGTCGCCCGGTGGTCAGCATCGTCGTGCCGACCGGATACTCCTTCAACCTGGACGGTACGGCGATCTACCTGACCATGGCGTCCCTGTTCGTGGCCGAGGCCATGGGTAAGCCGTTGCAGATCGGTGAGCAGATCGGTCTGCTGGTGTTCATGATCATTGCGTCAAAGGGAGCCGCAGGGGTCAGCGGCGCCGGCCTGGCCACCCTGGCTGCCGGCCTGCAGTCGGCACGTCCCGACCTGCTGGACGGCGTGGGCCTGATCGTCGGGATCGACCGGATGATGAGCGAGGCGCGCGCGGTGACGAACTTCACCGGCAACGCGGTCGCCACCGTGTTGGTCGGCAAGTGGACAGGCCAGCTCGACAACGAGCAGGTTCAGCGGGTGCTGTCCGGCTCCGACCCCTTTGACGAGGAGGCGTTTGCGCTCTGGGATGGTCACAGCGGCGGCGCGTGGGACGAGGCCCCCACAGACCTCGACGCCGAGCTCGGCAGCACCCCGGAGGCCGAGCTGGTGACCTCCGGTCACTGACCAGGACCCAACATGCTGACGGCCCTGCACCTTCACGGGTGCAGGGCCGTCAGCGTGCCGGCTCCGACTGGATAACTGGCAGGGTGCAGTCGGAGGGCTTATCGGCTGGCGGGCCCTTTCGGACGCACGGCTGTTGCAGCCCCCTCAGCGGCGTGCTTGAGGTTGGCCAGGGTCTTGACCATGCTGCGCTGGTTGGTCTTTTCGCGCGGACCGAAAGCCTTCTCGGCGATGCTCCGACACCAGCCAGGTCGTCGATCGGTCCATTCCTCTACGACCACGCAGGTTGAGGGATCGGAGTCGTCGGGAACGACGAAGTACTCCCATCGGGCGACCTTCATCGGCCCGAAGGTGATCTCGAAAGCCAGATGCCGTCCCGGTTCGGCGGTAACCACCTCACCCTGGGTCACCCAACGCGCCAACCCGGCGCGGTTGAAGCCCAGGAACCGGGCCCCGTGGGCTGCTGAGGTGGCTCCTCCCTGCCAGGCGACACGTTCGCACTCCGGCGACCACTCGCCCATACGCGGCAGGTCGGCGACCAGGTCGTAGACCACCTCGGCGGGCGCGTCCACGCCCAGGGACTCTCGAAGATCGGGCATTGGCAGATCCTTGCACCGTGAAGACCCGGCGTGCACGCCACCCCTTAGGCTCGGGGTCATGAGCAAGGTTCTGTCAGCTGTCGCATGGCCCTACGCGAACGGTCCCCGCCACATCGGTCACATTGCCGGATTTGGTGTCCCCTCGGATGTTTTCGGCCGCTACATGCGGATGGCGGGCCACGACGTGCTCATGGTCAGCGGCACCGACGAGCACGGCACCCCGATCCTGGTCGCCGCCGACGAGGAGGGGGTCACCGCCAAGGAGCTGGCGGACCGGAACAACCGCCTCATCGTTGAGGAGTTCGTGGCGCTCGGCCTGTCCTACGACCTGTTCACCCGTACCACGACCCGCAACCACTACGCCGTCGTGCAGGAGATGTTCACCACGGTGTACAACAACGGCTACATGGTCGAGCAGACGACCCATGGCGCCATCAGCCCGTCTACCGGTCGAACCCTGCCCGACCGCTATATCGAGGGCACCTGCCCCATCTGTGGGTTCGGCGAGGCCCGAGGCGACCAGTGCGACAACTGCGGCAACCAGCTCGCCCCGACGGACCTGATCAACCCGCGCAGCAAGATCAACGGTGAGACACCCGTCTTCGTCGAGACCCAGCACTTCTTCCTGGACCTGCCGGCCCTGGCCGAGGCCCTGGTGGAGTGGCTCGAGGGACGTGAGGCGTCGGGCACCTGGCGCCCGAACGTGATCAAGTTCAGCCAGAACATCCTGGCGGACATCAGGCCTCGCGCCATGACACGCGACATCGACTGGGGTATCCCGATCCCCCTGGACGGATGGCGTGAGCAGCCCACAAAGCGGCTGTACGTCTGGTTCGACGCCGTCATCGGCTACCTGTCCGCATCCATCGAGTGGTCCCGGCGGACCGGCAACCCGGAGGCCTGGCGCGACTGGTGGAACAACCCGCAGGCCCTGTCCTACTACTTCATGGGCAAGGACAACATCACCTTCCACTCCCAGATCTGGCCGGCCGAGATCCTCGCCTACGACGGCTTGGGCGACAAGGGCGGCAAACCTGGTCCGTATGGCGTGCTGCAGCTCCCGACCGAGGTGGTCAGCTCCGAGTTCCTCACCATGGAGGGCAAGCAGTTCTCCTCCAGCCGTGGCGTCGTGATCTACGTCCGCGACTTCCTCGAGCGCTATCAGCCCGATGCGCTGCGTTACTTCATAGCGGCAGCCGGTCCGGAGAACCAGGACAGTGACTTCACCTGGGCCGAGTTCGTCAAACGCACCAATGGCGAGCTCGTGGCCGGCTGGGGCAACCTGGTCAACCGCACGGCCACGATGATCCACAGGAACTTCGGGCAGATCCCGGCTGCGGCAGAGCTGAACGCCGATGACGTTGCCCTCCTGGCGACAGTCAACGAGGGCTTTGCCACGGTCGGCGCGCTGATCGAGCGCCACCGGCAGAAGAACGCGCTGGCCGAGGTGATGAAGATCGTCGCCGAGGTCAACAAGTACGTCACCGACCAGGCGCCGTTCAAGCTCAAGGCCGACGACGAGCGTGAGCGGCTCGGGACCATCCTGCACGTGATCGCCCAGGCGGTCAGCGACTGCACGA
>JBDTYK010000221.1:0-4174 GCA_040005715.1 Actinomycetota bacterium | reverse complement strand
GGCTCGTCCGGACGAGCCGTACCTTACCTATGAGGCCTTCCTGGCCAGCGCGGAGTCTGCCCGTCCCCCCACGGACCAGTCGGCCCCTGGTCAGGAAGGACTCGGCACGACCATCGCCGCCGACGTCACCCCGGATCCCGAGGACATCGGCACCGACGACTCGATCGTCGCTGAGATCAAGGACCAGATCGAGCTGCAGGAGTAGGCCATGACCTGGACCTACGGCGGCGACCCGACCGACAACCAGCGCGACGAGCTCCGCTTCCTGGTCCAGGACACCGACACCGACCTCGAGCTGCTGCAGGACGAGGAGCTGGACTACCTGCTCGGCCGCTGGCTCGAGCGATACGACTCGGTCACCTACGTCGCCTCGGTGGCGGCCGCGGTCATCGCCCGCAAGTTCGCCGGCGTCGTCAGCGTCTCGGCCGACGGCGTGCAGGTCAACGTCTCCGACCTGTCCCAGCGCTACCGGGACATGGCCACCGCTCTCTACCAGGAGCACATCGACTCCCAGGTCGGCGCGCTGGTGGACATCAACAACCTACTGATCGGCACCTCGCCGGACTACTCCATCCGCCCGCTGCGCTTCGCCGTCGGCCTGCACGACAACCCGCTGGCCGGGATCCAGGACTACGGCGGCTGGACGGCCGACCCGTTCGGTGACGGCACCACGGCCTACAACGAGCTGCTGGGGATGCGCTGGTGAGCAGGTCCTCGCTGCTGACCGGCCTGACCAGGAAGAGCATCACCTTCGCCACCACGATCGCCACCGCAAGCGCCCAGGGGTCGATGAACTCACTGGTGCTGATCGAGCGTGAGGGCGGCTACAACGTGGTGACCAGGGAGTACGACGACGCGATCACCAAGGTGGTCTACGACCACCCCACCCTGCCCGGCTCCGGAGCCGAAGCAGGGGTCACCGTCTCGGCCGGCCCGATCACCATGGAGATCGGCGACGAGCCGCAGTACTACGACAGCCTGACCCTCTACCTGCCGGCCACGATGCCGGTGCTCGCCCGGATCGACGACCTGGTGACGGTGCTGGTCACCCCGGACGCCGACCTGGTCGACCGTCTCTTTCGGGTCACCGCGGTGGCCGGCGGCGGCCGGATCTACTCCTCGAACAAGCTGAGCGCCATCGGGATCGCCCCGTCCAAGCAGTGGTCCGGGCCCTGACGATGACCCCCGCGGAGGCCAAGCACGGGATGGACGCGGCGCTGGCGCGGATCCACGAGCAGGCGACGCCGAACACCGCGGCCATCGTCGAGGTCGCCAGACACTGCGCCCTGGCGGTCAAGCAGGCCGCCGCCCACGACGGCACCGCAGTCGGGATCCGGGTCTACGCCCACGACGGCGGGGTACGGATGACCGTCATCGGCCCGCACGCCGGCCGCTACCGTGACATGCTGCGCCACATGTTCGACCAGGAGATGCCGCAGGCGGTGGCCGAGATTCGTGCGCAGGTGGTGGGTCACCTGTCATGAGCGCCACCATCCCGGAGCGTGACCTACTGACCCAGGCCGTGGTCGCCCACCTGGTCCTCTCACTCGGGACCGAGGTCGCGGTCGGGCGAGGCATCGCCCCACCGGAGGGGGGCTGGTCCGAGGGGCAGCCAGGCAAGGGGTTCTTCAAGCCCTACGTCGTGGTCAAGACCCGGATGGCCCGGCCCAACCCGCCGGAGACGATCGGGCGGGACCGGCGGATCCGCTGGATCATGAACTACCAGCTGAGCGTCTCCAGCAAGCTCGAGTCGATGGTCGACAGCCAGGCCCACCTGGTCCGCACGAAGTTCCTGGCCTTCACCGGTATCTACGACCTCGGGGACGGCTCCTACGAGGTGGAGCAGGCGGACATCTCCACCTTCGGGGCGACCGTGCCCAACAACTCGACGAACCCGCCGTACTGGGATGTCACCGACGATGTGTCGGTGTGGCTATCCAAGGTCCGGGGCTAGGCCGGGCCTACGATCAGGGGAGTAGCCATGCGCCCCACGAAAGGCCTGCGATGTCCACGCTCATCCCGAACGAGAACTGCTGGATCGGGTTCGCCCCTGACATGCCGTTGTCGCCTACGCTCACCCCCACGGCGGCCGAGGTTGCGGCCGCTGTCGAGCTGACCGACTTCATCATCTCGCTCACCGCTGGCGCTACCGGCAATGCGATCCCCACCCCGAAGCTCAGCTCGCTGTTCGAGCCGAGCATCCCCGGGACCTCGACCGCGCAGTTCACTTCCGAGATGTACCGCGACTCGGTCTCGATCGACGACATCGCCTGGAACGCGCTCGCGCGCAACGTCTCCGGGGTCTTCTACATCGCCCGGTTCGGCGGCAAGGGCGCGGGACTGCTGCCCATTGCCCTCGACCATGTCGAGGTCTGGCCGGTACGGGTGACCTCCCGGATGCCCTCGGCGATGACCTCCAACACCGCTCAGACCTTCACGCTGACCTGCTCGGTCCCGCGCGAGCCCAACGAGAACGCGCTGATCTCTGCCGGAGCGTAGTGGTATAAAGCGCGCTTCACGCTACTCTGCGAGGGATGGGCCGTCGCCCACCAGCCCCGATGCCAGCGGAGGGCCCGTGAACGTCTCATCCACCAAGGACGTGCTAGAACATCCCGTGGAGCTCGACGAGGCTCCTGCCGACACCGTCACCGCTGTCGCCGCCAAGGCGCTGCGCAGTGGCGGTGTTGCCACGTTCAACCAGCTGATCGGCAAGCCGCGCCGGGTCCTCGGCTTCGAGGTCGTCATCCCCGGCCCGGACGGCGAGGACGTCCAGCTGAAGATGAAGTACCAGGCCATCCCGTCCAAGGCCTACGACAAGCTCGTCTCGGAGAACCCGCCGACGCCCAAGGAGAAGCAGCTCGGGGCCCAGTACAACCCCGACACCTTCGCCCCGGCGTTGATCTCGGCGGTCAGCCTCGAGCCCCGGCTCAGCATCGAGCAGGCCGCGGAGATCTACGACTCCCCGGAGTGGTCCGGCGGCGAGGTGGCCAGCCTGTTCATGAACGCCCTGCGGGTCTGCAACGCGGGGCTCGACGTCCCTTTCAACGTGAGCGGCTGAGGTACGACGCCTCCTTCGCCACAGAGACGTCCTACGCCTACGAGCACGGGATCCCCTGGAGCGAATACCTCGACCGCTTCGAGCCCGAGGACCGGGCCATCGTCATCGCCGTGGCCATGGAGAAGTCCGACCGGTGCGTCTCCTGCGGGACCTCCCAGCGTGAGTGGGATCTCGACCCGTTCGCCTACACCGCCGTGCGCGTCACCTGCCCGGGGTGCCGCCAGCGTGAGACGCTGCAAGCGGACACTTCCGAGCACGTCGGCAAAGGCATGACGGTCCAGCTCGTGACTCGCCGGCAGAAGGAGTACCTCGAGGCCAAGCTGACGCGGGCGGCAGTGGACGGCTCATCCAGACCGCGACGACGAAGGGCTGAGCGTGGCTGACGACATCACCATCGACTACTCCCTCAACCCGTCCGGCTACCTCTCCGGGGCGCAGGCGGTCTCCCAGGCCAACACCGGCCTGCAGCAGTCGTTCGGCTCGATGCTGACCACCGGCACCCTGGCCAGCAAGGCGATGGACGCGATCACCCCGAAGCGAGCCTCGCTGGCAGGCTTCGGGCTGATGGCCCAGGCGGCCGCCAACACCGAGCAGAGCCTGTCCGGGCTGGCCGCGACGGCCACGGTTACCGGGGTGAACTACGGCAAGCTCGGGGCCACCATCCACCAGCTGGCCCGCGACCTGCCGCTCGGGGACAAGGCGGCCCGGGACACGGTCACGCAGTTCACCCAGATGGGTGTCGCCGGCGAGGGGACCGAGAAGAAGATCGCCGCGCTGGCGACGACGACCCTCAAGCTCGCTGGCGCCACTGGGGAGGGCCCGGCCGCCCTCGCCGATGGGATGACCAACCTCGCCCGGGCGACCGGCAACACCAGCCTCGACCCGGTGCGGTTCACCAAGCTGGCCGACTCCCTGACCACCGTCAGCGCCCAGTCCGGCGCGAGCGCGACCAGCATCCTGTCCTTCTCCAAGAACATCGCCCCGATGGCCCAGTCCGCCGGCATCGGGGCTACTGGCGTACTCGGGATCTCCAGTGCCTTCGCCCGACTCGGCGAGGACGGGATCGGCGCTACCACCGCGGTCAACAAGATGCTTACCGACATGTCCCGCGCGGTG
>JBDTYK010000220.1:0-4190 GCA_040005715.1 Actinomycetota bacterium | reverse complement strand
CAACCACCTCGCGCCTTTCCTGCTGACCAACCTGCTGCTAGACCGGCTGAAACAGGGCGCACCCGCGCGTGTGGTCACGGTCGCTTCCAACGCGCACGCCACGGGACAGATCGACTTCGACGACCTTCAGGGCGAGCGGTCCTACTCCGGCTCAAGGGCCTACAACCAGTCCAAACTCGCCAACGTCATGTTCACCTACGAGCTGGCCAGAAGACTGCAGGCCAGCGCCGTCACCGCCAATGCGCTGCATCCAGGCGTGGTGAACACTTCATTCGGAGCCGAGGACCCCCGCGGCATCCAACGGCTGATCATCCCCCTCGCGCGACCGTTCATGAAAACCCCGGCCCAGGGCGCCGCCACCTCAATCCATCTGGCTTCCGCTCCCAAACTCGAACAGATGACCGGCCGCTACTTCGCCAACAGCAAACCCAAGAGATCCTCCAAACGCAGCTATGACCAAGCCGCGGCGGCACGGCTCTGGCAGGTGAGCGCCGATCTGGTCGGCCTGACCGCCGCTGGCTGAACCAACCTGTGGCACACCACGAAGGAAACCGGCTACAAGAAGGTGCACGCCCCCGACGATTCCCCCAAGGCGGCAACCCGAATTGTCACAAGCGGATTGGCGGATCCAAGCGGTCAACGCAACAGGAGCGGTCCGATCTGTTCGATCGGCTTCTTGAACGCTAGCCGTTTTCGGGGTCTGTCGTTGAGTTCGGCTGCAACCCAGTCCAGGTCGGCTTCGCTGTGCACCGACAGGTGGGTTCCCTTGGGGAAGTGCTGCCGGAGCAGTGTTTTCTCCGAAGCAGTGCCCATACCCTCATCTGAACGTCCGCATCTGGCGCGAGTGGGGCGTTGGCGGACATGGCGAATCGCGGACGTCAGCGGTCGCCATAAGGTGAGTGAACACAAGGGACCCGCTGGATTCCACAACATCTGCGACGTGCGCACTAGCCCCAACCAAGTTCAACAAGATCGGCCTCGACGAGGCCAGCAACCCGAGCCGTGTCGACCTTAACCTGGCCTGGGCCGCCGGGGCTCGAGCCTTCGGGCTGACGCCGCGCTGATCAACGACCGGGAGCCCGGCAACTCTGCCGTCATCACCCCTGGCGCCGGCCGAACACATCAGATCGCAGCGCGCGAGAGCGGCGTAGTGGGTATCCCACTGGACCAGAGACCGCGTCTCGGGTGAGGATCGGTTAGCGGAGCGCGTCGCCCCTGGTCGTCACAGCTTTGACGGTACCCGTGGCCCGGTGGCAAACGGCACGTCAGGACTTGGTTGTAAAAGCGTCCAACACGGGACGTTCGACGCCTCAGTCAGCGTTTTGGCTCGCGCTACACAGAGCCAACGGTCAGTGGCCTCACGCCAGTATTGCTGCCGTGACGTTGGAGCAGCTGAACGTGATGGTCGCTTTGCAGTTCCCCGAGGAGGATCGGGACGGTAAGGCCTGCATCGGGGCCAGGCACTCGCATATGTTCGGTGTGATCGCCGGACGTCCCCACGGAAACTCCCGAGGTTAATCCGCCCCGGCGTGGCTCAAGTTCAAGGACTTGGGACAGTCGGACCTGTTGGCCTATCCGGTTGACCGCCTCTTATGAATGGTCAAGGAGAGGATCTTCAGCGCAGTCTGGTCCGTACGAAGAGTCATGTAGGCGGCAGGCTTCCGGGGCGGTGGGTCCCGTGATTGCGACCGAGCTGATCCGGCTGCCTACTTCCGGGTGTACCCCAGGCCCTGTGCCTCGGGGGTCGCCGAGTACAGCTTGGCGAGGAGGTTGACCAGTTGGCGTTGCTCGACCTCATCGAGGGGTTCCAGAAATTGGCGGTCGACTTCCTCAACGGCAGTCATTATCTGCACGAGAGCTGCCTGTGCTGCAGGCATCAAGGTCACCACGTGGCGGCGACGGTCTTTGACATCGCGGGCGCGAGTCACGTACCCCAGTTCCTCGAGCGTGTCGAGGAGTTCGACCATGTTCCCGCTGTCGATGCCGAGTGCATGGCACAGTTCTTGTTGGGAAGGCCCGGTTGAGTTCCTGAGTGCCATGAGTACTAGAAAATGGAGCGGGCGAATCTCCCATCTGGCCAGCACGTTCTTGAAACCCGCCTGGGCCGACATGCCAACTCGTGACAGCAAGAATCCGGGTCTGTTGGCTAGCCCGCTTGCGGCTCGCTCCGCAACCATGCGAGGATCCTATCGGAAACAGTCGCTGTATCAAACAGTGAATCCGCCCCTGACCAAGTGAACGTCATCTGGGAGATATCGGGTCGCGAACTACTGAGGGTCCGCTCGGCCGGGAGTCGCCCCTCCAGATTGCGGGCGAGGCGAATATTTGAGACGTCGCGACACTGACGGTAAGGATGATCATGGCTGAGGAGAATCAGACAAAGGGTGTTCTCGTGACGACCAGTGAAGTGCAGTCGGCGCAGGCCGGGCAGGGGTTGGTCCTCGATACCGCAGCAGCGGTCAGCCTGCGGGGGGTTCGCAAGAGCTTCGGGCCGGTGGAGGCGGTCAAGGGGATCGACCTGGACATCGCGCCCGGTGAGATCGTGGCCTTCCTGGGCCCGAACGGCGCCGGCAAGACCACAACGATCGACATGACACTGGGTCTGAGCAAGCCGATGTCCGGGACCGTTGCCGTCTTCGGGATGGATCCTCGTAAGGCCATCAGCCACGGACTGGTGGCAGCGGTCATGCAGAGCGGCGGACTGCTCAAGGACCTCACCGTCGGCGAGACGGCCCTTTTCACCGCAAGCCTCTTCTCGCACGCCCGCCCCGTCAGCGAGGTCCTCGACCGGGCAGGGATCAGCGCTATCGCCAACCGGCGGGTGGGTAAGTGCTCCGGTGGCGAGCAGCAACGGCTGCGGTTCGCGCTGGCGCTCCTGCCCGACCCCGAGCTCCTCATCCTCGACGAGCCGACCACGGGCATGGATGTGAAGGGCCGCCGAAGCTTCTGGAATGCGATCCGCCAGGACGCTGAGCAGGGACGCACGATCGTGTTCGCCACGCACTATCTCGAGGAGGCTGACGCCTACGCCGACCGGATCATCCTGATCCGCCAGGGCGAGATCGTGGCCGACGGAACGGCGGCCGAGATCAAGGCGTTGGCCGCAGGCCGTACTGTTCGCGCCACGTGGGCCAGCGCGAACGAGGCCGCAATTCAAGCGATCCCGGGCGTCGAAGCCGTGGAGCTGCGCGGCGATACGATCCTGGTTCACTCCAGTGACAGCGATGCGGTGGCGCGCCACCTGCTGACGCTGACGGACGCCCACGACCTCGAGATCACCGCCCAGGGACTCGAGGACGCCTTCGTCGCCCTGACCAGCGACAACCTGACCCAGGACGTGACCGGATGAGGACCCCGATCCGCACCGCTGCCGACCTCAGCTCACGACGCCCGCCCGCGTGGGGGGGCTTCAGCTTCACCGTTCTGCGCCTGGAGATCAGGCGACTGCTGCGCAACCGGCGCACGATGATCTTCACGCTGATCATGCCGGTCTTCTTCTTCCTGATCTTCGGTCTGAACGACAGTTACGCCAACGAGTCGGCCGGTCACGGCAACGTCTCGGCGTTCATCATGATCAGCATGGCGCTGTACGGCGCGATCCTCGCGACGACCAGCGGCGGGGCGATGGTCTCCATCGAGCGGGCGCAGGGCTGGAGCCGACAGCTACGGCTGACCCCGCTGTCCCCGCTCGCCTATGTGGTGACCAAGATGCTCACCGCGATGGTTCTCGGACTGGCATCGGTCGTCGTGGTCTACGCCGCGGGCCTCATCTCCCAGAAACCGGTCATGCCGGTGCACCTGTGGGTCATCACCCTGCTCTGTGTTTGGGCGGGTTCACTTCTGTTCGCCGCCTTCGGGCTGTTCATGGGGTATCTCCTGCCCACCGAGAATGTCATGCAGATCCTGTCCTTCGCCCTGATGCTGTTCGCCTTCGGCGGCGGTCTGTTCATCCCGCTCAGCCAGATGAGCCACACCTTTCAGACGATTGCGAAGTTCAGCCCGCTCTACGGGCTCAACACCCTCGTGCACGCTCCGCTGACCGGCGAGAACGTCGACGGTTGGGCATTCATCAGTGTTCTGGTCTGGCTCGCGATCTTCGTCACCGGCGCGGTCTGGCGCCTGAGAAAGGACACCGCTCGGGTATGACGTGTCCGGGCACGGGCGGTCAGGCGGGCGATCAGCACAGCGTC
>JBDTYK010000219.1:0-4205 GCA_040005715.1 Actinomycetota bacterium | reverse complement strand
GAATACCAGTCCGGGACGACCGCGATCATCATCACGTGGGATGAGGGCAACAACAAGCAGTTCCTGGTGCCGCTCATCGTGATCACCCCGTACGCCAAGGCGGGCGGAGTTTCGTCGGTCGGCTACAACCACTACTCCGTACTCAAGGGAATTCAGCAGATGGTCGGATTCGCAAGCCCACTGCTTGGGCACGCAGCCGACCCAGGGACCGCTTCGATCCGCGACGACTCAGTTTTCGGTCTGTCGCCCTGATCGCCCGACAGGTGCGTCAGTCGAAGAGCTGGATTGTTACGGCTTCCTGCTGGCTGTAGAACCGCGAGTCCAAAGCGGTGGACCGCGTGGACACGCACCAGTCTGTCCCCTCCCAACGAGTCCCGGTGTTCTGCAACCTAACTGGGAGGCTGCGATACGGAATGCTTGCCCATGGGTGCATGACGCAGTCTCCGGAGGATGGCTGCTCCCTCGGCGGGGAGCTGAAGTCGCCCGACAGCACGGTTCGGTTGCCATCGAGGTCGATCGTGACGGCATAGGGAGGCATGCCGCTGAAATACATGTAGTAGCCGGTCTCGTTCGTGAGAGTGCCCGTCAGGGTCACGCTCGAACCCGAGACCAGAATCCGCGAACGCGCCACCATGCCGCCGTCGAGGAAGGCGATCGAGGGGCCGGGGTTCTGCATCGGCGCGGTCTCCTGAGCCGGCGCCTCGACTGTTGAGTCGTCCGCCGCGCCGTTCGAGGTGTGCCGACGGCTCATCACAAATTGGGTGAAGCGGCCCCTGAGCCCGCCCATGACCACAGTCACTGGCTTCCTCATGAGACCAACGATCCGCGCCCGGTTCGCCTATGTCCTCAGACAACTGACGTAGCCAGGCACAGGTCAACGGGGGGAGTACTAGTTTTCCAGGCCGCGTGGCTGAGCGAAGGGCGGAGAACTCGACCCGGCTCGTTAGGGTGCTGACATGGACGTAGACCGCGAGGCGCTGCCGGTCAGGGCCTCGTGGACGTTCATCGCTCTGTGGAGTGCGTGGTGGACCTGGCACATGTGGCCTGATGCCGGTGTGTCGTGGCACTTCTCCGTGGAGGGCGCCAGACTCCTCATGCACGGCTCGGGCCTCAACCTCTTCGCCGACGCTCCATGGCTGCAGACCGGCCCACTCTCTCTGATGCTGGCCGCAGTGCTCCGCCCTCTACCAGCCAACGTTGGTAAAGGCGTGGCCCTGCTAGCGATGACCGCGGCAGGACCCTTGTTGATGGCGGCAATCGCACCCCTGGTGGCCCCGGCCAGAAGAAGCCGCCGGGTGTTCATCGCCGCACTTGTCCTCATCCCGGCCTGGACGGTGCTCTCGGTCCGCTGGGGACATCTCGACGACGTCCTTGCCATGGTTTTCGCCATCGTGGCTCTGCGTGCGGTGTCCGCCGAGCGACCGGTGCTGGCCGGTGCCGCGCTGGCCCTGGCCATCGCGGCGAAGCCGTGGGCCATCGGCTTCCTGCCGCTTCTGCTCGGTCTTCCCTGGGGCAGGCGGCGCGCAGCAGCCGTGGCCGCCGCCGGAATCGCCCTGGCGTGGGCGCCGTTCGTGCTGGCCAGCTCGCGCACCCTCAGTGCCCTTCATCCCCCTGTTGGTCTTGCGCCGGCATCCGGGCTGCACACCCTGGGCGTGCGGGGCGTGATGGTTCCATCGTGGGGACGCACAGCGCAGCTCATACTCGCGCCTGCGGCCGCCACCGCGGCCGCCCTCATGAGAGGCCTGCCCGGAGTCCTGCTCGTCGCCGTCGCCGTGCGACTGGCGCTCGATCCCAAGGACAACGCCTACTACATTGGTAGCGCGGCGCTCGCCGCTGTTGTGTTCGACCTGCTCGGCACCAGCTGGACGATCCCCTGGACGACGATCGCGACCGTCGTCCTCTTTTGGCAGCCGTTCGTCAAGGGGTTCACCGACATTTCGCACGCTGTGCAGACAACATCCGGCCTGACCCACTGGTGGTTCGCCAACCAGGAAGCGGTCGGGGCCATCCATCTGGCCTGGGCGGTGGCCGTCGTTGCACTGGTCTTCATCCTTCCCCTCTTTCGAGCCCGGACAGCGCCAGTCTCTTAGGTCCCGCGAAGGCTGCGCGCCTGTCTGCATGGCTACGACCTGTCAGCCCGGCGAGCACGTCTCAGCAGCGAAAGCCCTAGAACCAAGCACACCAAAGCAAGGAGATCGCTGACGGTTACTCCATGCTCATGGGGAAGATGCCAGACCACCCGTCCCTCAATAGGCCGGTTTACGAAGGGCCACACCACGGCAAGAACGACGGTGCCGGCGGCCCACAAGGAGGTCTTGGAGACGAAGGCGGCGACCAAGCAGGTGACCAATGCCGCGCCGACCAGGTAAGCAATCAACACCTGGGCCGTCCAAGTGAAGCCGTGATCCGGGCACCGGAGATGATCGTCGTTGCCATCCGCGAATCCTCATCACTCATGCGTTCGCGGCCTTGGCATGATCGGTCATCGACGGTGTCGCGCCTGAATGCAACCAAGTGGATGCGACCACGGTCAGGTCAGCCGGTTGGAAGCATGACCGATGTTCGAGATTATATTCTCGCAGGTCAGAGGCTTGTGAGTCTCAGGCAGCCTTTTTGGTCTCCCAGAAGACCTCAGCGATCTCGTCGATCTTGGCCAACAACTGGTCGGCCACAGCGACATCCCACGAGGCCTTGGTGCCACCGGCGCCCGCGAGCTTGGTGGCCTCGTTGAACAGCGCGTTCAGCTGCGGGTACTTCTCGAAGTGCGCCGGCTTGAAGTAGTCGGTCCACAGGACCCAGAGGTGGTGCTTGACCAGGTCGGATCGCTCTTCCTTGATGGTCAGGGCGCGTGCCTTGAAGTCGGCGTCGCTCGACGCTGCTGCTTTGACCATGCAGGCTTTCACCGACTCGGCTTCGATCTTGGCCTGTGCGGGGTCGTAGACGCCGCACGGGAGGTCGCAGTGAGCGCTGACCTCGACTGGTGTGGCAAACAGATGCGAGAACATAGGAGAGTCCCTTCGATGAGCGTTCGGGGGTACGCCGGCAAACCTACTCTGCAGGGTCATTGCCCGCGACCAGACTTCCGCAAACGTGACCAGCCCAGGTGTGGTGCGGGCAGTCGCAGGATCACCCGAGCCAGGATGCCGTCGGGCGGAATTGCGCCCACCGCCCAGGAGTCGAGGCCCTCCCGGGGGTTGTCCCGCTCGGCCCACCAACCAGCGGAGCCGTCAGGGTCGCGGCACGACAGACGCTTGACCGCGAGCGGGCGGGGACGGCCGCTCGCGTCGTCCGGGAGGCGGACGATGGCGAGGCTCCCTCGGTGAGGACGCGCGCCATAGAGCACGAGCAGGCGGTCCCCCTCATGCAGGGTCGGCTCCATGGAGCGACCGTGCACCAGGACAGTTCCGAGCTTTCGCAACGCTATTCGGCCTCGTCCGGGTCTCTCGGCCGCTCGGCGAGGATTGCTTCTTCCAGCGTCGGGACATGCTCCACTGCTTGGTGCTCTTGCTGCATCCGGCTCAGGAACGACTTGGTGCGGTTATGCTGCGGGTCGTTGATAACTGAGGTGGGGTTGCCCTGCTCGACGACCACACCACCGTCCATAAACACCACGTGATCAGCGACCTCGCGGGCAAAGCTCATCTCGTGGGTCACCACGATCATGGTCATGCCGTCGTTGGCGAGCTCGCGCATGACGGCGAGAACCTCGCCGACGAGCTCGGGGTCGAGGGCGGAGGTGGGCTCGTCGAACAGCATCAGCTTGGGTTGCATCGCCAGGGCTCGGGCGATGGCGACCCGCTGTTGCTGACCGCCGGAGAGCTGGGCGGGATAGGCAGCGGGCTTGTCCGCCAGGCCAACTCGCTCCAGGAGGGCGATGGCGCGTTCGCGCGCCTGAGCCTTCTTCTCACCCTTGACCTGGATCGGCGCCTCCATGATGTTCTCGAGTGTGGTCTTGTGCGGGAAGAGGTTGAACCGCTGGAACACCATGCCGATCTCGCGCCGTTGCGCGGCAACGGCTTTGCCGCTGAGGTGATGCAGCTTTCCGGCGCGCTCCTCATAGCCCATCAGCTCGCCGTCGACCCAGATCCGGCCGCCGTCGATGCTCTCGAGCTGGTTGATGCAGCGCAGGAACGTCGTCTTGCCAGAGCCGGACGGGCCGAGCAGGCAGACCACCTGGCCCTTGCGAACATCGAGGTCGATGCCCT
>JBDTYK010000218.1:0-4216 GCA_040005715.1 Actinomycetota bacterium | reverse complement strand
TGCTCCTTGGGAATCACCAGCACGTGGGTCGGCGCCTGCGGCTCGATGTCGCGAAATGCCAGCGTGCTGGCGCTCTCGTGGACGATGTCAGCAGGAATCTCACGGGCGATGATCTTGCAGAACAGACAGTCGCTCGCCGCTGGAGCGTGGTCGTTGCTCATGGGACGAGGGTAGCGGCGCGTCAACCGCGCAATGCAGCACCGCGTCATACCAGCATGAGAACGTTGTCTGTGGCCGAATGGGGGGAAACCAGCTCTCCGGCCCGTGGGTGGGAGGCCGACTCGGCCCTCACCGAGCTGTATGCCGCCCACTGGAGCTCGCTCGTCCGCCTCGCGTGGCTGCTGGTCAGGGATCAGCAGCTGGCCGAGGAGACGGTGCAGGACGCGTTCGTCGCCATGCACTCACACTGGTCCAAGCTGCGTGACCCGCAGCGGGCGCTGGCCTACCTGCGGCGCGCTGTGGTCAACGGCTCACGCTCGGCCCTTCGTCACCGCACTGTCGAGAACCGCTATCTGAGGGCTGAGACCAGTGCGAGGACCGCATACGGGACGACCACGGAGCCCAGCGCCGAGACCCGCGCTCTCGAGCACGCCAGCGGCGAGCGGCTGGTTGGCGCGCTCGGGCGGCTGCCGCGGCGACAGCGAGAGGTGCTCACACTGCGCTACTACCTTGACCTCAGCGAGGCCCAGATCGCGGACGTGCTCAGTATCTCTGCGGGCGCGGTCAAGACTCATGCCCATCGCGGTCTGGCCGGCCTGCGACTCGATGTGGAGGGCCAACCATGACCGGTGACAACAGCAACGAAAGCGACTTCGAGCGTCGGCTGCGGGAGAGCCTGCGCCGGGACGCCGAAGGCATCACCCCGCGCGACCGACGAACGGAGATCCTGGCAATGGTCCACGACGACACACGAGCTGCCCAGCCCGCGCGACCATGGTTCATCCCGCTTGCCGCGGCTGCATCGGTCGCGCTCATCGGGGCCATCATCTGGGGCGTCGCCAACGCCGGTGGCGGCCAGCCTGTCGGCCAGCAGATCAATCCGGCGGTTTCCTCGTCGTCACCGTCGTCGTCCCCGTCACCGTCGTCCTCGCCCCCTGCCGCAGGCGCGACCTCTCAGGTGGCTGTGCCCGCGTACTTCGTCGGGGCAGTCTCGCAGGCAGGCGACAAGTTCGGCCTCTACCGGGAGTTCGTCAGGACGCCCGTTCCGGTTGGTGCCACTGTGGCGCAGAAGGCCGCGGCTGCGGTCGCCGCGGCGATGAACGCCCAGCCCTTCACCAACCTGGAGCCCTACGTCCAGCCATGGTCCGGCACCTCGGTGAAGGACGTCACGGTGACACCGAGCCTGATCACCATCGCCCTCAGTGGCCCCGGTGCCAGCGGTTTCACCAAGGAACAGTCCAGGCTCGCGGTCCAGGAGCTGGTCTGGACGGTGCAGGGAGCAGTCGGCCAGGGGACGATCCCGGTGAAGTTCAGCGTCGCAGACGGCTCCTCGGCGCTGTTCGGAACGTATCCCGTCTCTCAGACCTACAACCGCCCGGCCAAGGACCTGCAGTACCAGGATCTCGCGCCGATCTGGATCATCTCCCCGGTCCGCGACCAGGTCTTCACGGCCGGCGGGGCAGGTGCTCCTGTCGTGGCCTCGGGTGAGTCCTGTGCCTTCGAGGCAACTACCGCGTGGCAGCTGAAGAAGGGCGGAGCCGTGGTCAGGTCTGGGTCAACCATGGCCTCCAGCGGGTGCCCTCAGCGAGGTACCTGGAAGGTCGACCTCGGGCAGCTGGCCCCTGGCGACTACACCTTCCGCATGTACGAGGTCAGCATGAAGGACGGCTCGGTCGCCGCCGAGAGCTCAAAACCCTTCACGGTCAAGTAGCTCAGCGTTTCGGCCAGGCTCAGCGTTTCGGCCAGGCTCAGCGTTTGGCAAGGTCAGCTCAGCGCCAGCGACCGGCTGCACTCATCACTGCCAGTGCCGCCGGTCCGGCGCAGGATGAGCGAAGGACCCCGGGTCCCAACCGCACCACTACGGCGCCCGCGCCGACGAACGCACTGAGCTCGTCCGAAGCGATCCCACCCTCCGGCCCAACGATGAGCACAACGTCTCCGGCAGGCGGCAGCTCGAGCCCGGCCAGGGGCAGCTCCGCGTCTTCGTGCAGGACCACGGCAAGTGCGGCCTGTTCGATCCGGCCCACGACAGCCGACTTGTTCACCGGCGCGCTCACCAGAGGGACACGCACCCGCCGGGACTGTTTGGTCGCGGCCATGACGACCGACTCCCATTTGCGAAGGGACCTGCCGGCACGCTCGCCACGCCAGATGACAATGCTGCGCATCGCCTGCCACGGAACTACTTCGTCGACGCCAAGCTCGGTGGCAGCCTCGATCGCCTGCTCATCCCGATCGCCCTTGGTGAGTGCCTGGATGAGGATGAAGCGTGGATCCGGCCGGGGTTCCTGCGTTATCGAGTCCACGCGCAGGTGCAGCTCCCCGACCCCGACCCGCTCGACGACCGCGTCGGCTCGTTGTCCGAGGCCGTCAGCCAGCAGGACCCGCTCGCCGACGCCGATCCGTTTCACGGTCGCGCCGTGATGGCCTTCGGGACCTCCCAGCACGACCACGGACCCTTGCCCGGCCCCAGAGAGCTGATCCGGAGCCACGAAGAACAGCGGGGCCGTCACGAGTGAGCTATTTGCCCAGGAACGCGTCGCGCAGCTTGCCGAACAAGCCGTTCGAAGCCGGCGTGAGGCGTCCTTCCGGACGTTCCTCCCCGCGTAGGACCGCAAGCTGGCGCAGGACGTCCTCCTGCTCCGGCGTGAGCCTGGTCGGCGTCTGGATGCCCGCGTGGACCAGGATGTCGCCGCGGCCGGTGCCGCGAAGGTGCGTGACGCCCTTGCCCTTCAGGGTGATGATGTCGCCGGGCTGGATGCCGGGTCTGATCTCGAGGTCGCTGGTCCCGTCGAAGGTCTCGAGCTTGATCGTCGTGCCCAGGGCCGCAGCCGTCATCGGAAGCTCCACCGAGCAGTGAAGGTCGTCGCCCCGGCGCTGGAAGGTCTCATGCGCGGTGACGACGACCTCGACGTACAGGTCACCGGCCGGCCCTGCACCCGCTCCGACCTCACCCTCGCCGGCGAGCTGAATCCGGGTGCCGGTGTCGACACCGGCTGGCACACGGAGCTTGAGAGTACGACGCGTGCGGACCCGTCCTTCGCCCGAGCACTCGAAGCAGGGGTTGGCGATGACGATGCCGTAGCCCTGACAGGCAGAGCACGGCCGTGACGTCATGACCTGACCGAGGAAGGACCGCTGAACCTGCTGGATCTCGCCTCTGCCGCCACAGACGTCACAGGTGCGTGTCCCTGTTCCCGGCTGTGCCCCGTCGCCGTGACAGGTCCCGCAGGCGACCGCGGTCTCCATCGTCAGCTCACGTTCAGCACCGAACACGGCCTGGGAGAGGTCGATGTCGACGCGGATCAGGGCATCCTGACCTCTGCGCTGCCGCGAACGGGGTCCGCGGCCCCCGCCGCCGCCCTGGGTGAAGAAGGCCTCCATGATGTCGCTGAACGAGAAGCCCTGCCCGAAGCCACCACTGGCACCGCCATAGGGGTCAGAGCCGGCGTCATACGAGCGGCGCTTGTCGGCGTCGGAGAGCACGTCGTAGGCCTGGGAGACCTTCTTGAACTCCTCGTCCGCGCCTGCCTCGACGTTGACATCAGGGTGCAGCTTGCGCGCCAGACGACGGTAGGCGCGCTTGATGTCCTCGGCGCTGGCGTTACGGTCGACGCCGAGATCCTTGTAGTAGTCGTTCAAGATCTTCCTTCACAGCGTGGGTTGAGCAGCTGACCTGAGGCTTCTGCGGCGACCCGGGTCATTGGGCCAGAATCTGAGAGACATAACGGGCGACGGCGCGCACGGACGCCATGGTCGTCGGATAGTCCATCCGGGTCGGGCCGAGCACCCCGAGCCCCGCGACAACACTCGTGCCGCCCCGATAACCGGTACTGACCACCGAGGTGGCGCTCAGCCCGGCGTGGGCGTTCTCGTGGCCGATGCGGACCGCCACGGTGTCGCCTTCGTTGCCCATGGTCACCAGGAGCTTGAGCAGCACAACGTGTTCCTCAAGCGCCTCGAGCACGGGACCGATGCTGAGCGGGAAGTCGGCGCCGAAGCGCATCAGGTTGGACGTTCCGGCCAGGACGACCCGCTCCTCGCTCTCCTCGACGAG
>JBDTYK010000217.1:0-4229 GCA_040005715.1 Actinomycetota bacterium | reverse complement strand
GGCGCCTTCGCCGGTCTCGAGAAGCTGATCGAGTCGCGTGCGGGGCAGAAGGGCCTGGGCTTCGGCTCGCAGCTTCACACCGCCAAGGACGTGGGCGAGAGCTATGGCGACGTGATGCCTGAGGATCTGATGAAGTTCGGGCTGATCCCCGAGTTCGTCGGTCGTCTGCCGGTCATCACGACGGTCTCACCCCTGGACCGTGACGCCTTGGTGCGCATTCTGACCGAACCGCGCAATGCCCTGGTGAAGCAGTACAAGCGCATGTTCGAGATCGACGGCGTCGAGCTCGAGTTCACTCCCGAGGCGATCGAGTCGGTCGCAGACCAGGCTTTGTTGCGCGGCACTGGTGCGCGGGGGCTCCGGGCGATCCTGGAGGAGGTGCTCCTGCCGGTGATGTTCGATGTGCCGAGCGAGGATGACATCGCCCGCGTGGTCGTCACCCGCGAGGTGGTCCTCGACAACGTCAACCCGACGATCGTGCGCCGAGTGGCGCCGCGGGCCAAACGGCCTCCGCGCAAAGAGTCCGCCTGACCTTCCGGGTCCACCAAAACCAGCTCTCCTTGCGCCGAGACCACCGTTTTGGGGTCTAAACCGGCCTGAAACGGTGGTTTCGCCGCAACAAGACCCATGTGGGGGTGGGGTCAGTGGCGTCAGTGGGGTCAGAGGTGGGGTCAGTCGGGTCAGGGGTGGGGCAGGGGTGGGGTCAGTGGGGTCAGGGCTTTGGTTCGACCGGCCCCAGCACGACGTCGCCTACTGCGAAGGTCTCGCCAAGCTGGTAGGTCAGGGACTCGATATGGCCGGCGGCCACGAGGTCGCCCGCGGCCAGGCGGATCCGGTCCAGAGTCTCCTGAGGTCCGGTCAGCACGGCTGAGAGGACCTCAGCCTTCATGCCGACCTTGGCCTCCGACTTGGTTCGGCGGACACCTGCCAGCGATGCGCCCACGGCCCCAAGGATGGCCGGATCAGCCTGTGCGGCGACGAGGCTCAGCTCATCGACGGTGGGCCAGGAGGTGTGGTGGATCGAGTCCGCGTGCCACCAAGACCACACCTCTTCGGTGGCATAGGGCAGGAACGGAGCAAGCAGTCTGAGCACGACGTCAAGGGCTATTCGCAGCGACGCGCGGGCCGACGCGGCGGCCTCATCACCCTGCCCGCCGTACGCCCGTTCCTTGACCAGCTCGAGGTAGTCGTCGCAGAAGGTCCAGAAGAACGCCTCGGTGACCTCCAGCGCGCGGGTGTAGTCGAAGGCGTCAAGACCCCGCGTGGCCTTGCCGATCACGTCCACGAGCCCGGCGAGCATCGCCTTGTCGATCGGCAGGGTCACGGCGTCGGTGAGCTCTCCGTCGACCTCGCCGAATGAGAGGGCGAACTTGCTGGCGTTGAGCACCTTGATCGCCAGGCGTCGACCGACCTTCATCTGGGCGGTGTCCAGCGCCGCGTCGGTCCCCATCCTGGCTGCGGCCGCCCAGTAGCGGATGGCATCAGAGCCGTGATCGACGAGCATGCCCATCGGAGTGGTCACGTTCCCTTTGGACTTGCTCATCTTCTTGCGGTCGGGGTCCAGGATCCAGCCGTTGATGGTGGCGTGCCTCCACGGCAGGGAGTCGTGCTCGAGGTGGGCACGCACCACGGTGGCGAACAGCCAGGTCCGGATGATGTCGTGACCCTGGGGGCGCTGGTCCATCGGGAAGATCTTGGCGAACAGCTCCTGGTCGTCCCGCCAGCCTGCCGCGATCTGCGGGGTCAGCGACGACGTCGCCCACGTGTCCATGATGTCCGGGTCGCCGGTGAACCCGCCCGGCTGGTCGCGCTGTTCGGCCCGGTATCCGGCGGGCACGGCGGAGTAGGGGTCGACCGGCAAGGACGCCTCGTCAGGCACGATCGGCCGGTCATAGACGATCTCGCCGTCGGCGTCGACGGGGTACCAGAGCGGGATCGCGACACCGAAGAAGCGCTGGCGGCTGACCAGCCAGTCGCCGTTGAGCCCGCTCACCCAGTTCTCGTAACGGCTTCGCATGAAGTCGGGGTGGAACGCGATCTCTTTGCCTCGTGCCAGCAGTGCAGCCTTGAGGTCCTCGTCCCTGCCACCGTTGCGGATGTACCACTGCCGCGAGGTCACGATCTCCAGCGGCTTGTCGCCCTTCTCGAAGTAGTTGGCCTTGCGCTGGGTCGGGGTCGGTTCGCCGTCGAGGTCGCCCGAGGTCCGCAGGGCGCTCACGATCGCGGCGCGGGCAGCGAAGGCGGTCTTGCCGGCGCACTCGGCGAAGACGGCACGCCCCGCTTCGGTGTCGATCCACTCCGGCGTCTCGGTCTGGATCCGGCCGTTGCGCTGGATGATCGAGCGGGTAGGCAGCTGCAGCTCGCGCCACCACTGCACGTCGGTGAGGTCACCGAAGGTGCAGCACATGGCGATACCCGCCCCCTTGTCAGGCTCGGCGAGATAGTGCGGCAGCACCGGGATCTCGACCCCGAACAGCGGTGAGGTGACCGTGGTGCCGAACAGGGCGGCATACCGCAGGTCATCGGGGTGGGCGATCAGCGCGACCACGGCGGGCAGCAGCTCAGGGCGGGTGGTCTCGATGTGCACCGCCTCCCCGCCGGGGGCGTGGAACGCGATCCGGTGGAAGTGCCCCGGATAGTCGCGGGCTTCGAGCTCGGCCTGCGCGACAGCAGTCTGGAAGGTCACATCCCAAAGACCCGGGGCCTCGGCCTGGTAGGCCTCACCGCGGGCGAGGTTGCGCAGGAAGGCCTGCTGGGCCGTGGCCCGGGACCTCTCGTCGATGGTGCGGTAGTTGATCTCCCAGTCGACCGACAGGCCCAGCCGCCGAAAGACCTCTTCGAACGTCTTCTCGTCCTGGACGGTCAGGATGTCGCAGAGCTCGATGAAGTTGGCGCGGCTGATCGGCAGCTGGTCGGACATCTTGGGACTCTTGCCACCCGTGGTGTTGTCGCCCTGCTGGGGCGGCTCGAAGCCCTCCACGTAGGGGAGCGTGGCGTCACCGCGCACGGAGTAGTAGTTCTGGACCCTCCGCTCGGTAGGCAGGCCGTTGTCGTCCCAGCCCATCGGGTAGAACACCTCGAAGCCGGCCATCCGCTTGTAGCGGGCGATGAAGTCGACCTGCGCGTAGCCGAAGACGTGACCGATATGCAGCGCCCCGCTCGCGGTCGGCGGCGGGGTGTCGATGGACCAGATCTGCTCGCGGGTCTTGCTGCGGTCGAAGGTGTAGGTGCCCTGCTGCGCCCAGACCCGGGCCCACTTGTCCTCCAGCCCGTCGATGGACGGCTTGTCGGGCATGGTCACGGTGTGGTGCTGGGGAGCCGGGTGGGTCATGGCCGGATTCTCCCAGACGGCGACTGCTCCATACCAACCGGTTGCCGGGCGTGAGCACGGTGGCTGGCCGCTAGACTTAGCGGTACAGGCATTGACCCGGTCATCACCGGCGAGCCTCCGGAGGAACGGCTCCAGTCATCGAGGATGAGGCTGGGACCAAGTAGAGCCGGACGGGTGGGCCCGTCACAGCCTGAGATCAGAGCGGTCGTATTCCGTCCCCTGAACAGGGCGTCGTGCGGCAAGCGAGGTGGTACCGCGGTGCTGTTCGACCGAGGGCGGGGTTTCCCAGGACCCTGCCGTGGTCGGCTCGTCGTCCTCGTGGTGACAGGTCACAGACCGTCGCGGGCCATTCTGCGACATCTGTGGTGAGCGTTCCATGACCACGTTCGAGATGACGGAGATGCGCCGATGACCTACCCGAAGGTCGACTTCCTGCCCAGCAAGGCCACAGCAACGCCCGGCCAGCCCCAGCGTGCCGGTGTGGTCGCGAGCCCGAAGTTTCCCGAGATCGAGGAGCGCATCCTCAGGTACTGGGACGAGGACGGCACCTTCATGGCGTCGGTCGAAGGGCGCGACTCCGGCGAGAACGGGGAGAACGAGTTCGTCTTCTACGACGGACCGCCGTTCGCCAACGGACTGCCTCACTATGGTCATCTGCTCACCGGCTACGTCAAGGACCTCATCCCGCGCTACCAGACGATGCGCGGCCGGCGGGTCGAGCGCCGTTTCGGCTGGGACACCCACGGTCTGCCTGCCGAGCTCGAGGCCCAACGGGTGCTTGGCCTGAAGACCAAGGCTGACATCCTCGAGCTGGGCATCGAGGCGTTCAACGCCGCCTGCCGCGAGTCCGTGCTGAAGTACACCGACGTCTGGCAGGCCTATGTGCGCCGCCAGGGCC
>JBDTYK010000216.1:0-4232 GCA_040005715.1 Actinomycetota bacterium | reverse complement strand
CCCAGCCACTGCTAAGTCGGCGGCGGGTCAACGAAGCTGGCGAGCGGCGCTCCAGCTGCGACGAGGTAGGTGGAGAGCATCTGGCCGGTGTCGGGGCCTACGTCCAGTGCGTTGTGCGGAGTGTCGGGGGGAATCAGGAATCCGTCACCGGAGTGCAGGGTGAGGGTTGACTCGCCCTGGATCCTCATCTCGACCGTGCCCTGCAGGATGTATCCGACCTCTTCTCCGGGGTGGATGTGCCAGCCCGATTCGACACCGCACGGAATCTCGGTGAGTACCACCACGATCTCGCGACCCGGGATCGACGACCCGCGGTGCTGAACCTCAGTGCGTTTGAGCTTGCTCGTCAGCTCGTCCCGTGCCTGCTGAGTGTCAGTCATGGCGGTTAGCCCACGGACCGCAGGGCGCCGAGGATCACATCTGTGACGGCGTCGGGCTGCGAAATCATAATCAGATGTGAACCTTCTAGCTCGACGATGTCGGCATTGGCTCGTTTGGCCATCATGAGGACTACGTCGGCCCCGGCTGCCTTGTCGCCGGTCGCGACGACCGCCCACGACGGCAGCTTCTTCCAGCCGGGCTCGCCGGTCTTCTCCTCGAACGCGGCAGCGGCCACCGGACGTTGCGACGCCGCCAGGACGGCCGCCTGGGCCTCGGGCAGGTCACCGGCGAACACCTCCCTGAACGACGCTGGTTTCACATAAAGCTCGGTCGCGGTTGCGGCACCGGACCCCGTTGGGTATTGCGCGGTGATCAGTGCCGGGCCCAGCGCGCTGTCGCGCGAGGTGCCCTCGATGTCGGTGAGGGTCTCACCCTTCTGGGGCGCGAAACCGGCGACGAACACCAGCCCCACGACGTTGTCGGTGGTGGTTGCAGCGTTCGTGATCGACGCTCCTCCGTAAGAATGACCGACGGCGAGCACGGGGCCGGGGATCTGCGCCATCGCGCTGGCGACGTAGGCGGAATCGCCGGCCAGACTGCGTAGCGGGTTGACGATGGCTTGCACCTGGGCGCCGGCCTCGAGCAGGCGTTCGGTGACAGGGGCCCAGCTGCCGGCATCGGCGAAGGCTCCGTGGACGAGGACGACGGTGGGGGCATAGTTCGTTTCGGGCATGTCAAGTCCTTACGAGAAAAGTGGAAAGGGGTTTGTGACGACAGATCAGCTGGTGATGAAGCCCAACAGGTCTTTGTTGAACTCCTCTTCGTGGGCTCCGGTCAGCCCGTGGGGCGCGCCGGGATAGATCTTCAGCGTTGCGTTCGGCACGATCTTCGAGGACTTCAGGGCTGACGCCCCGATTGGCACGATCTGGTCGTCGTCACCGTGCAGGATGAGGGTGGGGACGTCGATCTTCTTGAGATCCTCGGTGAGGTCTGTCTCGGAGAACGCCTTGATGCAGTCATAGGCACCCTTGATCCCGACTGTCATCGACATCAGCCAGAACGCATCGCGTGCACCCTGAGAGACCATCGAACCGGGCCGGTTTGCGCCGTAGAACGACGCGGACAGGTCGCGATAGAACTGTGAGCGGTCAGACAGGACGCCATCGCGAATTCGATCGAAGGGCTCCATTGGCAGGCCCTCAGGATTGGCGTCGGTCTTGAGCATCAGTGGCGGGATCGCGCCGAGCAAGACCACTTTGGCTACCCGGGAGGTGCCGTGGCGACCGATATAGCGGGTGACTTCGCCGCCGCCTGTCGAATGTCCGACCAACACGATGTCGCGCAGATCAAGGGCCTCGATCACCGCAGCCAGATCGTCCGCGTAATGATCCAGGTCGTTGCCGTCCCAAGGTTGGCTGGACCGGCCGCCGCCCCGGCGGTCATGCGCCACCGCACGGAAGCCATGGCTTGCAACGAAGTTCGCTGTGCCGTCCCAGACATCGGCCGTCAGAGGCCAGCCGTGGCTGAGGACGACCGGCTGCCCGCTTCCCCAGTCCTTGTAGAAGATTTCGACACCATCGGCGGTTACGACTGTGGGCATTGCACCCTCCTGAGCAAATAGGGGCGTTGACCGACGATGACGGTCGGTCCGTACCGGGCGGCCAGCGCAGTGGTCATGAACTGTTGTGTTTTGTCACGCCGTCCAGCGCGTGCAGGACCGCGCGTCGCATAAGCGGGAAGGTTGAGCGTCGTATCGTCGCATCACGTTTACGGTTCTCAACTTCGTGTGACTTTTGCCCACCTTGACCGTTATGACTTCGGGCCTCACCGGCTTGCAGGTGGCCCACTTCCGACACTACGGGGTCATTAACGAGTTGGCCATGGCTCGCGTCGAATCAGTAGAGATGCAGTCGGTATTCGGCGCACAAACCAGCACGGAGGGGAAGATTCATCGGTCAGACCACACCGAGGGCCGGTTGACCACCTCCCCACGCGGAAGCTGAGTACGGAAGGGAACGTCACGCAGGTCAAGGTGGCGAGCTGCTCGAGCCCGGCAGCGATCTGCGGACAAGGATCGGCTTGCGTGAAGCTCGCTTGGGATCGAACTGGACAGCCGAGCTCAGGCGGATGCCAACCGTTCGCCCAGCCGGTCGAGGCCACCTTTGATCATCCGGCCGTATCCGTCGTCGCCCAGTGAGCCAACTGCAGCGTGACCACGCTCGAGGTTCTCACGGGCAAGGTCGAGATTGCCGAGCTTGCGGTAGCACTCGCCCAGGTTCAGGTGCAGCGACGGGTAGAAGGCGGCAACGGGACTCATCGCTCCCGCCTGGGCCACCCGTTCATCGGTCAACAGGTCCGCGGCCTCCAGGGCACGCAGGTCCCAAACCAGCTCAACATGCACGTCGTCCTGGACGTCGGCCATCGAGTGCGCAAGCGCGCACCGTTGATGGCAACGACCGACAGGCGCTTCGCACCGAGGAGCAGCGAAAGGCAACCCCGCTGCCATCCCAGCTCGTCCTTGACATGCAAGTATCGACTTGCTTATGGTCAGACAGTGGGCGATGTGTTCAAGGCTCTTGCCGATCCGACGCGACGCGTCATTCTCGATGAGCTGCAGGAACGCAGCAGCCAGACTCTCTTCGAGCTGTGCGTCCGGCTGACGACCAAACACGGGCTGGGTTCCTCTCGTCAGGCGATCTCCCAGCACCTCGCGGTGTTGGAGTCGGCGGGTCTGGTCATCACGCGCCGTCAGGGCCGGTACAAGTACCACGACCTGGACACCACGCCCTTGCGGACCATCGTCGAGCGGTGGCAGATAGGCGAATAGGAGGAGAGCACCATGAGGATCTACATCACGAGCGTGTTCGTCGATGATCAGGACAAGGCGCTGCGGTTCTACACGGAAGTGCTGGGATTTGTGAAGAAGACCGAGGTCCCGCTTGGTGAACACCGATGGTTAACGGTCGTCTCACCTCAGGACCTCGATGGGGTTGAGCTGCTTCTTGAGCCGGACGGCCACCCCGCGGTCGGCCCGTACAGGGAAGCGCTCGGCGCCGACGGTATTCCGTGTGCGTCGTTCGCTGTTGATGACGTCCCCAAGGAGGTCGAGCGGCTCAAGGCGCTCGGGGTCACCTTCACCCAGGAGACCCTCCAGATGGGGCCGGTGACGACGGCCGTCTTCGACGACACCTGCGGAAACCTCATCCAGATCGCCAGCCACCAGTGATGAATGAGCACGACACCCAGGGGCGTCCCACAGGGTTGTGGGGGGAGAGGTTCACCGATGGCGGCCTTTCCGGGACAGGACGCTACAAGGACGGCGAGAAGACCGGTGAGTGGACCTACTGGCATAAGAACACCCAGCTGAAGGCGCGCGGCTCCTACGCACACGGCAAGCTCGAAGGATCGTGGGTCTGGTACCGCGCAGGCGGGGGTCTGCTGCAAGCCGGCGACTTCGTTCAGGGCCTTCAGGAAGGCCTGTGGGTGCGCTATCACGCCAGCGGCGAGCTGCTCGATCGAGGTGTTTACGCGGCCGGGAAGAAGACCGGGGAGTGGGTCGCGTTCGACCCCACCGGCAAACCGATGCGCACCACCAAGCATCGAGAGGTCCCATAGGCCGAACGTCACGCGGGTCAAAGATGACGAGCTTCTCGAGCCCGGCAGCGATCTGCGTAGAGGAATCCCGAAGGCCACGAGTCCTTGGGTGGCCCGAGCCCGAGCCGATCCGAGCGCGTATTCAGCGCCTCGTCTCGTACCTCGTCAGGACCACGCCGTCGGGAAACGTCCGGGTCTCCACCAGTTTCAGGTTCACCCAGCTGTCCAGGGCCGTGAAGAACGGAGTGCCGCCGCCC
>JBDTYK010000215.1:0-4240 GCA_040005715.1 Actinomycetota bacterium | reverse complement strand
ATGGGCAAGAAGAAGCGCGCCGTCCTGGATGCCGAGTACGTCGGCTTCGAGTCGGGCATGGTCGCCAACGGCTTCAGCCCGGCTGCCATCAAGGCGCTGTGGGATGTCCTGGTTCCCTTCTCGGACTACGCCTTCAACAAGGCTCACAGCGCGGCATACGGGCTGGTCTCCTACTGGACCGCCTACCTCAAGGCGAACTACCCCGCCGAGTACATGGCTGCCGTGCTCACCAGTGTGCGCGACGACAAGGACAAGTCGGCCCTGTATCTGAACGAGTGCCGCCGGATGGGCATCAAGGTTCTGCCACCAGACGTCAACGAGAGCTCGGCCAACTTCACCGCGGTCGGCACCGACATCCGCTTCGGGCTGGCCGCTATCCGCAACGTCGGTCACAACGTGGTCGAGGCGATCGTGGCGGCGCGTGAGGACAAGGGGCGGTTCGTCTCCTTCGAGGACTTCGTGCGCAAGTCGCCGGCGGTCGTGTGCAACAAGCGCACGATCGAGTCACTGGTCAAGGGCGGCTCGTTCGACTCCCTCCAGCACACCCGACAGGGCCTGATGCGGGTCCACGAGGCCTACGTCGACGCACTGGTGGACGAGAAGAAGCAAGAGGCGATCGGCCAGGACTCGTTGTTTGCGGGGTTCGGTGATGACGCCGACGCTGAGGGGGCCTCCACGTCGCTGCTGGCCATGCCGCCCATACCGACGATCGAGTGGGACAAGGCCACCTTGTTGGCCTTCGAACGCGAGATGCTCGGGCTCTACGTGTCGGACCATCCGCTGTTCGGCATCGAACACATCCTGGCCCAGCACGCCGATACCTCCATTGCGGCCCTGACCGGTGATGACACCAAGCCTGACGGGGCCAATGTCACCATCGCCGGGCTGATCACGGGGTTGCAGATCAAGCGCACCAAGAAGGGCGACCTCTGGGCGATCGCCACGGTCGAGGACCTCGATGGCGCGATCGACTGCCTCTTCTTCCCGTCGGCCTATATGACCGTCTCCACGATGCTCGGCCACGATGTCGTGTGCATCGTCCGCGGGCGTCTCAACAGGCGTGACGAGACTCCGACGATCTTCGCCCAGGAGCTGACGCTGCCCGACATCAAGGAGGGGCCACGGGGACCTCTGGTGGTGACGTTGCCGCTGGCCAGAGCCACCAATGGCGTCGCCGAGCGGATCAAGTCGGTGCTGGGCCAGCACCCCGGGGTCACTGAGGTCCACGTCAAGCTCACCCAGCCCGGGCGCTCTGTGCTCATGCGCCTGGACGACTCTTTGCGGGTGACGGCATCGCCTGCGCTCTTCGGAGACCTCAAGGCCCTGCTGGGGCCAGCCTGCCTGACCTGACCTGACCTGACCTGACCTGATCTGACTTGACCTGACCTGACCTGACCTGATTGGGCGGCCGGTGCCAGAGGGTGGGTTCAGTCAAGTCAGATCCGCACCATGCCCGAACCGATGAGGATGGACCTATGACCGCGATCGAGTCCGCACTGAACACCCCGAGCCCCTATGACGCACTGCCTGCCGTCCCGTCCTTCACGCTCACCAGCGAGGACCTCACCGATGGCCACCGGATGCCGGCAGCGCACGTGGCGGACGAAGGAAACCAGAGTCCTCAGCTGAGCTGGTCCGGTGCGCCCGCGGGCACTTCGGGCTACGCAATCACCTGTTTCGACCCTGACGCGCCTACCGGCAGTGGCTGGTGGCACTGGTTCCTGCTGGGCGTCGGCGCCGAAACCACGTCGGTCGCCCGTGGCGAGCTGCCCGCCGGTTCCTACTGCCTGCGTAACGACGGCGGCAGCAACCAGTATGACGGCGCTGCGCCACCGCCCGGGCACGGCACGCACCGGTACATCTTCGCGGTTCACGCCCTGGACAAGGCCGACCTCGGGGTCCCCGGCAGTGCGGCCCCCGCGGTCGGCGGCTTGGCCCTGACCTTTCACACCGTTGGGCGTGCGGTCTTGACGGTGAGCTACTCGCGATAGTCCTCCGCGTGGAGCCGATCGTCGGATAACGTGCCTGCGTGACCTCCGCCCAGCCTGTTTTCGCCAAGCACGTCGAGCACGTCCGTGAGCACCACGGTGACCGGGTCGTCGACCCGTTCGAATGGCTACGCAACAAGGACGATCCCGAAGTTGTCGCGCACCTCGAGGCGGAGAACGCCTACGCCGAGTCGATGACCAGTCACCTTGAGCCCTTGCGTGCCCGGATCTTTGACGAGATCAAGTCGCGGACACAGGAGACCGACCTGTCGGTGCCGGCGGCATACCGGGGATGGTGGTACTACTCGCGCACTTTCGAAGGCATGCAGTACGCGGCACAGTGCCGGGTTCGCATGGTCGAGGGTCGGGGACGGCCACAGCTCGAGCCGGGGGTCACTCCGGAGGGTGAGCAGGTGCTGCTCGACGGCAATGTGGAGGCGGAAGGGCACGAGTTCTTCTCGCTAGGAGCCTTCGAAGTGAGCCCCGACGGACACCGGATCGCCTATGCCGTCGACATCGAGGGCGACGAGCGGTTTGCCTTACGGGTCAAGGACATCGAGACAAGTGAGGTCATCGACGACGCGGTCACCGGGATCGGGTACGGGGCAGTCTGGTCGCTGGACGGTGGGCACCTGTTCTACACCCGGCTGGATGACTCTTGGCGACCCCACCAGGTTTGGCGTCATGAGGTCGGCACGCCCGCGCAAGATGACGCGTTGGTGTTCGAGGAGCCCGACGAGAGGTTCTGGATGGGCATCGGATCCTCGCGCGACGACGCCTGGGTCATCATCCAGGTGGGCTCCAAGCTGACCTCCGAGGTGCTGTTGCTCGATGCTTCGACTCCGCTGGCGATGCCAGCTGTGGTTGCGCCTCGTCGCGACGGAGTCGAGTACGACGTCGAGCCCGCGGGCGATCGGCTGCTGATCGTGCACAACGCGAACCATCCCGACTTCGAGCTGGCCCAGGCTCCTCTCGACTCGCGAAGCCACGAGCTGTGGTCCCCGTTGCTTGAGGCGGTGGCCACGGAGCGTGTGCTTGGGGTGGAGGCGTTTGCCACTCACGCCGTCGTGTCACTGCGTCGGGATGGGCTGACCGAGCTGCGGGTCATTCCGCGCGACCCGTCGCGTGCTTCGGGCTTCGGCCCGTCGCACGATCTGTCGTTCGATGAGCCGTTGTACTCGGTTGGGACCGCAAACAACCCGGAGTACGACAGCTCGGCCCTGCAGATCGAGTTCGAGTCGATGGTGACTCCCAAGACGATCCTGGACTATGACTTTGTCAGCGGCGAGTACACGGTGCTCAAGACGCAGGCGGTGCTTGGTGGCTACGATCCGGTCGACTACATCCAGCATCGCGTTTGGGCCACAGCCGTGGATGGGACGCAGGTCCCGATGTCGCTCGTTCATCGCCGCGATGTGACAGCGGACGGGACTGCTCCAGGGTTGATCTACGGCTACGGCGCCTACGAGATCTGCATCGACCCGTACTTCTCGGTGGCTCGCCTGTCCTTGCTGGACAGGGGATTCGTCTATGCCATCGCCCATGTTCGGGGGGGTGGCGAGATGGGCCGGCAGTGGTATGACACCGGCAAGATGATGCACAAGATGAACACCTTCACCGACTTCGTGGCGTGCGCGGACCATCTGGTGAGTTCTGGGTGGGTAGCACCGGATCGCCTTGTGGCAGAAGGTGGTTCGGCCGGCGGTTTGCTCATAGGGGCCGTTGCCAACCTTGCGCCCGGACGATTCAGGGCAATCCACGCAGCGGTGCCGTTTGTCGATGCGCTCACCACGATCCTCGACCCCTCGCTGCCCTTGACGGTGCCGGAATGGGAGGAATGGGGTGACCCTTTGCACGATGCCGATGTCTACCGATACATGAAGGGCTACACGCCGTACGAAAACGTTGCGGCAGCTGACTACCCGGCCATCTTGGCGACCACCAGCCTCAATGACACCCGCGTCTACTTCGTCGAGCCGGCCAAGTGGGTGGCCCGCTTGCGCGAGACAGTGACCAACGAGCTGGCTCAGCGCCCCATCCTGTTCAAGATCGAGATGGTGGCTGGGCACGGGGGCAAGAGTGGGCGGTATGACGCATGGAAGCAGTACGCCTGGGAGCTCGCGTTCCTGATGGACCAGGTCGGCATCGGCTGACCTGATCCCGTTGTCGCCGACGGGATGTATCGGTCGGGTTAGCGTGGTGTGCAAGAGGATTGGTTGGAGTCTGGGCTTGTGCTCGAACAGGTGTTCGAG
>JBDTYK010000214.1:0-4278 GCA_040005715.1 Actinomycetota bacterium | reverse complement strand
GCGACCGCCGAGGAGAGCACGGTCACCCACAGCAGGTTGGCGATGCCGAACTGCAAGGGGGTCCCATCAACGTTCCACTGTGTGGACGTCAGGAAGTTGACCTTGTTCTTGGCCAGGGAGGGCAGTGCCTGGGACATCAGGAAGACGGCGATCAGGGTCACCATCGCGACGACCATCAGGCCGGCACCTCTGGCTGTGCCGCCGAAAAGTCGGTCGCCGAGCCGACCCTGACCCGAAAGGGGGTGGTCCGCCACAGCTGGACCGCCCCCCTCGGGGTCGGGGAGCTCGTCGACTTCAGAGACGCCGGTCAGGCTCGGCACGTCAGGTCAAACCCATCTGTTGCGGGATCAGCTGAGGGCGGCGACTGCAGCCGCGACCTTGGTCTGGACTGTAGCGGGAAGCGGGGCGTATCCGATGTCCTGCAGCTGGGCCTGCTCGGACGGTGAGGCGAAGAATGTCAGGAAAGCCTTGATCTGCGCGGCCTTGGCCGGATCCTTGGCCTTGGAGCAGACGATCTCGTAGGTGACAAGCAGGATCGGGTATGCCCCGGCCTCCTTGGTCGCATAGTCGAGCTTCAGCTTGAGGTCGTTGCCCGTGCCGGCGATCTTGGCCGCGCTGACGGCCTTGCCAACCGAGTCGCCGTTGAGCACGACTGGGCCCGAGCCGTTGTCGATCAAGGCGATACCGAGCTTGTTGTCCTTGGCGTAGGACCACTCGGCGTACGTGATCCCACCCTCGGTGGACTTCACTGCGTTGGCCACCCCGGCAGACTTCTCCTTGCCCTCGCCCTTGCCGGTCCATTTCTTTGCGTTAGGTGCGGGCCATTCGGTTGGGGCGGCGGTGTGCAGGTACTTGGTGAAGTTGTCGGTCGTCCCGGACTCATCGGAGCGGAAAAAGACCTTGATCGGTTCCGCGGGAAGGGTGACGCCGGGGTTGATCGCAGCGATCGCTGGGTCGTTCCACGTCGTGATCACGCCGTTGAAGATCTTGGCGGTCACCGCGGGGGTCAGGATCAGCTTGTCGACGCCTTTGAGGTTGTACGCGGCGGCGATCGGTCCGGTCACCATGGGCAGGTTCCAGGCGGGGGATCCACAGGTCTTGTCGGCGTCGGACTGCTCGATGGTCGTGGCGCCCGCGGCCGCCACGTCCTTCAGCGCCGAGTCTGAACCAGCGAAGTCGACCTGACCGGCGATGAACTGCTTGATGCCGGCACCCGAACCGGTCGGGTTGTAGTTGAGGGTCGCGCCAGGGCACGCGGCCTGGAAGTCGGAGATGGCCTGCTCGATGGCGTTCTTCTGGGCAGATGAGCCCTCGGCGTTCAGAGTTCCGGTGGCGCAGTCAACCTTGGCGCCTGCCGGGGTCGTGGCACCAGGGGTAGCCGATGCGTTGTTGTCGGAGCCACAGCCTGACAGGGCGAGCGTGCCGACAAGAGCAATTCCGGTGACGCTGGCGAACTGCCGACGAGACTGGATCTTCACGGTGAGGAGCCTTCCGGAGCAGGGAGCGAGGCGGCGGGCTTTGGTGCCGTCGCGAGACAGGCTAGGGAGACCGGGTGACGTAATGGACCGTCGCGGGTTAACACAAGGTGAACGTCTTACGGCGTTCGCACGCCTGGTTGGCCGCCCCGGCGGGAGTCGTGCTCAGTTCAGGCCGCTTCCTGGCGCCAGTTTGGGCAAAAAAACCGGTTTGAACTGAGCAAACCGGCCTGAGGTGAGCAAAGAGTCAGGGCGCGGGGTAACGCTCGAGGTCCACCACGCGGGCCTGGGCGCCGGTGCCGACCACGTGGGCCACCACAACCTCGCCCTTGCCGATGCCGTGGCCAGCGGCGTCGGACAGCGAGACCCCGGCGGAGGACTCGCTGGAGTCGGCGATCCCGGCCAGTGCATCGAGCAGCACCGGCAGGACCGGGCCGTGGCTGCACAGAACTGCAGGTTCACCGCGCTCGAGCAGTCGGGTCAGGTGGTGGGGGGCGCGATCAGGGTGGTCGGCGAAGCCCTCTTCCGAGAGCCCGACCTTGATGTTCGTCCCGTATCCGGTGGCCACGGCATACGGCAGGACAGTGTCCAGGCAACGGACCGAGGGTGAGGTCACGACCCGGGTAACGCCGTAGGCGGCCAGGAGCGGGACCAGCGCCTCGGCGCGCTCGCGGCCCCGCGCGTCCAGCGGCCGCAACGGGTCGGCGTGCCGCCAGCCCGAGCGCGACTTGGACTTGGCGTGTCGGACGATGACCAGCGGCCATGAGGCCAGGGCCCAGGCGTGGTCTGTGCGAACCAAGGCGCGCAGCTGTTCGCGGTCCCGGGCGTAGCTGAGCCGGGCCGTGGCTGCGGCGACATCGAGCCACACGATCTCGTCGATCTCGTTGACCAGCGTCCCGTCCCCGCCCATCACCTCGGCCGCCCAGTACCGCACGTGCTTGTTCGCCGGACGGCCCCCGCGGTCGAGGACCGGGTACTGCGCGGAGGGGAGCGGTCGACCCAGGCGCACCCGGAACCCCGTCTCCTCCCAGACCTCCCGGGCCGCGGCGACCGGCCACTCCTCGCCCGGGTCGAGCTTGCCCTTGGGCCAAGACCAGTCGTCGTAGCGCGGCCGGTGGACCAGTGCGACCTCGAGCTGCGCACTTCTGCGACGCCAGGGCAACGCGCCGGCAGCCTGGACCGGGGGCTGGTCCTCAGGTACCGCGAAGTCCTCAGCCGCGCGGACGAAGCCGTCCCCACCTGCGGCCACGACGGGTTCACCACCTTGGGGTATGGCGGAGTCCCCGACTGCGCGGATCAGCCCGTCCCGACCTGCGGCCACGACCGGTTCGCCATCTTCGGGCATGGCCGAATCCGCACCTTCGCCGATCACGCCGGCTCCATCGACCGCGCAGTCACCTGCGACCGGGCTTCCGTCGACGCCTGGCGTTGCTCTCGATCAGCGCCGCGTGCAGCTCGATCAGCTCGTTGCCCTGGGCGTCGAGGCGATGGCGGGTCCACTGGCCGTCACTACCGAGGTGCCAGCTGGAAACGTCGTCGCTCATCCCCATTCCCATCAGGGACTGCAGGTCGGCAATGTGAGCCGGGTCTGCCAGCGCGACCAGAGCCTCGACGCGACGATCCAGATTTCGGTGCATCATGTCGGCGCTCCCGATCAGGACGATCGGGCCGCTCTTGCCGCCGCCGAAGATGAACAGCCGGGAGTGCTCCAGGAACCGGCCCAGGATCGAGCGCACCCGGATGTTCTCCGAGAGGCCTGTGATGCCCGGGCGGAGGGCGCAGATCCCGCGGACCCACAGGTCGACCTCGACGCCGGCCCGCGAGGCGCGGTACAGCGCGTCGATCATCTGGTCGTCCACGATCGAGTTCAGCTTGAAGCCGACGTATCCGCCCAGCCCGGCCTGCGCGTTGGAGATCTCCGCCTCGATGTGGCCGATCAGGCCGGTTCGCACCGAACGCGGTGCCACGAGCAGACGCCGGAACTTGCTGCGCGGCGCCCACCCCGAGAGCTGGTTGAACAGCCGGGTCAGGTCCTCACCCACCAACGGGTCACAGGTGAGCAGGCCGACGTCCTCATAGAGGCGTGCGGTCTTGGGGTTGTAGTTGCCGGTGCCGACATGGCAGTAGCGACGCAGGCCCTCGGCCTCCTGGCGGACCACCAGCGCAAGCTTGGCGTGGGTCTTGAGCCCGACGATTCCGTAGACCACGTGAACACCGGCATGCTCGAGCTTGCGGGCCCAGGAGATGTTGGCCTGCTCGTCGAAGCGCGCCTTGATCTCAACGACTGCGAGCACCTGCTTGCCGGCCTCGGCGGCGTCGACCAGCGCGTCCACGACGGGGGAGTCGCCGCTGGTCCGATACAGGGTCTGTTTGATGGCAAGGACCCGCGGGTCGGCGGCGGCCTGCTCGATGAATGCCTGCACCGATGTTGAGAACGAGTCGTAGGGGTGTTGCAGCAGGATGTCCTTGGCGCGGATCGACCCGAGGATGTCACCGGCGTGGGAGCTCTCGACAGCGGCCAGGTCAGGGTGGGTCTTGGGCACGAACGCGGGGTACTTCAGCTCCGAACGCTCGAGGTCGGCCAGGACGTCGAGGCCCCGCAGGTCCAGGGGTCCGGGCAGTCGGTAGACCTCCTCGGCGTGAACGCCCAGCTCGCGTTCGAGCAGGTCCAGCACGTGGTCGTCCATGTCTTCGGCGATCTCGAGGCGCACCGGCGGTCCGAAGCGTCGTCGGGTGAGCTCCTTCTCAAGGGCCGTGAGCAGGTTCTCGGCGTCGTCCTCCTCGACCTCGAGGTCCTCGTTGC
>JBDTYK010000213.1:0-4326 GCA_040005715.1 Actinomycetota bacterium | reverse complement strand
CCAGCCACACTGTCCCCAGTCCGGCCAGTGCTGCGATGGCCACCCTGACCAGCGCGGTGGCCCCGGATGTTGGCAGTACTGCCCCCAGAGTGCACAGAGCGAGACCGAGTCCGGCTCGCGTCAGCAGGGTTGCCTCGTTCCAGCTCGCGGCGTGCACGTAACGGCGCAGCCAGGCGGTGGCGACGGCCAGCGTGGCGTAGGTGGCCGGGAAGCCGACTGTGAGCAGCAACAGGTTCTGACGTCCGACCAGGTAGGCGACGGCGAGCCCGATCAGCAGGCTGAGCGGGGTGACCACCGAAAGCCAGAGCGAGCGCCCAGCCGCGAAGATGAGGTGCACGTTGGCCAGGTAGGCCACTGACAGGACCGTGCCCATCGCCACGATCGCCACGGCGGGCACCAGCTCGAGCGGTTTGAAGCCGGGCCCTGCCACCAGGCGCATCAGCCAGGGCGAGAGCAGCGCGACCCCGCCGGAGACAAGCGCGGCCAGCGTCATGACGTCGCGGGTGGTGTGCGCCAGGACCAGGCCGCGTTCGTCCGCAGGGGCGCGGTAGACGATGGGCGCCCACGAGTTGTTCAGCGCCGAGGTGATGACCGCCGGCGAGCTGCCTACCAGCAGCGCCAGCTGGATCCGGCCGGCGGTCGCGACGCCGTACAGGTGGCCGGCCAGGAACACGAGGGCGCCGCTTGCCAGAAACAGGGCGAGCAGGTGCGGTATGACGGGAAGTCCCATTCGCAGGGCAGCGCGGGTGTCGCCGGGCTCGCCCGCCGGCCGGCCACCTTGCAGGCTGAGGATCACTCCGACGATCGCGGCGACGGCATAGCCTCCGACCAGCCCGCCCAGGTACCGGTCGGGGGAGCGATGCTGGGTCAGCAGGGCCAGACCGAGCAGAGGCCCTCCCAGGGTGGCGGTCAGCGAGAGGGCGACGAAGGAGCCGGGACGGTCAAGGACCCGCAGCAGCGCCTGGGAGTTCTCGACCACGACGAAGAACGCGCTCGCGGCAAGGGCAAGAAGGAGTGGGCCGCGCAACGACTCCTGGACCAGTGGGTCCCACAGGGGCGAGAGCAAGATGAGCAGGGCCATCAGCCCGACGGTCATCAGGGACCCGCGAACGAGCAGTGCCCGGGCGCCGGCGACTCCGGACCCGGCCAGGATGCCCTGCCTGGTGATGACCGAGGGCATCCCGAAGCTCCCGGCCATCATCGCCACCTGGATGACGACGACGGCGATCGCCACGATGCCGTAGTCGTGCTTTCCGAGCATCCGGGTGACCAGGGGGACGACCGCGGCGTTGGCCAGGATCGGCGCAGCGGTGCCCAGCGTGTAGATGGATCCGCGGCCGAGCACGCCCTTGCTCGCGTCTGCCCCAGCAGAGCCGGCGACGCTCACGCGCCGACGAATCCGCGGACCAGCTCGATCACGACGTCGACGTCGGCGTCCGAGAGGCCTGGGAACAGCGGAAGCGAGATCTGTTGCGCGTAGTACTCCTCGGCGACCGGGCACATGCCTCGCCGGTAGCCCAGGTCGGCGTAGACCGGGTGCCAGTACACGGGCAGGTAGTTGACCTGGACGCCGATCTCGTTGGCACGCAGGTGCTCGAAGAGCTCGCGTCGCCGGCCGTCGCGGATGCGCAAGGGGTAGAGGTGCCACATCGGGTCGGCGCCCTCGCGGCGGGCGGGCAGTCGCAGCTCGTCGATGCCGGACAGGCCCTCGTTGTAGCGGGCCGTGATGGCCTCGCGTCGAGCCTTGAACGCAGGCAGCCGGAGCAGCTGGCTGGAGCCGAGCGCGCAGAGCACGTCAGGCAGGCGGTAGTTCAGCCCGAAGGCGTGCACCTCCTGGTGCCAGGGACCCTCGTCGGGGAAGCGCAGCCGGGCCGGGTCGCGGGTCAGCCCGATGCTGCGGAAGGACTTGGCGCGGTCGAGGACGTCGTCGTGCAGGGTGACCACGGCGCCACCCTCGGCGGTCGTGAGGTTCTTGGTCGGGAAGAACGAGAACGTGGTGACATCCGCCAGCGACCCGACGGGGCGGCCGTCCAGCGACCCGCCGAAGGAGTGCGCCGCGTCCTCCAGCAGGACAGCGCCCCCATCGCGTGCGACCGAGGCCAGGGCAGGCGCGTCGATCGGATGTCCGGCGTAGTCGACCCCGGCCACCACCCGGGTCCGATCGGTCATCACGGCCGAAACCGCCTGTGGGTCAAGGTTTCCCGTGTCCTCGCTGATGTCGGCGAACACGATGGTGGCACCCAGGACCGAGGCGCAGCTGGCCGTCGCCACGAAGGTCAGGGGGGTCGTGACCACCTCGTCGCCGGGGCCAACCTCCAGGGCTGCGTAGGCGACATGCAGGGCCGCCGTCCCGGAGGTGACGGACACGGCGCCGGACGTGCCGCAGATGGCGCTGAGCTCTTCTTCGAAGGCTCTGACTGCGGGGCCGGTGGTCAGCCAGTCCCCGCGCAGGACGGCATCGACCGCGGCGATGTCCGACTCGTCGACGGACTGACGTCCATAGGGCAGCAAGGCTCAGAGGTCCGTCTCGAGGATCTTGGTGATCTCATCGACCGTGAACCACAGGTCGTTGGTGTCCGAGGTGTAGTGGAAGCCGTCGGCGACGGGCACGCCATCGGCCGGCGCCTGGTAACCCCAGGAGGCCAGGTCGGGTTGCAGCACGTAGCGGTCGCCGATGCGCAGGGCACGGCGGCCTTCCTCGGAGGAGATCATCTCCTCGTGCAGCTTCTCGCCGGGGCGCAGGCCCGACTCGTGCATGGCGCTGCCGGGGACGATCGCCTGGGCCAGGTCGGTGATCTTCATCGAGGGGATCCGCGGCACGTAGAGCTCGCCGCCGTGCATCATCTCGAAGGAGTCCAGCACGAACCGCACGGCCTGGGGCAGGGTGATGAAGAAACGGGTCATCCGCAGGTCGGTGATCGGCAGGGACTGACCCGCCTCCCCGAGCTTGCGGAAGAACGGGATGACCGAGCCCCGGCTGCCCATGACGTTTCCGTAGCGCACCACCGCGAAGCGGGTCGGATAGGCGGCGGCGTAGTGGTTGCCGGTGATGAACAGCTTGTCCGCGGTCAGCTTCGTCGCGCCGTACAGGTTGATCGGGCTGGACGCCTTGTCGGTGGACAGGGCCACGACCTTGGTGACGCCCGCGTCGATACAGGCCTCGATGACGTTCTGCGAGCCGATCACGTTGGTCTTGACGAACTCCCACGGGTTGTACTCGGCCGTGTCGACCTGCTTGAGCGCTGCGGCGTGGACGACGTAGTTGACCCCGTGCATGGCGCGGTTGAGGCGGGGCAGGTCGCGGATGTCGCCGATGAACCAGCGCAGCCTCGGGTCGTCCTTGAACATCTGGCGACATTCGTACTGCTTGAGCTCGTCACGGCTGTAGATGACGATGCGCTGGGGGTTGTGGTTGTCCAGAAGCTCCTGGATGAAAGCCTTGCCGAACGATCCCGTCCCGCCTGTGACGAGAATCGAGGAACCTGACAGGACCGACATTCGTGCCTCCATGTTGACGCTGCTTGTATACGGCAGGATGTCACGGTCGGACCTATGCACAAGGAGTGCCCATGCGGATCAACGCGGTCATCCAGGCCCGAGCCGGCTCGACCAGGCTCCCGGGCAAGGTGCTGGCGGATCTGGGCGGACGCCCCGTGCTCGACTGGGTCATCCGGGCGGCGCGGGCAGCGGGCCAGGTCGACGAGGTCATCGTGGCCACCTCGACCCTCGCCGGAGATGACGCCGTTGCCGAGCTCGCCGCCTCCCTGGGTGTCCCGGTCGTCCGTGGCAGCGAGGACGACGTGCTCTCCCGCTTCGTGGCTGCGCTGGACGCCCACCCTGCCGACGCCGTGGTTCGGCTGACCGCAGACTGCCCGCTGCTGGACCCGACCCTGATCGACGCGGTCGCCGGCGCTTGGGTCGGAGCTCCAACCCTTGACTACGTCTCCACCGTTCTGGTCCGTAGCCTGCCTCGAGGCATGGACATCGAGCTGGTCGCCGCTCGTGCCCTTCGCGCGGTGGATGGTATGGCGGTCGGTTACGACCGCGTGCATGTCACCTCTGCCGTCTATGCCGACCCCACGGCGTACCACCTGCTGGGCCTGTCCGTGACCCCTGCGGCCAATGACCTGCGCGTCACCTTGGACACCGCCGAGGACCTGGTCTTGTTGCGGGCGCTGGTGGCCTTACTGCCAGACGCCCCGCCGGCCTGGCGCGATGTTGTCGCCCTGCTTCGGCGCCGACCCGATCTGGTGGCCATCAACGCCGGCGTGCAGCAGAAGCCGATCGAGGCGGGCTGATGCGGGTCCTGCTGCTCTGTGACGGGGG
>JBDTYK010000212.1:0-4351 GCA_040005715.1 Actinomycetota bacterium | reverse complement strand
AGGAGTTGGCCGCGGCCTTGACCAGCTCGGCGGTCGGATAGTCGGTGACGATCCGCGGGGTCCCCGTGGCCAGCGGCGCGGCATACACCTCGTCCAGCAGCGCGACATCGGCCTCGGCCTCGGGGCCTTCCACGCCATAGACGAACCGGTCCGGGGCGAGCGTGTCCCTGATCGCGAACCCCTCGCGCAGGAACTCGGGGTTCCAGGCCAGCCGGGCCCGAACACCCTCGGGTGCCCCCACCTGGAGCTGCGCGAGCAACCTTGCGGCCGTGCCCACCGGAACCGTGGACTTGCCGACCACGAGCGCACGCGAGCTCAGCTGGGGTGCCAGCGAACGAGCCGCCGAGAACACGTACGAGGTATCCGCGGCGTTCTCGCCGCGCCGCTGCGGGGTACCAACACAGATGAAGTGGACGTCGGACCCGGCGAGGTCGGCATAGTCGGTGGTGAAGTGAAGCCGGCCGCTGGCGAGAGCCCGGGTCAGCAGCTCCTCCAGGCCCGGCTCGAAGATCGGCGGCCGACCTGCGGTCAGGGACTCGATCTTTGCCGCGTCGGAGTCCAGCGCGACGACGGTGTGGCCGAGGTCGGCCATGCACGCGGCATGGACCACGCCCAGGTAGCCGGTGCCGATGACCGAGAGCGTGAGCGACATGGCGCCAACCCTACTGACGGGCCCTGCAGGGTTACCATCGAGCGTGGCAGCCCTACCTCTGCCGACCCCGCACCCGCCATGAGATTCGCCTTACAGGAAGGACAGTGTGGCCATCTCGAACGAAGAGGCAGACGTCTGTTACTCCATCGTCGTACCTGCGTACAACGAGTCCGAGTCGATTCCTGCGCTCATCGAGGACCTCGTCACGCTGATGGGCGAGCTCGACGGAACCTGTGAGGTGCTGATCGTCGATGACGGCAGCACGGACGGCACCTATGAGATCGCCCGGGCCGCGCACGAGAAGGACCCCCGGTTCAGGCCGATCCGGCTCTCCCGCAACTTCGGCCACCAGGTGGCCTTGACCGCAGGGATGGTGCGCTCGCGTGGCGCCGCGGTCGTCACGATGGACGCCGACCGCCAGCACCCGGCCGAGGCCGTGCTCGAGATGGCAAAGCACTGGCGCAACGGATACGACGTCGCCTACGGGGTCATGGTTGGGCGACCCTCGGAGTCGGCCTTCAAGAGGCTGACCTCGGACGGGTTCTACCGGCTCATCAAGGCAATGAGCGCCACGCCGATGCCGGCCAATGCCGGCGACTTCCGGCTCCTCGACCGCCAGGTGGTGGATGCGTTCCTGCGGATGCCGGAGCGCAGCCGATATATCCGCGGGATGATCAGCTGGCTGGGGTTCGAGCAGGTCGGCGTTCCCTATACCTGTGCACCCCGTCACGGGGGCAAGAGCACCTACACGCCCAGGCGCATGGTCAAGTTTGGGATCGACGCGATCCTCAGCTTCTCAACGTCCACGCTCCGGCTGGGCCTGGGACTCGGGTTCGCCATCAGCGGTCTGTCCGTCCTGTTCGGGCTGGCCACCATCGCGATGCGGCTGACCTCCCAGACGGTCCCTGGCTGGGCGACGACCGTCGTGGCCGTGTCGTTCCTTGGCGGAGCCCAGCTGATGGTGATGGGCATCATCGGCGAGTACGTGAGCCGCATCTATGACGAGGTCAAGAGCCGGCCGCTCTTTGTCACCCAGAACGGATCGCTGGGCGAGCGAGCGGGCCGACGCCTGCCTCCGCCACAGCAATATGATCAGAACCCCTGACCGGCTTAGCTATGACAGCAAACCAGCTTTGAGGAGCCGATCAACTGATGCAGAGCCCCACCCCAAACACGCCCCACGCGCCCTCCCGGTGCCTGGTCTGCGACGGCGCCCTCGCGCCCAGTCCGCGGCTGCCCGGGCTCAACAAGTGCTCAGGCTGCGGGTTCGTCACCGCAGACCTGGCCCTGAGCGACGAAGAGCTGAGGGCGCTCTACGGAGCTGACTACTTCCACGGCGACGAGTACGCCGACTACGTGGCCGAAGGCCCCGAGCTGCGGGAGAACTTCCGCCGGCGGATCCAGACCCTGCTCAGGTACCAGCCGGAGAACGAGCGCGAGCGACTGTTCGAGATCGGCGCGGCCTACGGGTTCTTCCTCGACGAAGTGAGCTCTGCCTACAAGCAGGTATCCGGTATCGACATCTCCGCGGCCGCGGCCGAGTTCGCCCGTACGGATCTTGGCGTCGACGTTGTCGCGGCCGACTACCTCGGGCAGGTGCTCCCCGAACAGGTGGACGCGCTCTGCATGTGGGACACCATCGAACACCTCAGGCAACCTCGGGAGTTCATCGAGAAGGCTGCTCGCGACGTGCGCCCAGGCGGGCTGCTGGCCCTGACCACCGGGGACATCGACAGCCTGAATGCGCGGATCCGCGGCCGCCGCTGGCGGATGATTCACCCGCCCACGCATCTGCACTACTTCTCGAGTCGCACCCTCGTGCGTCTGCTGGACTCCGCGGGCTTCGATGTCGTACACCTCGAGACGGCAGGCAACACGCGCTCGATCCGGGGCATCCTCTACGCCGTCCTCGTGCTGCGTGGCGGGCAGCACGGGCTGTTCGACAAGATCAAAGCCCTGCCCGGCCTCAGCCAGAGCATCACGCTGGACCTGCGTGACATCGTCTACATCATCGCGCGTCGCAGGTCGTGAGGTCAGGTCGCGGACTCCTGGCCATCGGGCTCCTCGGGGGTGTCCTGGTGGCGGCCATCGCGCCTCTGCTCTTTCTCGGGCACTATGTGCGGCCCACGTCGGACGACTGGTGCCTGCTCCCCCTGGCCCGTTCAGGCGGTTTCAACGCCGTCGTTTCCGATGTCTACGAGCTGCAGAACGGCCGGCTGGGCAATGCCGCAGCACTCGGCGTGATCTTCACGACATACGAGCTGTCCTCCAGGATCCTGCCCGGGATCGTGCTGGTCCTGCTCCTGCTCACCTTCTTCGGCATCTGGCGGGCTTTGTTCCTGCACGCCTTCGGGACCGGGGGGCGCGTCGCCACGGTGTGCGGGGCCGCCCTGGCCGCGGGCACCGTGCTGGCTCTCCTGTTGGGCAAGCCGCATCGGTACCAGACGCTGTACCACGCTCCTACGGTCGTCTCGCACACCATGCCGCTGATGATCGCCGGCGTGATCCTGCTGGCGGTTCTGGCCCTCCACCACCGGCGCCGCATCTGGCCGGGCGCGGCGGCAGCACTGCTCGGCGGGGCAGTACTGGGAACGTTCAACGAGGCATTCACAGGCGTCGCTCTGGTCACAGTCGTGGCCGGGTTGGCGCTGTGGTGGTTACTGCCCCGCCATGCCATCCACTGGGTCGTCGTCGTATCTGGCGGCGTCGGGCTGCTGTTGGGGTTCGCGTCGGTCTTTACCTCACCCGGGTCACGCAACCGGCAGCAGCTCATCCATGGCGGCTCGCTGTTCAGCACCCACCTGATCCACCAGACGCTGACCGCGTGGTTTCGCGTGGTGAGCACCGCCTTCACGAGCGGCGAGGGCGTGGTGCTCTTGCTCGTATCCGCGGCAGTGGGGGTGTGGCTAGGAGCCGGCATTCGTCGGATCGGGCGTGGTCATTCCATGCGCTTCTACGTCGCTGCCCTGGTCGTGCCGGCGCTGTGGGCGGTGACCGCCTCGTTTGGCGCAACCTTCGTCCTGGTCTACAGCTTCAACGGAAAGCTTGTCGGCCGCGAGCGCGCATGGCCGAGCATCACGGTGTCCCTTCTGCTGGCCGCTTCCTGGTATGCCGTGCTGCTCGGCCAGCTGGCAGCCCGAAAGGTCGCAAGCGCCGAGTCGATTTCAGGGCGACGACTGGTGGCCGTGGCGGGGGCGGTGGTTTCGGCCTCGGCTCTGGTACTGCTCGTGCTGGGTGGCCTCGACCTCATTCGCGACGAGCACGACCTCGCCACGGTGATGAAGGCACGGTCTGTCGCCTGGGACAGGCAACAGATCGTGATTCACCGGGAGATTGCCGCAGGTGCGAAGTCGATTGTTCTGACCCCGTTGCCGATTGACGGGCTGTACGAGCCCTTCTACCCAAACGTCAGTTCGGCTTGGCCGGCCTCCTGCGCTCCGGACTTCTACGGTGTCGACCAGGTAGTGCACCCACCGCTGGCCCGGAAGTGACGACCCAGCGTCGGGTGCTCGGCGCCCTGTGGCACGGCGGACGTCGCGGTGAGTGGTTGCGCTACGCCGGCGTCGGTGTTGTGAACACGGCGTCCTACTACGTCTTCTTCCGGGTGCTCCACCCCTTCATGCCCTATCTGGTGGCCCATGCAGTGGCGTTTGCGGTCTGCATCGTCATCTCGTTCTTTCTCAACTGTGCGGTGACTTT
>JBDTYK010000211.1:0-4375 GCA_040005715.1 Actinomycetota bacterium | reverse complement strand
ACAAGGAGCACACGTTGAAGAAGGACCTTCACCCCAGCTACGTCGAGACCACGGTTACCTGTACCTGTGGCTCCACGTTCAAGACCCGGAGCACTGTGGCCGGAGGCAAGATCTCGTCCGACGTGTGCTCTCAGTGCCACCCCTTCTATACCGGCAAGCAGAAGATTCTCGACACGGGTGGCCGGATCGCCCGCTTCGAGGCTCGCTACGGCAAGAAGGCCGACAAGTAGCTTTCTGAACGCCGGTCCCCGACCTTGTGGTCGCGGGGCCGGCGTTTGCTGTTGTCCGAACCACCTGCCCAAGCCCGATCACGGAAGGCGCCCCGAATGCTGGAGTCCGCTGCGACGCTGGTGCAGGAGTATGCCGACCTTGAGGCTCAGCTGGCTGACCCTGCGGTTCACTCCGACCAGAACCATGTGCGCATCCTCAACAAGCGGTATGCCGCCCTTGCCCCCACGGTCGCCGCCTACCACGCATGGCATGCCGCCCGCGACGACGTGGCCGCCGCACGTGAGCTGGCCGTTCAGGACAAGGCTTTCGCCGATGAGCTGCCCGAGCTGGAACGGGTTGAAGCCGCCGCCGAGGACAAGCTGCGCCGACTGCTGGTCCCACGAGACCCTGACGATGACCGCGACATCATCCTTGAGGTGAAGGCGGGCGAAGGCGGTGAGGAGTCGGCGCTGTTCGCGGCTGACCTCTTGCGCATGTATCTGCGCTATGCGGAGCGTCGCGGCTGGAAGACCGAGATCCTCAGCTCCACGGAGTCCGACCTTGGTGGCTACAAGGATGTCCAGGTCTCGGTGAAGACGCGCGGAACCACCGAGCTCGGTGGCGCTCCGTGGGCGCGGCTGAAGTACGAAGGTGGCGTGCACCGCGTCCAGCGCGTTCCGGTGACGGAGTCCCAGGGCCGGATCCACACCTCGGCCGCCGGGGTGCTGGTGATGCCCGAGGTCGAGGATGTCGAGGTCACCATCGAGCCGGGCGACCTCAAAGTCGACGTGTATCGCTCGTCCGGACCTGGCGGTCAGAGCGTGAACACCACCGACTCGGCGGTGCGGATCACCCACCTGCCGACCGGCACCGTGGTCTCCTGTCAGAACGAGAAGTCCCAGCTCCAGAACAAGGAGTCGGCCATGCGGGTGCTGCGCGCAAGGCTGTACCAGCTCGCGCAGGACGAGGCAGACGCGGTGGCATCGGCCCAGCGAAAGTCCCAGATCCGTACGGTTGACCGGTCGGAGCGCATCCGGACCTACAACTACCCCGAGAACCGGATCGCCGACCACCGCACGGGTTACAAGGCTTACAACCTCGACTCGGCTCTTGACGGCGACCTCGACCCGATCGTTCAGTCGGCCGTTGACACTGACGACGCGGCGCGGATGGCTGCCGTGGCGGATGGCTCTTCGGGGTTATGACCTCGCCCCTGCGCGAAGCGGTCCGTCAGGCTGCGCGAGCCTTGGCCGACGCCGGCATCGACAGCGCAGAGGCCGACGCGATGGTCCTGGCGGCTTGTGCCCTCAAGACGACCACCAGTGAGGTGCGCAAGCTGATGATCCTGGGCGCCCCTGCTCCCGATGGGCTTGAGGACCTTGTGCGTGAGCGTGCGCGCCGGGTGCCGCTTCAGCATCTGACCGGGAAGTCGGGGTTCCGCCGGTTGGAGCTCTCGGTCGGACCAGGGGTGTTCGTCCCCCGTTTCGAGACGGAGCTCGTTGCCGGCCTCGCCATCACCCACCTCCTCCGCAGAGTAGGAGAGGTTGGGCCCGAGCTGCAGGTGCTGGCCCTGGGTCTGCCGTTGGTGGTGGTGGATCTCTGCACCGGGTCCGGTGCGATCGCCCTGGCCATCAAGGACGAGTTCCCAGCCGCCCAGGTCCATGCGGTCGAGCTGTCCGACCTGGCCCACGCGTGGGCGATCCGCAACCGCGACGACCTCGGACTCGACGTGGACATCCGACTCGGCGACGCAACCCAGGCGTTCCCCGATCTTGCGGGGTGCGTTGACCTGGTGGTGAGCAACCCGCCATACATCCCTGTCGGCTCGGTCCCGAACGACCCGGAGGTGCGCGACCACGACCCGGAGATCGCGCTCTACGGCGGAAGCTCGGACGGCTTGGCGATCCCGCTGCAGGTCGCAGCGCGCGCCGCCGTACTGCTGCGGCCGGAGGGTTTCCTGGTCATGGAGCACGCTGACGTGCAGGGTGTCTCTTTGCCCAATGCGCTTCGGGCCACCGGATGCTGGCAGGAGATCCGGGACCACCGGGACCTCAACGAGAGACCGCGCGCGGTCACCGCCGTACGTGCCGGTTGAGGAGGACTCGCCAACCATCAGCTGCCGCGGCTCGTGAGAAACTTTCGCCGTGGCCGAGACGACGAAAGGCACCAGATGAGCCCGGTGATCGACTGCACGACCGAAGAAGGCCAGGCGAACGGCATTGTGGCCGCAGCGGAGGCAGTCCGGCGGGGCGAGCTCGTCGTGATGCCCACCGACACGGTGTACGGCCTGGGCGCTGACGCCTTCGCCCCCGATGCCGTGACCGCCATGCTGGCCGCCAAGGGCAGAGGGCGGGAGATGCCTCCACCGGTCCTGGTCCCGAGTCCACAGACGGTCGACGGGCTGGCCGCCAACGTTCCCGCCTATGCCCGTGATCTGATCGAGGCCTTCTGGCCGGGTCCGCTGACGCTCGTGCTGATCGCCCAGTCATCGCTGATGTGGGACCTGGGTGAGACCAACGGGACGGTCGCCTTGAGGATGCCCCAGGACGAGACGGCGCTCAAGCTGCTTGCTGAGGTCGGCCCCATGGCCGTCACCAGCGCCAACGTCTCGGGTCAGGCCCCGGCTCAGAGCATCCTCGTTGCCGCGGCCCAGCTGGGACCTTCGGTCAGCGTCTACCTTGATGCGGGACCCAGCGCCAGCGCCTTGCCGTCGACGATCCTGGACTGCACCGGAGATACTCCGCTCATCCTGCGTGCCGGGGCCCTCTCCGCGGGACGGATCCAGGAGGTCCTGGGTGACATCGAGCTGAGGAACTGAACGGCTCGACAGGTGCGGAGGTGCATGGCGCCCCGTCCGCGTGCCCGGGCCCGAGCACATAAGATGACTGCGCCAGCTTGGCCACCTCATCTTCTCGCTTTCTGGAGCGCCCATGTCCATGGACCAGACCTTCTACGGCTCCGACTTCGGTCAGCTCAGCAGCCAGGACCCCGAGATCGCTGCGGTTTTGCTCGGCGAGCTCGAGCGACTGCGCGGCGGCCTCCAGCTGATCGCCAGTGAGAACCTCACCAGCCCGGCCGTGCTGGCCGCGATGGGTTCAACCTTGTCCAACAAGTATGCCGAGGGCTATCCCGGGCGCCGCTACTACGGAGGCTGTTCCGAGGTCGACAAGGCCGAGTCGATCGGGATCGAACGGGCCAAGGCGCTCTTCGGTGCCGACCATGCCAACCTTCAGCCGCACTCGGGGGCCAGCGCCAACATGGCGGTCTATGGCGCGTTCGCCCAGCCGGGCGACACCATCCTGGCGATGTCGCTGCCGCACGGTGGCCACCTGACCCATGGCTCGAAGGTCTCCTTCAGCGGCAAGTGGTTCAACGCGGTCCACTACGGCGTGGACAAGGAGACCGAGGATATCGACTACGCCCAGGTGGCCGAGCTGGCAAAGGCACACCGGCCCAAGATCATCATCGCGGGCGGCTCCGCCATCCCTCGGCTGATCGACTTCGAGTTCTTCCGCAACCTTGCCGACGAGGTGGGGGCGATCTTCTGGGTCGACGCCGCGCACTTCATCGGGCTGGTCGCCGGCAAGGCGATCCCGAGCCCCGTGCCGTATGCCGACGTGGTCACCTTCACGACCCACAAGGTGCTGCGCGGACCGCGCGGCGGCATGCTCGTCTGCAAGCAGGAGTACGCCGCCAAGCTGGACAAGGCCGTCTTCCCGATGATGCAGGGCGGTCCGCTCATGCACGTGATCGCAGCCAAGGCGGTCAACCTTCTTGAATGTGCCCAGCCGGCGTACCAAGCCTATGCGAAACAGGTAATCCTCAACGCCCAGCAGCTGGCAGCTTCGTTGGGAGAGAGGGGCATTCGTCCAATCACGGGAGGCACGGACACCCACCTTTCACTGCATGACCTGCAAGGGATCGGTGTGACCGGCAAGGACGCAGAGGCGCGCGCCGACGCTGCCGGGATCGTGCTGAACAAGAACGCCATTCCCTTCGACCCCCAGCCGCCGAACACCGCCTCCGGCATCCGGGTGGGAACGCCGGCGGTGACGACCCAGGGCATGGGCACAGCCGAGATGGTGGTCATCTCCGACCTCATCGCCCGGGCCGTCAAGGAGACCGACGGCGACCCCGACCACCCCATCGCCAAGGAGATCCGCGC
>JBDTYK010000210.1:0-4405 GCA_040005715.1 Actinomycetota bacterium | reverse complement strand
ACTTCGAAACCACCAGCGGGAGCATCCACTATTCGGCAGACCACCAGCTGCCTGAGGCCATCGTGCGCAGCATCGTCGAATCGCGGCGAGCTGAGATCGACGCGACCCCACGATAGGCAATTCAACGCGCCGAGGCCGGCAAGGTCGCGAGCGCGCGCCTGCCGGGCGAGTCCCAGCAGACCGTCAGGACCGGAACCGACCAGCGTTCTGCCGTATGTGAACTCACCAACCACCACGTCGGTCCTGGCGTCACGGTGATGAGGTGGCTTCCTAACTCAATGACCTCAGTGGCTTGACCTTACGGCCGCTGTCATGAGTCGTCAGCCGTGACGCCATTCGGTCACGTCGTCAGACTCCGGTGGCGCCGTGCCGAGGTCGTCGCCGTCGGTCGTGATGCCCAGGCCGAGCACGGTGCGGTTGGCGTAGGCGAAGTAGGCCGCTACTTGGTTGATCTCGAGGATCTCGCCGTCGTCGAAACCAGCGGCGCGAAGTGCCTCGACGTCGACCTCGCTGATCGATCGTGGCGACTGGGTCAAACGCCGGGTGTAGTCGAGGGCGGCCAGCTCACGCCCCTCGAAGGCCTCGTCTAGCCGGTCAGCGGTGATGGCCGCCACGATGGTGGCGTGACGGTCGTCGTCGCCGAGCAGCTTGCGCAAGCCGGCGGAGTGATGGTCGACACAGTAGGCGCATCCGTTCAGGTGGCTCACCTGAACGCCGATGGTCTCCAGGAACGGCACGGGCAACTGGTTCTGCGAGTGGTGCAGCACCGCCTTGTACAGCCCGAGGTGCCCGGTCAAGGTGTGCGGGCGCAGGCTGTGCGCCAGCAGGATGTTATCGATCGAACCGTGCGGGCCAGCGATGCGGTCGTAGGTTTCGCGCAGGCGAGATGCTGCTTCCTCGCGGCCAATGGTCGCGATCCAGGTCATGGCTGGACCATAGCAGGGCCGCTCAAGGCCAGGCCGGGCGCGAACCCTACTGATGCACAAGGACGCTGGCTCTGGTGGACCCCAACTCGCGAAGTGACGATGTGGCCGCTAGGGCGCCAGGGTCATGTTGTCGTCAGCCAGAACCCCACCGGCCACGTGTCTCCGATCACGACAGGTGATGCGGCGGGCCTGATGTGGGTTCATGTACTCCAACGGCCGGGTCGCCCTCACGGAGGTACACGAGCACCCACGTTGCACTGACGCTCGCAGTCCCTCTGGCCCAGGTCAGCAACTGGTCGGCGCTCATGTCCAGACTTGGCAAGGTCAGATAGGCAAGGTCGTCGTGGGGCTCCTCGTGACAGACGTGCTCGTTATGCCAGATCCACGCCTGCACGTTGCTGGCCTCGCCGGTGAATGAAGTCTCGGCCCCGCAGTCATAACATCCCACTGCCCAGCGAGCGGGTAGGACCGTCTTCTTGGTTGCAGCCATCGGTTCCGCATCACCCCTACGTGGCTATGCCGGAGACCGCCACGCCCAAGAGCTTGAGGACCTCGGACTCTTGATAGCGACGGTGGCCACCCGGTGTGCGCATCGTCGTGAGCTTTCCACCGTTTGCCCACCGGGTGACGGTCTTGGGGTCGACCCGGAAGAGTGCTGCAACCTCAGCAGGAGTCAGCAGAGCCTGAATTTCAACAACGTGGTGGGTCATTGGTCCTCCGAATAACGAACAGATCTGGATGTCTGTCTTGGGTCTCTTGCCAGCCAAACGGATACAACTGAGTTGGCTCTTCCGTGTCGGGACATCGCTTTATGGCGCTCTTGAGTTGTCGTGTTGGCCGGGCGGCGTTGAGCACAGCCCAAACAACCTTGCCGTCGTGGGTGGGAAGAACACCGAAGGAGCGAGAGAGGCCGGCGACAGCTGAGAGCCCGCGCCCGTTCTGGTCGAAGTGGGAGAATCGCTGACGGGGAAGATCGAAGCTGTTGTCTCGAACGGTCAAACGCAGGGCTTCAAGGTTCCAGGAGATGGAAAGGTCGACATCGCTGCCGGCATGAATCGTTGAGCTGGTCACGAGCTCGCTGACCACCAGGGAAGCCGAGGGGATGAGCCGGCCCAGCCCCCAGTCCAGCAGGGTTCGCGACACAAAGTTGCGTGAGGCTCGTGGCGCGGTCGGGTGCGGGGCGAGTCGTAGCCACTCGATGACGGGCAGGGGCGTCTGAAGCACCGCGGATACCGCCTCGCGAACTGATGCCCTCAAGATGAGGTGCCTACCCAATGGGTGAAGCGGAAGGACCTCGCGAACCGCACGTTTCGAGCCGGCCACCACCACAGGGATCCCCGGCCAGTCGCGCACATGTCGCCCTGCGGTCGCGAGCAGCTCAACCGCGCTCGACTCGGCGCCCACGCACAGGGCCGAAAGGTCGCAGACCACGCCGCGGGGCCCGTCGGCCAAGGCAAACTGGATCGACCTGTCCAGATCCTCGATCACCTCGCCGAGCGTGCCGGAGAACTCAAGGACCACAACCTGGCGTAACGCGTGCGTTCTGACCCGCAGAGGCGGGCCGGCCATGGGACTCTCGTCGGGATCTTCTGGTAGCTCGGTCGGCGCCCAGGCGGCGGCCTTGGGCGACAGGACGCCCGGTTGTTTGGGATGTGGGACGTCGAGCGGGAGGCTCCAGGGCTGCGCCATCGCGAACTCAATTCGGTGGTCTCAAAAAGAAGAGACACGGGCCACCGAGGTTCGGGAGCAGCACGAGACAGGCCGACGCCACCGAGGTCTGGTGTGACGCAGATCACAAATAATACACCCAAAACCCCAGAACCTGGGGCAGTTTTCGCGGGAATCTGGAGGCGTAGACCCTAAGGTCCCCCGGCGACCTCACCGCGCGAAGAGCGCGTCGGCGACTCTGCCGTCCCGGATCACGATCGCTGACCGGACACGGGGCCACGCAAAACTGACCTGGGGCACCCATGGATGACCCAGGTCAGTCGTGTGGACTCGCGCGGCTAGGTGCGGTTGGCAGCGGTCAGGTGGTGCCTGGCGGCGCGTAGTTCACTTTCTTGCCTGCGGCGTCGTCGATCTCCTCCGGCGACAGGAGCACGGTCGTCTTGACCTTGGTCCGGCCGTCAGCGCTGACTGTGAGCGCGAACGCCGCAGCAGTGGCGTTGTCGGGGAGCTCGATGATCGTGTAGACGTCATCGGAGCCAAAAGCAAAGTCAAAAGTCTCGACCCGGCCGCCGAGATCGGCCGCCGCCTTCTCAACCGCGCCACGCCGGGCGGTTCCACCCTTGCTGAGGAGACCTTTGGCACCCTCGCTTGCGTAGGACGCACTGATCAAATATCTGGGCATGTTTCCTCCCTATCGTTGGGACCAACTGCAGATCTCGGCAGTATCGAACGGCAGACGCCCAGATCTCAACCCCTGGAGATGGACTTTTTTTGGCGCCCTCCCGACCTCCGTTCTCAGTGGGCGGATAAGCGATTTCTCGAAGGCTTGGACGGGTCACCCGCTTGCAAACCTTGATCTCAGAGCACGCTCCCTCGCGGTGAGAACTGCTGGAACCGACCGGGTGGGCTGCATTGGGCCTAGTCAGGTTCTGGGTGACTTCGAATTCGACGTCCCGGCTGTTGCCCTCAGGCACGCGCCGTGAGTCCCGGCCGCGTGCCGCCAGGCCGTCAGGCTCGGCAGCTCGGTCTGCATCAGCGCGAGGTGGCGGAGGCCGCTCGGGTGGCCGACGCGGAGCTTCGCGCCCATCGCCGTCACCGCGTAGCGGCCCTGGTCAATTGAGACCAGGCCGAAGGTCGACCATGCGGGAGGATCCGCGACGCCTTGACCAACAAGGTCTGGCACGTCGCCCTCGACGAGCATGTCTCAGCGCTAAAGCTGTCCTAATACTTATGTTGGATCAGCCACGCCATGGCCCGGTCTAGCGTTCGAATCTGTTGATTGCTGCGATTGGGTGGCGGCAATCAGACGCTCATTGCTCGAACACGTCGGCGGTTGGTGAGGCGAAAGGACAGGAGAGGGCTATGTCGTACGGGGTAGTGCATCATTTTCCGGGCGGCACCAGGGAGCAGTACGAGGCGTCAATCGCCGCTGTTCACCCTGGTGAGGGTCGACTGCCCGAGGGTCAGACTTTCCACGCTGCGGGCCCCTCGGCAGACGGATGGACGATCATGGCCGTCCACGACTCGAAGGAGAGCTGGGAACGGTTCCGTGATGGCACCCTCCTTCCCCGGATGCAGGCGGGAATCGAGGGCGGGTTCGGAACGCCCCCAGAGGAGACGGCCATCGACCTGTACAACGTCATGCCATAGCGGGAACGACCGCAAGCGGAGGGCAGACGACCGCACGCCTGACCGAAGTCGACGACCCCCAGCCGTCGTCCCATAAGTGACGTTAAGTGGCGCTCCGGAAGGTAGAGCTTCGTACCGCGTGGCGCACGTAGATCACACCATTGCCGAACCGTCGATGGTCC
>JBDTYK010000209.1:0-4412 GCA_040005715.1 Actinomycetota bacterium | reverse complement strand
ACCTTGATCTCCAGGGCACCAAGGCGCCGAGCCGTTCGGGCGGTGTCCATGGCGACGTTCCCGCCACCAACGACGACCACGCGCTTGCCGGTCAGGTCGGGAGCCTGCCCAAGCGTCACCTGACGCAGGAAATCCAGGCCGGTGAGCACGCCTTCGGACTCCTCTCCGGGCACCCCAAGGGAGGTCGAGCGCGGCGTACCGGTCGCGAGCAGCACTGCGTCGTACCCCTCCGCCTTGAGACCTTCAAGGTCCTGCACCTTGGTCGAGGTGACGATCTCGACACCGAGCGCGGTGACGTTGGCGATGTCCTGCTCAACGACCTCCTGGGGCAGGCGATAGGTGGGCAGCGCATGGCGCAGGAAGCCACCAGCCTGGGCCTCGGCCTCCAGGATTCGCACCTGATAGCCAAGACGAGCCAGCTGCCAGGCGGCGGTCAGGCCGGCCGGCCCGGATCCGACGATGGCCACTCGCTTGCCGTTGGACTCCGGAATCTCGATGCCCGGACCTTCCATCTCGGCGTAGTGGCGGTCGGCGACGAAACGCTTGAGCCGGCGGATCGGGATCGCGGCCTCGAGGTCATTGCGGGTGCACTCGCTCTCGCACGGTGCGTAGCACGCCCGCCCCAGAGTGCCGACCAGCGGCGTCGCGTCCAGGACCAGTTGGAACGCTTCCTCGTACTTGCCGCTGCGGATGAGGGACACGTAGCCGTGGGCCTTGATGCCGGCCGGGCAGGTGTCGATGCACGGCGACGTGCCGGCCCGCTGGATGACAGCCTTCTTCGGAACGGCCTGGGGGAACGCGATGTACGCGGCGCGGCGCGCGACCAGGTCGTAGTTGAACTGGTCGGGCACTGCGACGGTGCATGCGGTCTCGCACTGGCTGCAGCCGGTGCAGGCATTCCAGTCCACGAAGGTGGAGTTCTCGCGCACGGTGGCGTTGAAAGCACCGTCGGCCGCGCGGCGAATCCCCATCACCTCGCTGTAGTTCTTGGTGGTGATGTTGGGATGGTTGATGGTCGAGGACATCTTCGGACCGGAGATACAGCTGGCGCAGTCAAGGGTCGGGAAGACCTTGCTGAGCAAGATCATCCGACCGCCGACGCTGGCTTCCTTCTCGACGAGCAGGACCTTGTAGCCCATGTCGCCGAGCTTGATCGACGACTCCATCCCGCCGATGCCGCTGCCGATCACCATGACGTCGTAGTCATTCTTTGGCATAAGTGCGTTGTCCATCTGTGGCTCCAGTTCGAATGTTCCTCGTGCCGTCCCGCAGGTGCGGCGGAGTCGGCGAAGTCTTAGATAAAGAGGTTGACGTTCGCCTCGTCGGTGTCGCTCAGGTACGCAGCGACCCCGGCATACTCAATTCCGTCAATGAGCTCTTCGGGACGCAGTCCCATGATGTCCATCGACATGGCGCAGGCGATCATCTTCACGCCCTGCTCCCGTGCCGACTCGATCAGAGCCTCCAGGGGCATGACCTTCTCCTCACGCATCATCTTCTGCATGAGCTTGGGACCGACACCGGCGAAGTTCATGTGCGAGAGCCTCAGGTGGGTCGGACCCTGAGGCATCATCTTGGAGAACGCCTTCTGGAGAAGGCTCTTGCCGCTGGTGGGCACGTTCTCCGTGCGACGCAGGGCGTTGAGACCCCAGAAGGTGAAGAACATCGTGACTTCGTCGTCCATCGCCGCTGCCCCGTTGGCGATAATGAAGGCGGCCACCATCTTGTCGAACTCACCGCTGAAGACGATGATCGTCTTCCGCGTCGCGACTTGGGTGTTTTCGGACACAGCCTCGACAAGTGCGGTTTCAGTCATAGCCTTCAAACTTCCTTTTCTCGGTTCTCGATGGTCACAATGCGACTGGCTCGCTGATGACTGCGGCGGAGACTGGACCCAGCTCCGTCAGCGTCTGCGAGAACTCCCGCATGTAGCCGACGAACGGATCAGCACACACCGAGCACAGCGCTGCCATCTTCAGCCGCTGGGGCTCGAACCCCTTGGCCTTCATCAGGGCCTGCGCCTGCTCGATGATCCGAGCCGTCCGCTTCCCGCAGTCGTCCAGCAGGGCGCACTCGTCACCGTCGGAGCCGATGAACACCCCGTCCAGGCCACGCTCGAACGCGTGCACGATCCACGCGGGCTTGAGCCCGCTGCTGCACGGGACGTTCATCGTGGAGACCGTCGCCGGGTAGTGCAGGTGCCTGCTCCCGGCCAGGTCGATGCCGGGATCGGAGATGTTGTTCGTCGAGAACACCAGGATCCTCGGCTTGAAACCTGTCTCGGTAACGGTGGTCACGATCAGCTCACTTCGTCTTCCTGAGGAACAGCTGCAGGTAGCCGGCGTCGTCGAGGGAGCCGAGGTACTCGTGGCCCATCTTCTTCGACCAGGCGGGGAGGTCCTTCAGCGTGCCGATGTCGGAGGCGAGCACTTCCATGATCCCGCCGACCGGAACCCCGCCGATAGCCTTCTTGGCGGCCAGGATCGGTCCGGGGCACGAGGTGGCGCGGGAGTCGACGACCAGGTCGGACGTCAGTCCCTTGAGGTTCTCGGTGGCTACAGTCATGGTGATTTCTCCTTCATGGGGCGCGGGTTCGGTGCGCCGGGTGGTGGCGGGTCGTTGTGTAGCAGTCCACGCCCGGGTCCATCTTTGGACCTGGATCTGGTTGCCTGTCGAACCCTAGGCCCATACCCCTAGGTGTATTAGGGACTAAAGTCCCTTACCCCCCCGGGTATGGCGTTTGTCACATTTTTGGACGGCCCGATGCTGGTATGGACTGCTCACCCGATGGTGTTGCTCATATACCCCCTAGGGTATACTTCGACGCATGGAGCCCACAGTGAGCAGTTCATCGACCCCCAAGCCCACCCCGGCGGCCACTCCCTCTCTGCTGGATCGCCTACGAGCCCTGTTCGGCCAGCCGAACGACGGAAGCCTCGGATCCAAGATCAAGGCCGAGCGTGCCCTTGAAGTGGTCCGCGGCGGCGCAACCCTGCTGGATGTCCGCGAGAACAGTGAGTGGAAGTCGGGGCATGCGCCCGGCGCCGTCCACGTCACTCTCGGCAATATCGACCAGGCACCACGCCGCCTGCGCCAGGGCCGCCCCGTCGTCGTCATGTGCGCCAGCGGGATGCGCTCACGCACCGCGGCCAAGCACCTGCGCGGGCTCGGGTGGGATGCCGCAAGCCTTTCCGGCGGGATCAGCGCATGGCAGCGCGCGGGCGGATCGGTCGGCCGATGACCCCGACCAGCGCCTTCTCAGCCGCTGAGCTCTCCCCCACCGACCTCCCTCCCGCTGAGGGCGGCAAGCGGATCGTCATCGTCGGAGGCGTCGCCGGTGGCATGAGTGCTGCAGCGCGAGCCCGTCGTCTGGACGAGCGGGCAGAGATCGTCGTCCTCGAGCAGGGCGACTACGTCTCCTTCGCCAACTGCGGTCTGCCTTATCACCTCTCCGGCGAGATCGCCGAGCGCGAGGCCCTCCTGCTGCACACACCAGAGTCGCTGGCGCAGACCCTCAACCTTGATGTGCGCACCGGTCACCGGGTCACCGGCATCGACCGGCACTCGCAGAAGGTCACCATCGAGGGCAGGGAAGGCGCCTACTCCCTGCCGTATGACGCATTGCTGCTGTCCCCCGGCGCCGTTGCCGTCCGACCGCCGATCGACGGTCTGGACTACCCGGCCGTGCATACCCTGCGCACCGTGCCCGACGTAGACGCGCTGCGGGACCGAGTCGAGGAGCTGCTCCGCACCCGCGAGCAGCCCGGCCATGCGCCGCGCGCCGTCGTCATCGGTGCCGGCTTCATCGGCCTCGAGGCTGTCGAAGCGCTGGCCACCCGCGGCCTCCAAGTTGCCCTCGTCGAGCTGGCCGACCATGTCCTGCCGCCACTTGATGCCGAGCTCGCACCACTGCTGGCTGACGAGCTGGCAGCACACGGCGTCGACCTACGACTTGGCGTGTCGGCCCGGGCCATCACCCCGGCACGCGTGACGTTGCCTGTCACGACCGGCGGCGTCTTCCGCGAGCCAGCGAGGGCCAGCTCACCTGGCGCGGTGATGGTCGTCCTGTCCGACGGCGCCGTCCTGGACGCCGACCTCGTCATCGTCAACGTCGGTGTGCGACCCGCGAGCTCGCTGGCTGCCGATGCCGATCTGGAGCTGGGCGCCACCGGTGCGATCCGCGTCGACGCCGACCAACGCACCTCCGACCCCCACATCTGGGCGGTCGGCGACGCCGTCGAGGTCACCCAGGCCGTCACCGGCGCACGGATCCCGGTGCCGCTGGCCGGCCCCGCAAACCGGCAGGGACGAAGGGCGGCCGACTCCATCTGCGGCCGCCGGACCACTCCCCAGGCCTCAGTCCTCGGCACCGCGATCGTGCGGGTCTTCGGCCTTACTGCCGCCACGACCGG
>JBDTYK010000208.1:0-4486 GCA_040005715.1 Actinomycetota bacterium | reverse complement strand
TCGGGCAGGATCCCCTGGGCCACATACAGCATGGCGAACGCCATGAACCCGGCCATGAACAGCACAAGGCTCGTCCGGCGGTACTCTGGCGTCCCGCTGCGCAGGTGCATGGATGATCTCCCTGTGGCGGGCACGTCCATGCAGGCCTCCTCCCCGCGAAACGCCGGGAGACGTCCTTGCGGTGCCGGTCGGTCTCCACCTGGGAGAAATGGATCCAGCATTCGTTATGGGATGACGGTGAGTATAGGACGAGAATCGTAGGAACCTCTCCGCCCGTGAATTTACTCCGATGAGGCTGCTTCGGACTGGGTCGAACTCAGGTGGGGGTGCCGACCCGGAACACTCGGAGCTGGAGCGCCAGCATGCGGTAGTAGCCCACGAGTGTCATCAGTTCCTGCAGGCCGACAGGGTGCAAGTGGGCAAGGACCGTCTGGAAGGCCTGGTCTTCGAGGTCTCCGTCATGGAGCAGGTGGAGTGTCGCGTCGACGACCGCGCGCTCTTCATCGGTCGCACCGGCCGGCGCGAGTCCGGCACGGATGGCTGCGAAGTCGGCCCCAGTAAGCCCCGCGAGGCGACCCACCGCTTCATGGGCGTGCCACTCGAACGCGCTGTCCTCGTGCGCAGCCACGGCGAGGATCGCCATTTCACGTGCTCGATCCGATAGAGAGGTGGAGTACCTGACGGCTGCACCGAGCGCCTGAAGCGCCGTCCCCACGGCAGGGCACAGGAGCATGGCGTTAAAGGGACCTTCAAGGGCACCATCGGCCCCGACGAGGCGGAATGCCTGCGGCCCCGACGAACGGGGACCGCCGATGATCTGCTCGTAGAGCACCTGCTGCTGCTCATCAAGGCGTTCCGGGACAAGCCTTTCGAGCCGAGACACATCAACCCTTTCTTCGTCGGTCGCTTCCGGTCACGGTAGCTGTCAGCCTCGATCCAAGTCTCCACGCATGCCGCAAAGGGGGTTCCGTGAGCTTGTGCACGTTGTTCTTGACGTCGGTCGCCCTTGTGGCCGTCCCAGTCGCCGAGGCGCCACTCCCCTCCCGACGAGGTGGCATTGCACGGGTCCCCTCGCGGCCGACGTCACGACGTTCGAAGAGGGCGTCGACGACTGGCCCTTCCCGTCGCAGATCAGGATCCTCATTTGGGACGCGATCTCTGGTTCAGTGGCGATACCCGATACCTCTGCGCGCTTGGATCTGACGTGTTCGACGGACAGCGGGAGGTGACCACGGCTGAGTCCGGGGCGCCGGTCGTTGGATTGGCTCGGCGTCATCCGGGAGGCTCGCGCGCCGGCGGCCCAGGTGAAGTCGACAGGGCTCTGGTTGCCGACGTCGTCGAGGCCGATCTTGTGAACTCGGCGAAGTTGGGGTTGTCACGCGCGATGACGGGCGTAGACCAGACGCGACGACCTGGAAGTGTCAGCCAGCGATGTGGTGGCCGCCAACTGTCGACAAGGCACGCTCGACATCGGCGACGGTCCACGACGGTTCCGGAGGCGAGGCCAGGTTCTTGCGGCCAACGTCGGACAAGAAATTCATCTGCGTGACCGGTGGGTTGACGCCTGCGGTGTTGGGGGCCCCAGAGGTGAGCCAGCGGATGTGACCATTTCCGTCGACAACAAACACGACGTCCTGGTGGGCAACGTCGTAGGTCAGGACCTTGCCGGTCTGCCAGTCCTTGGGCGGCGGATTGTCTTCGGGGACCTTGGCGTAGTAGACACCAAGCTCCCGCCACAGGGAAGAGGTGCCGCTGGTCCCCGCGGTTGCCAGGTCCCAGCCCGGCTGAGAGCCGTACAGCTTCTGGTAGGCCGCCAGGCGGGCAGCCTCGTCGCGTCCGGGATCAACGGTGATCTCCAACTCCACGACGGAACTGGACTGACCAGAGGCCTTCACTGCAGCAGCGATGTCGCGCATGTTGACGCTGGTCATCGGACAGGTCTCCTGGCAGGTCGTCAGGAAGGGAACAAGCACGATTGTCTTGCCCGACAGCGACCCCAAAGTCAGCGTCTTGCCGTGCTCGTCAGTCAGCGGCAAGGACAGCAGCGCCGGGCTCAATGCCTTGTCAAGGGTGGTGCCTGTCAGGGCGGCGCCAGGGGAGGCCATGTTCGTCCCAGGCACGCTGGTCGGCGTGCCGTTCGTTGAGCAGGCAGCCAAGGCCAGCAGACTTGCAGCGACCAGGCCCGCGCCCAGAGCTAGGCCACGGGGGCGGCGCTGACGTCTCATGCGATCTCCCCGCGGTAGAACCGGACGTTGACTGCCCACGAACCTACCCAGGATTCGGGCAACCGGCCGTGTCGGCGCCCGCATCCCCACGGTTTCAAGGACCGCGGCGCGACAGCGCAACAGAGGCGAGCAGCAGTGAAGAAGGCCTTCGCCCAACTCCTCGAGGGCTAAGGGCCTCCGGCCACCATCGAGGTCGTCGACGACCGCGAGAAGCTACTCGGCTCCGGCCGACAGCTTGTGTGGATCGACCCCGATGATCACCTTCGTCAGCGCGCTCTCCTGGTTCTCTTGGTGCCGATAGGGACGGCGAGGTGGGCAGTGCTGCTACGAGCTGGGCAGTCCCCTTTCGAGCCACGCCTCGTCACGGTGCCCGACGGACTGCAGACCGGTAGAGAGCCACACCCGAGTGGGGTGGGCAGCCGCGTGAAGAGCCTCCCGCCGGTCACCTGGGCCGAGTCTGGCCAGACACCGATCCCGTTGGCAATCGTCTAGCGGCCGCGATTGACGCGATTGCTGAGCCGCCGCCTTCCCTAAGCCCCGCGGCCGAACGCACTCATCTGCCGCGAAAGTCCCTGGTTTCATTGGAGTTCCGAGGCTCCATCCCGGCCGCCACAAGCACTGGCGGCCAGGCGGGTACGAGGTTGGATGGCGCCCCCCTGCTCGACGGACCTGGAGTCCCTATCTTTCCGCTTAGGCTTCGGTCATGCAGCCGATTCCGCTTGCTTCGCTTCTGCCCGCGGGCTTCGACCCGACGACATGCAAGCTGCACTGCGCGGTCTTCAACGGTGAGAACTACCCCATCGACGTCCTGGCCAACGACCCGGCGGAGTGGCAGCGCCGGGACTCGTGGCGCGCCGACAAGAACGACTTCAACCGGCAGTTCATTTTCGCTCTCGCCCAGGATCGCCATGATCCGACCCTGTGGTTCTTCGGTGGAACGTGGGAGGTGACCGGCCGGCGTCTTGAGCCGAGGACCTACTCCTACGACGTCGTCCCGCGCGAAGACTTGATGGGTCCCTTTGTACGGCGTCTCTACATCAGACTGCACCTGGCCGGGCGTCAACGACGGCGGACGATGGAATCCTGCCTTGACGAGATGACCGTGTCTTCGATCCTCGAGGAGGCGTTCGTGGGTGACGCTTTCCCCTGCCTCGACCGCATCAACCACACGCTCGCCGACCTCCAGGTCATCGTCAGTCAACAGCGCCCCGACGGGCGGATCGCCCTCGAGCACATGAAGGGCGTCTATGTCATCCACGACCAGACGACGGGTGCCCGGTATGTGGGATCGGCCTATGGCGACACCGGCATCTGGCAGCGCTGGAGCACGTACGCCGCGACTCTCCACGGGGACAACGTCGGCCTCAAGGAGCTCGTCCACGACAAGGGCGAGGACTACTTCCGCCTGAACATGAAGTTCGCGTTGCGGGAGTTCTGGTCGATGCGCACCGACGACGCTCACGTCCTGGAGCGGGAGTCATATTGGAAGGAAGTCCTCAACGCGCGCTCCCTCGGCCATAACAAGAACTAACGCCACTCACCCCCCGAGTCCCCTCCGGCGCTGCGTCCTGTGTCCATCGTCTGCTGAAGTTCGTCCCCGACAACGACTGTCCCATTCGCCGCGAGCAAGGCTGTCCGGTGCCAGCGTCACTTCGCCGCGAGCGACCCACTCTCTAGCCCTGCAGGTAGGGGGACTCGTGGCGTTGAGGGCTCGCGCAGTGGCTGCAAGCCATCGAGGGTACGCAGCCGTGCGAGGGGGGCGTAGCGCGGGTAGGCAGCGTGCCGCCGTGGCACGATCAGGTCGGATTAGCCTGCCTCGCCGCTCGGAACATTACCGCCGACGCCGATCTCGTTGCCGTCGGCATCGTGGAATACGTACTTCCAGACCGTGTCGTACTTTTCAACGTCGACTGGCTCGAGCCCTCGCTTGGCGATCCTGGCCGCCTCTGCCACGGGATCGTCGACCCAGATCATGCTCACCGCGCCACCGGCACGCTCCTGGTCTTCGATGATGTAGACGTACCGGTCCTCGTCCAGCTGCCAGACAGCCTCAACTTCGTTCGGGTAGAACGACGCTTCGGCACCGAGCAGCAGTTCGTACCACTTCACTGCACTCGTGTAGTCACTCACAGGTACCCCGGCGAACACTCCGACTGCCACGACCGCCTCCTTGTCGAATCGGAATTGCATTGTCCCGAAATCCTTCCCGAAGGACTAGACCGAGCCGGTGCCAAATAGTCATCGGCGTGCCTCTCGCCCGA
>JBDTYK010000207.1:0-4504 GCA_040005715.1 Actinomycetota bacterium | reverse complement strand
GGGCGATGACCAGGTCTGGAAGTCGGGGGTTCGGCTGGTTGTATCGCAGGGGCGAGCCGTCAATCCTGCTGGTGTGCAGACCAAGGCCGCGTGCCACTGCCACGGGAGCCGCTGAGTCCCATTCGAACTGGCCCCCTGCATGGACATAGGCATCAACCTCACCTGTTGCCACCGACGTCCCCTTGACACCGGCCGAGCCCATCGGCACGAGCACTGCGCCCAGATGTTCAGCAAGCTCGGTCACGAACGATGGTGGCCGGCTCCGGCTGACCGCAAGGCGGATCGGGCCTGACCGCTCTGGAAGCGCCAGCACCATGTCACTTGAGTAGACGACGCCGCGGGCAGGCAGGGCTACTGCGCCGCAGGACAGCTCGCCGCGCTCCCACAGCGCGACGTGCACCGCCCAGTCCGTTCGCCCCGCCTCTCCGAACTCCCTCGTTCCGTCGAGCGGATCGACGATCCAGACACGCTCCGCCCCCAGACGCGCTGGATCATCAGCCCCCTCCTCGGAAAGAACTGAGTCGTCCGGACAGAGTCTGGCCAGCTGTTCCATCAGCCAGGCATGGGACTGAAGGTCTCCCATCGTGCGCAGCTGATCCGAGTCTGCGTGTGCATCACGCAGCCTGACCAGCAGTGCGCCAGCCCCCTCGGCCAGGTAGCTCGCGAGCTCTTCGTCCGAGGACATGGTCATGCTCCCAAGACGGAGTTTTCCTGGTCCGGCCTCGCCCTCTGACGCGACCTGTCGAAATGCCTCGCCCTGGCCGGACACTAGTAGGCCCCGATTCCGCCGAGCACTGCCCGGGCTGTCCGTAGGAGAATCTGCAGATCGAGCACCAGCGACCAGTTGTCGACGTACCTCAGGTCAAGCCGCAACGACTCCTCCCAGGAGAGGTTGCTCCGACCGCTCACCTGCCACAGGCCGGTGAGGCCAGGCTTCACACGAAGCCTGCGCACGGCGTCTGACTCATACCTCTCAACCTCGGTCGGCAGAGGGGGCCTCGGACCAACAAGGGACATGTCGCCTCGAACCACGTTGAACAGCTGCGGCAGCTCATCGAGTGAGTACCTGCGAAGCAGCCGTCCCACCTTGGTCACGCGAGGGTCGTCGCGCTTCTTGAAGAGGACCTCATTGCCGTCGTGCCCATCGGCCAACGACTCGAGCTGGTCCTCCGCGTCAACGACCATCGTTCGGAACTTGAGCATGTTGAAAGGTTCCCCACGAGCGCCAATACGCCTCTGTTTGAAGAGCACCGGCCCAGGCGACCCAAACCAGACCGCCACGGCCACCACAGTGAGAACCGGTAGCCCAAGAAGGATCAGGCAGGTGCCGAGCACTCGGTCGACGAGGGCCTTCGTCATGACCCGACCGCCCCGGTTGACCGGGCGTTCGACGTGCAGCAGGGAGAGACCAGCAGCGGGTCTGATCGACAGCCTTGGCCCAGCGACCTCCACGATCCCCGGAGACACGATCAGATCGACCTGGCGCTCGTCAAGGGCCCAACCGAGTCGACGGAGCAAGTGACCCGACAGGTCCGGGTCACTGGAGACCGCTACAACCTCCACGGCGAGGTCGTCGACGACCGAGATGGCCTGGTCGGGCCGGCCAACGACCGCGACCCCCTCGATCTCGTTCGTGCCATCCCACTCCGTGCCCGCGGCTGAGACGCACGCGCCGATAACCTGCATACCGTCTGCGGTGTTCCGCGTGATCTCACGGATCATCGACGCGGCGGAGTCTGCCCGCCCGATAACGAGAGTGCGTTGCATCCCGCGACCCCGCGACCGCTGTGCCTGAAGCCAGCGGCGCAGTCGATGCCGGCCAAAGAGCCCCATCACAAGAAGACCCGGACAGACCAGGACGACATACCCTCGCGCGATATCTACCTTCATGGCATAGGAGACCAGTGCGATCGTGGCCAGCAGGCCGACAGCGGCCCGGACCACTGCGCGGTACTCCTCGGTCCCCACCCCGAGAAACCGCCGCTCATATCCATGGGCAAGGTAGATGGCCAGGACCCAGGCAGGAAGCACCAGGATGCTGAGCACGAAGTAGCGCCAGGAGGGCTTGACCCCGAAACGGAAGTAGTTGGCCGCGACAACAACCACGACCGCTGCCGACAGGTCGACCAGGACAGCGTTGCGACGGAGCTGCAACAGCCAGCTCCGGGATCGGGGACCGCTGGCCAACGTCAGCGCACGCACGATCGGCAAGACATCTCTGCTCGAACCGGCATCGGTATCGATCGCCTGCGGGTCCACCGGCACGGGCTTTGGCTGCGCGCTCATCCAGCCTCCTTGGGGCACCGACTGGCCTACCCCGACATTGATTGGTGGACCTCAATACCATTGCACCGCGGGGAGATTCGCCTCCCCAAGGAGGGGGACGAATCGGTCACCCATTCGACGTAGCGGGCTTACCGCATCGGTACTAGCCGGCACTGCTCGCCTTCGGAATGGACAGCGAAACGCAGGTGTTGCGCCGTCGATCCGCAAGGCTTCGGTGGCAATCAGCCCGGGCAGCTGGACATATTCACTGATCCTTTGGGAGCTGACCGCAGCTGACACATCACGACCCTCACATGGGTCACGTAGCCTGAGTCAGGCGGTTGCGGCGCGTTCACGATGGGCGCGAGCCTTGGCCCTGTTGCCACAGACCTCCATCGAGCACCATTGCCGAGAGCGATTGCGCGAGGTGTCGTAGAACGCCCATCGGCAGTCATCAGCCGGGCAGATCTTGACCCGCTCGAGGCACCGCTCGATTGCGACCTTCGCCGCTGCGGCGGCGATCAGGCCCACGGATGAGTGCGCACTGAGCTCGACCTCGCCATCAAGGGTGAACGCGACCTGTATGTCGATCTGCTGCACCTGCCCGCGCCGCTTACCGCTGGCCAAAGCCCGCAGGTCATCACGCAGCCGGCGAGCCGCCTTGAGGCTGCCTGGGCCCTCTGGTTCGAAACATCCCCCAAGACCCTGGGCGACCAGCCACGAGCGCCAGCCCTTCACCGTATCCAGAGCGTCCGAACCGGCCTCGACGTCCAGGGTGTTCATGAACCCCACGATCAGGTCCACAGGATCGCCGCAGACGTCAAGCCGAACCAGGTCACTGCGAGCTTGCATGTAACCAGTGTATCAATGTTGGTGGTTGCGCAGCATTCGAATAACTGGCATTCTTGATTTGCCGGTTATCCACGTCGGTGGCCGGATCCAGAGGAGGTTCTGATGTTTCCCTACCAGCTTTCAAGGGTTCTGGCCGAGCAGCACGTCCACGACATGGTGGTCGCGAGAGAACGATACGAGCAGCTGGCAGCCGCGCGGCGGAACCCGCAGAGCGCGACCGAACGGCTCTCGCGGATCAAGGTGTTGACCGCCTGGATCCGGGAGACGATGCCGGTGCTCCACGGGCCACACAGTGTTCAAGTCCCCTCGAGCGGGACCTCCTCGCCCCAGGCGGGACCGATGGGCTGCTCCGCATGACCACGGGGCCGCAACGCCAGGCCGTTGGCCGCTTCGACACAGTCGTGATCGACTGTCCCGACCCACGTGCCCTTGCCGCGTTCTACGCAGCTCTGCTGGGCCAGGAAGTTGCCTCCGACGGCGATGACTCCTGGCAGAGCCTGAAGGGTGACCGGTCCGGGATCTCACTGGCCTTTCAGCGCGCCACCAGCTACGTGGCGCCGCAATGGCCGGACGGGACACCACAGCAGCTGCATCTTGACCTGACGGTGGCTGACTTCGTCATTGCTCACGAGGCAGCGGTCGCCCTGGGTGCTACTCCCCTGTCGCCGACGTCGCCGCCAGAGCCGGAGAAGACCAGCGGCTTCAGGGTCTATGCCGATCCCGCGGGGCATCCGTTCTGCCTGTGTCGATGACTCCATGGCAACTGTCGATGACTCCATGGCAACCTCTGCCTCCACGGCGTCGTGGCGCGCGGACACCGCCGCACACCGTTCTCACATCGCCTCGTTGTCCTTGCGGCTCTTGAGCAGGCTGGCGACGGTCGTGAACGACAGGATCACCACGATGACCGCCAGCGACTGACCAATCGAGATGTCTGGCGCACTGGTGACTGGCTGGCCACCGTTGATGAATGGCAGCTCGTTGACGTGAACCGCATGCAGGACCAGCTTGACCCCGATGAACGCCAGCAGGATGGCCAGGCCGAGCCCCAGATAGACGAGGCGCTTGAGCAGGCCGCCAATGAGGAAGTACAGCTGCCGCAGGCCCATGAGGGCGAACACGTTTGCGGTCAGGACGAGGAAGGGCTCCTGGGTGAGGCCGAAGATGGCGGGAATCGAGTCCAGCGCAAAGAGCAGGTCCGTGGTGCCGAGAGCGAGGATCACGATGAACATCGGCGTAATGACCCGCTTGCCGTTGTCGATGATGAACAGCTTGGTGCCCTGCCACACGTTGGTTGCCGGAAACCGGGTCTCGACCCACTTCAGGAGGCGGTTCTCCTCGAACTCGTCGTCGTCGCTCTCCCCCTCCCGGGCCAGCTTGACAGCGG
>JBDTYK010000206.1:0-4519 GCA_040005715.1 Actinomycetota bacterium | reverse complement strand
GCAGCAGCTCGCTGGCGTCGGTGTAGAAGACGGTGATGGCCAGACCCAGCGTCAGGAGCACCGGGCCGACCACGAACAGCCCCAGCCAGCGAAGGTCCTGGCGCACGCTGAATCCGAGGAAGACGACAACCACGAACATGCAGCCCACAACGGCGAACTCGAACATGTTGCCCAGGGGAGGGCGATGAACGGATAGTCCCCGCATGGCCGCGGCTGCAATCAGGAGCAGGCCGCCAAGTCGCGTGAGCATCATCGCGATGCCGGCGGCCTTACGCCTGCGAGTCAGGCCCGGGCGCGGGGCCTCCCCGTCGGAAGCCGGGTCGCGGACCGCCGACCCGGCCCCGACCAGCGCCGGCTCCGCCTGGACGCCTGGCGCTGCCGCCAGGACCTTGGGAGCAGCACCGGCCAGGTCGATCGCGAAGGCGATCATGGCGATGGTGAGAACAACCATGGCCGAGTACACGGCCAGGTTGGCGTACAGCGCGAGGGTCTCGTTCGTCATACCTCGGTGCCCCTCCGTTCGGCGATGGAGCTGAGCAGGTCCTCGATGGTCAATCCAAGCCGGGGGTCATCACCCTTGGCAATACCACCCATGGAGACCACCGTACGACGCCCGGCGGGCCTGAGTCGGACGAATACCCGGCGACGTCGGACCATCAGCGAGGCGATCAGGCCGGCCAAGGCCGCGACAGCGCCTGCGAGCGCCAGGACCTTGCCTGGGTCGTAGCGGACCGAGAGCCCCGCCCAGCGCTCGACAGCGTCAAAGGTGATGCTCCCCCGGCCACCGGGCAGCACCACCGTCTGGCCCGGTTTGAGCAGCAGCCGAAGCGGCTCCCCCTTGGCGTTCTTGAGCTGGGTCATCTTCTGCGTGTTCAGCGTGTAGACCGACTGGGGCCGCCCCTGCGGGTACAGCTCGCCCTCGAAGACGCCGAGCGCGAGTGCAGGGTTCTTCAGGTCCGGGAAGAACGACGACGGCCCGGCAACACTGTCGAGGTACTCCGAGGGAAGGAAGAAACCGAAGAACCCCAGCTGTTTCGGGCTGGCCGAAGACACCTTGACGGCGCCGACCGACTTGTAGTTGGCGTCCTGGGGCAGGAACGGCGTGGCCTCACGCAGCAGCACCTGGCCCTTGGCGTCGCGCACGGTGATGACCGGCGCGTAGCCGTTCCCCAGCAGGAACACCGACGCCCCGCCGAACTTCAGCGGCCCGTTGACCTTCAGGGTCTGTCGCAGCTGCGGTGCCTGCGGGCTGCTCTGCGTGCGTGTGTATGCCGTGAAGTCGCGCGGCGCTCCCCTCTGGGCGCCGGAGGCGTGCTCCTCGAAGGTGACGTCCAGACGGTCGAGCGCAACGGCAAACGGTGAGAGCCCTTCGGTGTCGACCCACGGACCGGGGTCGAACGTGTCGTAGCCGGAGATCGTGTTCGTGAAGCTCTTGCCCGTCACCAGAATGCGGTCGCCGCGCCAGCCGATGAGATGCCCGACGGCCACCGCCACGATGACCACGATCAGGGCGAGGTGAAATACCAGGTTCCCTGTCTCCCGCAGGTATCCACTCTCGGCGCTCAGGGAGAGACCCTCCGTGCGGACCCGAAAGTGTCTACGCCGCAGTACCCCCCGTGCGACCTCCAGCACGTCCTCCGGCGCCCCGTCGACCTCGACCTGACCATGCTCTGGCAGCCGATCGAGTCGGGCCGGCGCGCGTGGCGGCTGGGCCCGCATGGCCCGCCAGTGAATCTTCGAGCGGGGGACCACACACCCGACCAGGGAGATGAACAACAGCAGGTAGATGGCAGCGAACCACGGCGAGGAGTAGACGTCGAAGACGCCGAGGCGATCCAGCCACGGACCAGTGCCACGGTGGCTTGTCAGGTAGTCAGCCACCCGTCCGGCGTCGATGTTTCGCTGCGGCCAGATCGACCCAGGTACGGCTCCAATCGCCAACAGCAGCAGGAGGAACAGTGCCGTCCTCATGCTCGTCAGCTGCCGCCAGGCCCAGCGCGCCATTCCGACGACACCGATCACCGGCTGGCTCACGTCGCCCTCGTCCGGACGCGTGTCCATGCGGCTCTCGGTCATGGCGTCACCCCCGCTCTCACAGCACGGTCCTGAACTGCTCGACCAGGCGAGTCTGCATCGTGGCGGTCACGCTCTCCCACAGCCCGGTGACTAGCAGGATCCCGACGACAAGCAACATGCCCCCACCCGCGAGCTGGATGCCACGATGGTGATCCCGCAACCAGCGTGAGGCCCGGCCGGCGCGCGAGTAGCCGCCGGCGATCAGGATGAAGGGAATGCCCAGACCTGCCGAGTAGGCGGTCGCGAGCCCGATGCCGCGTGCCACAGCCTGCTCATTGCCGGAGAGGGCCGTCGAAAGGGCCATGATCGCCCCGAACGTCGGTCCGGTGCACGGCGCCCAGCCCAGACCGAACACCATTCCCAGCAACGGTGCTCCGGCCAGCCCTGCGGCCGGCTTCCAGGTGGGTGCGAACCTGCGCCCGCTACCGACGCCAAGAAACACCAGAGCCATCAGGATCACGATGATGCCGCCGAACCGCATGAGCGCGCTCTGGTGCTCCCTGAGCAGGTTGCCGGCGGCCGAGACGGTGACCGCGACACCGATGAACACGAGGCTGAAGCCCAGGACGAACAGCGCCGCGCCGAGCACCAGTCGCCCCCGGCCCCGTTCCCCGAGACTGACACCGGACAGACCCGTGACGTAGCCGAGGAAGCCGGGGACCAGTGGCAGCACGCAAGGCGAGGCAAAGGAGACGAAGCCGGCCGCCATCGCAACGAGGATGGCCAACGGCAGTGCCCCGGACGTGATGGTGCTGCCGGCGCCGGCGATCACGAGGTCGGCGATCACGAGCTCTCGCCGAGCACGTCCTTGACCAGCCCGGCCAGGGTGGCAGCCGAGACCGGGCCCGACACCCGGGCGGCGATGCGCCCCCGGCGGTCCAGAACCAGCGTCGTGGGCGTGGTGTTCGCCTTGCCACGCAACGCCAGCAAGGTGCGACCCCCGTCATCGGCGAGCGACGGGAAGGTGATCTTGTTGACGCGCAGGAAGGCCTCGGCCGTCTGCGCGCCGTCGCGGTAGTTGATCCCCATGAACTGCACGGGTTTGCCGGCTGCGGACAGCTGCGACCACACCCGTTGCAGGTGCGGCATCTCGGTGACACAGGGACCACACCATGAGCCCCAGACGTTCAGGACCAGGACCTTGTCCGCGGCGTCTTCCGCCTTCCACGGGGTGCCCTGCAAGGTCGTGCCGCTCACGGTCAGGGGGGCCTGGCGCTGAGCCACCGACAGTCGCTCGATCGTGCCGTCCCCCGAGACGAACCCCTTGCCATCCCCGGACCTGGCCTGTGCCGCGATGGAGCCGGCATCCGAGCTACAGGCCGAAAGTCCGATGCTGAGGCTCAGGGCGGCGATGGCGGCGGCGAGCCTCTTGGAGACCGGTTCGGCCAAGCTCATGCACCAGCCGTCTTGCGGGCTCCTGGCAGCAACGCTCCAGCAGGTTCGCTGTAGGCCATCGACTCGAGCTCGTCGCCCATGAACGTCAACGAGGTCAGTGAGGCCAACGAGCAGAGGCGCTTGCGCGGATCGTGCCACAGGTGGCGACCCTCGAGCTTGGAGCGCACGGTCCACACCGGCAGCTGGTGGGAGACGATCACGGCCTCATGACCACGGGCCTTGCTGCGGGCATCGGCGATCGCGGCGAGCATCCGTTCGGCGATCTGCTCGTACGGCTCGCCCCAGGACGGCTTGAAGGGGTTGACCAGCTTGGGCCAGTACTTCGGGTACTTCAGCGACCCGTCGCCGACGCCGAAGGTCTTTCCCTCGAAGTAGTTCTCTGCCTCGATCACCCTGTCGTCCGTGGTGATCGAGACACCGTGGGCATAGGCAATCGGTGCCGCGGTCTCCTGTGCGCGGTCCAGCGGCGAGGCCACGACCAGTGACACGTCATGATCGGCGAGATGGGCACTGACCCTCTCGGCCATCGCCAGGCCGAGCTCTGAGAGGTGAAAGCCAGCCAGCCGGCCATAGAGCACGCCGGTCGGGTTCTCCACCTCCCCGTGGCGCATCAGGTGAACGACGGTCCGGTTGAGGTCCCAGGCGGCCGCGTTCATCAGGGAACCTTCACAAGGGAGTCGGTGACGGCCAGGGCCGCGGCGGGCAGGGCGGCAAGGACGCGGTCGATGGTGCTGTCATCGTGCGAGGCACTGACGAACCATGTCTCGAACACACTGGGTGGCAGGTGCACTCCCTGGCTGAGCATGGACTGGAAGAAGGCCGAGAAGGCTTGCACCTCTTGGGCTCTGGCCTGGTCGTAGTTGGTCACGGACCCCTCACGGAAGAAGATGCTGAACATGCTTCCCGCCCATTGCACCACGTGCGGTATCCCGTGGCGCGAGAACTCCGCGGACGTCGCGTCGGCAATCGTGCGGCTCACAACCCCGAGTCGGTCGTAGACGGCTGGGGTGCAACCCCTCAGCGTGGCCAGACCGGCCGCGCTGGCCAC
>JBDTYK010000205.1:0-4532 GCA_040005715.1 Actinomycetota bacterium | reverse complement strand
TACCGGCGGCTGGCAGTGTTCGGCTCGGTCGCGCGCGGCGAGGCGCGTCAGGACTCGGACATCGACCTCCTCGTGGACGCGCCACCAGGCACGTCGTCGTTCGCGTTCATCAGGTTCAAGCAGTTGATCGAGCAGGTTCTCGGGCGTGAGATCGACCTGATCTCGTACGGCGGCCTGAAGCCGAAGATGGACGATGACATTCGACGTGACGCGGTGGAGTTGTGATGGACCGCAAGGCCGTCAAGGAGCTGCTGCACGTTGAGGGCTGGCTCGCCCGTGCCGCTGAGATCAATGCGCGCGGAATGGATGCCTACCTCGCCGATGACCTCCTGCAGGAGGCAGGGGACTCGCTGATGATGAAGCTCGGCGAGGCCGCGGGTCGGTTGTCGCGGCTCGACGTGCTCGCTCCCGATGGTGTCCAGTGGGCACTGGCCGTCGCCAACCGGAACTTCATCATCCATCAGTACGACCAGATCAACCGCGAACTGACCTGGCTGACGTTGTCGGTCGATCTACCGGCCTGGCAGAAGTCGCTCACGCCGCTCGTCGACGAGGCCCGGGCCGCGCTGGACACAGACGCCGGGTAGCCGTACCGGCTCAGAAGCTGATGTCTGGAGCAGGCCCGGATTGGCCAGAGAAGGTTGGAGTGGGCTCGCGCTGCCGGCGAGTGACGGACGGCAAGCGGTCGTGTTTGGCGAGGTGCCGCGGCTCGACGTAGGGGTCGTACTTGGTCCCATCTGGACCGAGGACCAGGACTTCTTCGGAACCGGCTTCCCCACCTGGACGACGGACCGAGTCGAGCTCTACCTCCGATGACAAGTCCTCGGACTCGCGGCCAGCAGTCCGCAAATAGTCCGCAAGAAGTTCAGCCAAGACCGAAGGTGTCCAAGGATGTCCAACGACGTCGCCGGTGCGTTTGTGCAGGTCAGAGCCGCTTTTCAGCAAGAGCCAACGAATTCCAGAAACTGCCTGATCCCCGCCGTAGCGTTCCGCCTCAACGTATAGCAGCCGCATCGCCGCAGGTCAGAGGCTATTTAGCCCTCCAAAGTCCTTGGAGAGTCCTTGGGAGGGCTCAAAGGGATGGATGACCGGTCCTCGCGGCCGCACCACCAACCGAACCGGACCTCGCAACTGTTGGTGCGCAAGATCGTTCATCTGCGCTGGACCGCGACCGCGCCTCCGGAGCCTCGCCAGGGTGGGCCTTGGCCGCCTGCTCATGGACTTTCATGCACTGACGTACGGAATCGAGGATCTTCTCCATCCCCGCAACCCCTGATGAAACGGCCGGGCCCCGGGCCACGACCGTGCTCACATCGATCAGGACGGCCTGCGGGGCGAGTACGGTTAGGTCGAAGTGCCGAAGTGTGTCGCCCATCTCGAAGATGACGATCGCGGGAGAATGGCCCAGCGCCGCTATGACTGCTTCGGGGTCATCCGCTGAGGCGTTCATCGCCTCGACACCAAGTTGCGCGCGCAGGTGCTGCGCGATCCCCTTACCGAGTAACGCGTGCTTGTACAGGATCAGGACGCAGTGCTGCACCTGGCTCACCACGGGTCCGGCCCCTTTTGGATGGGAATTTCCTTCTCGCTCATTTTGACATGGTTTCGCGGTCGGTACAGGGCCTGTCCAATACTGTGCCACAGCACGACCTATGTGAGGTCAGGAGGCGCGACGACCAACGTGACGTGGCTAACACCGACGTCCTCGAAGTTCCCCGACAGCGATCATTGGGACGTGGAGCAATGGGGGACGTGGTCAGCCAGAACGGGGACCATTTCGGCAGGACGCGCGGGATGTTTGAGGATGTTCAGGACCTGACGGCTTCGCGCCGCGCCGATCGAATCCGGATGGCCTGGATGCGATACTGGCGCATCTCCACAGCCTCTATTCCCTGTAGAACACCAGTTCGATACAGTGACCGGGTGACCGAACGCACACGCCTCGCCTTGCGGCGGCCCCGGAGCCTGCAGCCCGAGCAGCTGGGCCACCTCTCTGTCACCACAGCCCGCAACCCGCAGTCCGTGTACGCCTGGATTGTCTGGGAGGACGGAGTTGAGGAACTGGTGCCCGGTCATGCGCTCGCCTGGACCAGACGAGCCGTGCGGGTCGGCTTCGGAGCGCCACCCCACCATCACGAGGTCTGGGTCTGGGCCGGCGCCGTAACGAGGGACTGAACCGTGCCTTTTCCAGTCACAGAGCCTGTGTGAGCTCGTCGATCATCTCGCCGAAGTGTTCCAACAAGCCGAGGTGACCTTCACCGGTGCGCAGGACGAGTCGGGCTTTGGGGATGTGGTCTCGCAGCCAGAGGCCGTGAGCCACGGGTACGAAAAGGTCCTCATCGCCATACCAGAGGACGACCGGGCAGTCGATGGCCGTGACGTCCACGTCCCACGGCCCGACCCAGGCGACGTTGTCCCATCCGGAGCCGCTGGTGCCCTGCGAAAGGGCTTCGCGCATCGTGGTGGCAAACCCCGTCGAGAATCGGTCCTCCTGCATCACGACACGGTCGTGCGGCGAGAGCAGGCCTTCGAAGACTGCCGCGATCTGCGACGGCTCGGCTGTACGGAACACTGGAACAGCTGACTCCAAGCCCGCCGCGAAGCCGCTGGCTGCAGCTGCCGGATCACCGGGCAAGAGCCCAACGGCGGCGCGGTCATCGGCCTCGAGGGAATCCAGTCCGCCGGGTACCAGCTGGAACGGCCCTGCTCCGGACGCGACCCCGGCCTTCGCAACGCGGTCAACGAGCACCGTTGCTGCGGCGAGCGAAAACGGCCCGCCCCCAGACTGACCAAGCGTTGCGAACGTGTCCACACCCAGATGGTCTGCCACCGCTTCGGCGTCGCGGGCGATTGACTCCAGCCCGAACGGGGACGGGGTCGAACCGCCATACCCCGGGCGGTCGAACGACACCAGTCGTACACCCTGCTCGACAGCGATCTGTTCACCAAAGCCCAGGTCCAGGCGAGAACCAGGGGTGCCATGGAAGTACATCACCACTGGGCCCCCTGGATCGCCCGCGTCGCGGACTCTGAGCACACGATGGCCACGAGAAACGTCGGACTCCTGCATTGCGCAACAGTAGGCGGTTCAACCCCACGAGGGAGCCCGTTCCGAGCGCTAGCTGATGATCTGGATCGTGGTGAGCATGCCCCCGCTGCGGAAGGTCATGACGTCCAACCTTGTGGACCGCGAGGATGCGGACCACTCTGTTCCGTCCCATCGGGGACCTGGAGTCTGCAGGGTGACTGGCAGGCTGCGGTACGGAACGCTGGCCCCGGGATGCATGACCCAGTCTGAGCAGGAGGGCTGCTCCCGAGGCGGGGAGTTGAAGTCGCCAAGGAGCACGGATCTGCTGCCATCGGTGTCGAGCGTGCGTGCATACGGAGGCATACCGCTGAAATGTACGTCGGAGCCGGTCTCGTTCGTCATCGTGCCCGTCAGCGTCACCGTCGAACCTGCAACCACAATCTGCGATCGCGCCACCAGGGCGCCTCCGGAGTCAGGAACAGATGAGGATGGCGCGATGGGCGTCTCGTCCTCAGTGCTCAAGGTCTCGGTTGCCCTCTCATCGGTGTGGTCGCCACCACCTTTGACTCGCTTTGCTCTCTTGCCGACCCCGTACCACCGAGGCTGGTCCGTGCCCATGTGTGCCTCCTGTGATCGGGATTCCCCAGCGGGTCCAACGTAGGGGCCACAGGGCGGGCGGTCAGCGAAATGACGCGCCCATAACCGATCATCAGGCGAACAGTGCCTGAACGGACTACCCGGGCAACCGCTAGCTGCCACGGGGGAGGAACTCAGTAGGCCAGACCGCACGCCGTTTGAAGATATTGCAGGTCGCCGCTGGATGGCAGGTCGTTGCTGAAACCGATGGGTCGGTGCGCATTCTGAAAGTTCGACCAGGCACGTACCTGATCCCGGAACTTCAGGCAGTCAGGGGCGCTGGGGTGGTCATAGCTGGGCGGGACCGTCGCTATCGGGGGACCGCCGGGCGCGAAGGCATTGACGTCTCGAACCAGCAGTGCACTCTTCGCAGCCCCGGTCGGGGCCGGCATCTGCTTCGTCTTGGCCAGAGGCACGGCCGTCGATGGTGTCGTGGGAGAAAACAGCGATGAGACATGATCGACCTGACCGCTCGCCCAGGAGGTCAACCCATCTGCGCCCTCGGCACTGAACATCCCTGCGCCGAGACCGAAGCCACCAGCGAGACCAAGGAGCCCAGCGCACAGAGCCGTCACCAGATAGGAGGTTCTCCTGCGGGGCTCACCCACGCCAGGGGACGGTCGATCCTTCGGCTGGCCAGACGGCGTGCCCTTCGACGCCCGAGAGAGGGCTCCTGGCCCGTCAATTGGCTTGTACCTCTCAGTCCAGCCATGGCCATCCTTGTACCGCAGCTGCCCGTCGAAATAGAACCAGCCGAGTTGTTCCGCGCCCATTGTCCACCTCCCGCTATCCGGAACCAGCGCTCAAACGCTAATGGGGCGCGTTGCGCAAAACGGTCAATCGGACAAGAATTGACCGAACGCTTACG
>JBDTYK010000204.1:0-4542 GCA_040005715.1 Actinomycetota bacterium | reverse complement strand
ATGCGACCGGCACCGAGAAGACGGTGCCCTTGCTCGCGCGCACCAGGTTGGGGTTTCCCCAGTCGGTGACCGGATCGGCTGCCACGACGGCTTCGAGCCCCGCTGCATCTGCCGTCCTGAGCATCGCGCCGAGGTTGCCCGGCTTCTCAACCCCCTGACAGACCAGCACCAGGGGTTCCGGCCCGACCCGAAGATCGGCGCAGGTTCGGACCACCGAGTCGACCACGGCCAGGAAGCCGTCGGGGCCCTCGCGGTAGGCGACCTTCTCGAACGCTGCACGGCCCAGCTGCTGGATGTCCGAGCCCAGAACCTGAACGCGCCGCACGACGTCCTGCTGCGCCGGCGGGTCGAGCATCAGCTCGGGGCAGAAGTAGAGGGTTCGCGGCACGAGACCGGCGTCCAGAGCGAGCGACAGCTCGGCATACCCCTCGAGCAGGGTGAGCCCGGCATCTTCACGCGTGCGACGGCGACGCAGGGCGACCAGTGACTTCAGTCGCGCATTGGAAGGCGAGGTGATGATGAGCTCGGTCATGTCCCGCACAGCATGTCAGCACCCGTATGCAGCGGCGCACTCTGCCGCATCCACGTGGGTGAACGGGTGTTGCGTACGGCGGGGCGACACGCGACGCTGGTGCAGTCGAATCGAGGCATTGGAGTCGTGATGCGAGCGCGATCGGCCCGCTAGCCTGACGGGAGGGGTGCGATGTCCGCCGAAGCCCGCCCCGCACAAAAGGGGTCGATGAAGGAAGGCAGGAAGGCCCAAGGGTGCCACCACGGCTGGTCATCGAGCTCGAGGCTTCTGGTCGCATGACGACTGCGGTGGCGATGTTTGTCGTCCTTCTGGTGCTGGTGGCCAACAACATATGGGTCCATCTGGGTCCGAGTCGCGTTCAGCTGGTGACGGGCCCGCTGGCGGCTCTGCTGTTGCTGTTCGTCGGGAGACTGGCCGGGCTCACCTGGGTGCAGCTGGGGCTCGGTCGGCAGACGCTGGTGCGCGGCGTTCTGGCAGGTGGAGCTGCCGCCCTTGCGGTCGCGATCGTGTATGCCGTCGCCGTCGCTATCCCGCTCACCCGTGGCGCGTTTCGCGACACTCGCTACCGCATCGGGCTCCGTTCAGCCCTGTACATATCGTTGGTTGCCATCCCCGTCGGCACGGTGCTCTTCGAGGAGGTGGCCTTCCGCGGAGTGCTGTGGGGGCTGCTCTCGCGCGACTTCGGGGTCCGCACAGCCACCGTGGTCTCAGCCTGCATCTTCGGACTGTGGCATGTGCTGCCCGCCATCGACCTTGCGCGAAGCAACATGTCGGTGCAGGGTCGCACGACAGCTGGGCGGCGGCGAGTGACCGTGACCGTGCTTACGACAGTGGCATTCACGACGGTCGCCGGAATCGTCTTCGCCGAGCTCCGGCGCCGCAGCGGAAGCCTGCTCGCACCGACCGGCCTTCACTGGGCCACGAACGGGCTGGGTGTCCTCGCATCGGCGCGCGTCTGGGCAATGAGCCCGAGGGAGGTCACCCCACCCGACGCATCCGCCTCATCCGGGCCGGAGCCTCAGGCCGCCTGGCAGCGCGTCAGAAGACGGTGGTCCAGTCGTTCCTGATGCTCGCAATGGTCCAGCCGCCCTTTGCTGCTCGTGCCAGTGCCTGTTCTGCGCCGGAGACGTAGTCGTACTCACGCTCGGCGTCGTCATGCAGCACAAGGAGGCGAAGCGACGGCTTGTCCTCGTGCTGGGTGAAGCTCAGCATCGGGATGTCCCCGTTGGAGTTGCCGGCCGCGAACACCGGCCGTCGCCCGGTCCTGCTCCAGATGCGCACCGGCTTCTCCATGCCGTCATCAAGGTAGTCAGCCTTCGCCATGTGGTTGACGGTGCCGCCGTCCTCGCCATCGACATACTCCAGTGTCGACGCGCTGCCGATGACGCGCTCGCGTGCAATGCCGTAGAGGACCTGGGTGACCGGCCGGATGAAGTCACGGCCGCCGCCGGACACGACATAGTTCGTGAAGCCGTTCGCCGCCAGGTAGCCCAGCAGCTCGACCATCGGCGCGTAGGTGGTCTCCACGTAGCGGCGACCCATCGTCGGGTGCTGGGCCGACTGCAGAAAAGCCTTCGACCTGGCCTCGAACTCATCCACCGAGATCCCGTCGTAGGCGGCGAGCACCCCCGCGGCCAGTGTCATCGCCTTGGTGTCGTCGCCGGCGTAGTGCTCTTCGACCAGTGTGCCCAGCCAGGCGTGGTCCCCCTCATACGCTGCCTTCCACGGCTGTCGGCCCCGCAGCCCTTCGTCCTGCTGCGCCATCTCGACAAGTCGGCGCAGGATGAAGTCGAGCTGGATGGGCATGGGCTTCTCGCACCACAACGTGCCGTCGTTGTCGAAAACGGCCACGCGCTCCTCGACGGGTACCGCCCGCGCCGAGCCCGCGCCGCAGGTCTGCTCGACGAAACCGATGATGTTGTCCCTGGCTGCGCCCTCGTTCCAGCTGGGCAACGGTTGGTTCATCCTGAGCCTCCGTAATGGGTCGGGTTCAACTTGGCGGAAAAGCTCAGCTCTTCGCTTCGCTGGCCTCCGCGGGTGGCTCGAAGAGCTGTTCACGGTAGTTCTCACGGGCGGCCAGTGCCGTCTCGATGTCCGAAAGCTGCTCCGGGCTGGCCGGGAGCTCGAACACCTCGCTGATGAAGCGCGCCAGGTCCGGGCGGTAGTCGTGCGCCCAGGCCCGGTAGGCGCCCGGAATCTGGGCGTTCTTCATGTCGACCAGGCTCTGCCAGAACGTCGTGATCGGCCGCCAGCGCATCGCTGAAGGGATGCCCCGGGGACTGGCGCCGGGCACGGCCTCCATCAGCGGGCGATCGGCGCCGAGCCACGCGGGTGCGGTCGTGAGAAGGTCGGGGCCAAACTTGGTGACCCCGTCGTTGTCGTGGCTGAGCAGCACGTAGCGGAGCCGGGACCGGCGCTCCTCGCCGAGCTCCTCGAGCTGGGCAAAGTCGTTGACCACAGCGATGGCGTCCTTGTCGACGTCGAGTCGCTCCGGTCCGGTGATCTCGTGCATCCACCCGCTGCCGTATGGCGTTCCGATCCACAGCGCCCGGTCGATGCCCAGCGCCTCCGGTCCCAGCGTTCCCCAGTGCAGGAAGACGTCCTGGCTGGTGTGTGCGCCGAGGCTCTCCCCGAACACCACGACGCGTGGCCGCCGCGAGCTCGGCCGGTCGTGCAGCCGCTGGACGATGCGCAGCCACAGCAGCCTGTTCTGCTCCCGGGCGTCCTTGACCTTGGTCAGGGACAGTGGTGACGGCCGCTTCGAGTACTGCATCGTCACGGTGGCCACGTCGCCACGCGTCAGGTACTGCACTGCCGCCACGGCGACATAGTTGATGTATCCGGTCCCGGTCGGTGAGGCCAGCACGATCAGCGAGCGGTCGAAGGCGCCGGTGCGATCCATCTCGGCCAGCGCGAGGTCCACCCGGTCCTTGGCGGTTGGTGCGCTGTCAAGGCCCACAAAGACCTGGACGGGAGTGGCTTTGGCCGGCTCCTGCATCACCGTCTCGATGGACAGGTCCGGGGCACCTTCGGGGCCGTTGAGCAGTGGCTGAGGGCGGACCGGCGTCAGCGCATGACGACGGCCCTCACGGCCCAGCGTCTCCCAGGGCACAAGGCTCTCAGGGCCACCACTGACGTATCGGGTGGTCCACTTCGTAGCCTCGTCCTCCTCAATGATCCAGTCCTGAGCGGAGGTGCCGGCCTCGATCTTGCGCATGGCCCGCCCGTAGAACGTGACACCGGCGAACCCGAGGGCTCCCAGGGAGGCAGCGTGACCGGCCAGCTTCCACAGCTGCGGGCCGCCGGGAAGTGCCGACGCCAGCAGCCTGCCCAAAGCTGACGACGCGGCATGCTCGCCATATGCCACGCCTGCCAGGGCGCCCACGACACCTCCGGCCACGGCGAGAGACCGAAGCGAGCTGGGTGCCACCTCGGGGGGTTCGTGTACCGCCGCCGCCCCATCGGCCCGGTCCGGATCGGCCTCGCCGGCCAGACGCCGGCGGTCCAGGAGGTAGGCCACCGCCAGACCAAGCGGCACAGCCACAGGGAAGTCCGCGATGCGCCCGTTGGCACCCAGGCGCTGGTCAAGGGCTCGGGCGCCAGCCTTGGACGTGATCAACAACGCGCCCCCGATGCCCGTCGTGGCGAAACGCCAGCCCACCTGACGCAGCGCTCCCCGGGCCATCGCCTCGCCGGGTCTGCGCGGCAAGGCCCACTGAAGAGCAAAACCGAGCGGTATGACGGCCAGGTCAGCTGCCAGCGTCAGGGCACGTTGACGCGATACCGGGTCCTGCAGGCGCCAGGGTGGCTGGGTGCGGACCACCTCGGCAGCGAAGGCCTGCAGCGCGTCCTGGGTGCCGACCGTCAGCAAATAGTGCAGGCCAGTGGCCAGACCAGTGACGAACCCCTGGTCAGTGGCGCTACGCGCCGACAGCGACGACGCGAACGTCCCCGGTGCGACCGCTGAGGCGACCAGGAGCCCTACATTCACTCCAGTGTCAGGGGAAACC
>JBDTYK010000203.1:0-4546 GCA_040005715.1 Actinomycetota bacterium | reverse complement strand
CCGGCCTTCGACCTGCTCGTCTGGAACAAGGACAGCACCCGGATGCCGGCCAAGATGCACTCGCGCTACCTGCGGTCGTGCTACCTCAACAACGAGTTCGCCCGCGGAGAGTTCGAGATCGACGGTCAGAAGCTGCAGCCGGGCAAGGTCGACGTCGACACCTACATCCTCGCGGCGGTCGACGACCACATCGTTCCGTGGGTCGCGGGCTACAAGACCACTCAGCTGCTCGGCGGTAACAAGCGGTTCGTGCTGAGCACGTCAGGGCACATCGCCGGGATCGTCAACCCGCCCGGGCCCAAGGCCAAGCACTGGACCAACGACACCACACCGGCCGATCCGCAGGTGTGGAAGGACAATGCCACGCTGAAGGACGGCACGTGGTGGGACGACTGGACCGCCTGGATCGACAAGCAGGGTGGCGCCAGTGTCGCCGCCCCGCGCAAGCTGGGCAGCAAGGCCCACCCGCCCATCGAGCCGGCCCCCGGCAGCTACGTGCGATCCCGGGTTTGAGCAGGCCAGGATCCTTCGTGGACGCGCCTTCGCTGATCACCATCCATGGACTCCAGGTTGCGATGCAGGTTCAGGGCAAGGGTGACCCTCTGCTGCTGATCAACGGGATGACCCGTCCCCTGCAGAGCTGGGCGCCGTTCATCCATGAGCTTTCCGGGCGAACCGTGGTCAGCTTCGACTCGCCAGGGGTGGGTGCCAGCCCTACGCCGGTGCTGCCCCTGTCCATGCCCGGACTGGCCGAGATCGCGGCAGCGGTGCTGGACGCCGCAGGCCTGGATGACGCAGACGTCCTTGGGTACTCCCATGGCGGCGCAGTGGCCCAGCAGCTGGTTCACGACGAGCCGGGCAGGGTACGCCGGCTGGTTCTTGCGGCGACCTCCTGCGGTGTGGGGGCAACCCCTGGCAGCGGTCGCGACGGACTGCGCGGCCTGCGCACGCCCAGTGTCGCCAACCCCTGGCCACGCGCCGACGTCATGGGTCTGTTCTGGCAGTCGCTGGCGTTCTCCAACTGGTCGAGCATCCCGTTTCTGGGCTCGGTAAGGACCCCAACCCTGGTGGTGTGCGGGGACCACGACCGGATCGTGGCACCGTCGAACAGCAGAGTCCTGGCCAGGCGCATCCCGGGGGCCTTCCTGGAGATGCTGCCTGCCGGTCATGACCTGCAGCGGCCAGGCGTGGCCAAGGCGCTCGCCGTCGTGGTCGAACGGTTCTTCAAGGCCGAGGATGCCACCGAGAGGATGCCTTCCGGCTGGTGACCCGGGCGTGTTCGTACGCCGCATCGTCAAGCAACTGCTAGATTAGATCTAGCAGTTTGGCTCCCGGGTCCCCGGGGGTTTGAGGCGAAGGGTTTGTCAATGGGCGCCACAACGCACGCACAGATGTATGACGCCTTCGGGGCTTACGTACGCAGCCAGCGCCACCTCGCCCAGCTGACCCTGCGACAGGCTGCCGAGCTCGCCAGCATCTCCAACCCGTACCTGAGCCAGATCGAGCACGGGCTTGCTCTCCCGTCGATCTCGGTCATCTCGTCCCTCGCCCGAGCCCTGAGCGTGTCCGCAGAGACGATGCTGATGCGGGCGGCGGGGATCGTCGCACCGTGCACCTCCGAGGGCTGGAGCCAGAGCGAGGACGCAATCCGGCATGATCCGCGTCTCGATGAGCCTCAGAAGCTGGCTCTGCTCGCGGTCCTGTCGTCCTTCGTCGGCTCGCCGGGGGGCTCGTCCGTAGAACCGTCCCTCACCCCGTCAGAACGGTCAGCAAAACCGTCCGCGGGCGCTGGTCCCGCCACGTCAGGTCGAACAAGGCCACAACGACCCAGGCCCCCCAAGATGTCTGATCGGCCCGCAACCGCCGGAGCCGTTAGCGCTCGACGAAAGAGGACGTGACCCATGCCTGACCTTCGTTTTGACGAACGAGTAGTCATCATTACCGGAGCAGGTGGCGGCCTTGGTCGCTCTCACGCCCTCGAGCTGGCTCGCCGCGGGGCCCGTATCCTCGTGAACGACCCCGGTAGCGCCGTGGACGGCAGCGGCTCTTCGACCTTCGCAGCCGACCGGGTCGTCGAGGAGATCACCGCCCTGGGTGGCATCGCAGCTCCCAACCGCGACAGCGTGGCAACCGCGGAAGGCGGGCAGGCGATCGTTCAGGGCGCCCTTGACGCGTTCGGCCGGGTCGACGTGCTGATCAACAACGCCGGGATCCTTCGGGACAAGGCGTTCCACAAGATGGACCAGGCCATGATCGACGCGGTGATCGACGTCCACCTCAAAGGTGCCTTCTACGTCAGCCAGCCGGCCTTCAGCGCGATGCGCGCTCAGGGCTACGGCCGCATCGTGAACACCACGTCGGCCTCAGGGCTGTTCGGCAACTTCGGACAGGCCAACTACGGTGCGGCCAAGTCGGGCCTGGCCGGGCTCACGAGGGTTCTGGCGATAGAGGGCGCCGGCCACGGCATCCGGGTCAACGCCATCGCCCCGGTGGCGGCCACGAGGATGACCCAGGACATCCTGGGAGAGGACCTCGTGTCCAAGGTCTCGCCGGAGTCGGTCAGCCCTCTCGTGGCCTTCCTGTCACACGAGGACTGCCCGGTCAACGGACACATCTACTCCGTGGCCGGTGGCCGGATCGCCAGGGTCGTGGTCGTCGAGACCCACGGCGTCGTCCTCACGGAGAACACTCCCGAGGCGATCCGCGACCTCCTGCCACTGATCGACGAGCTGGACATCTCGGAATACCACCAGCCAGCCTCGCTGGAAGACGAGATGGCGATCATCGCCAAAGCGCTCACCCAGGGGTCCTGAGGCGCGCCCTGCGCCCAACTTCCTAAGGAGCCGCTGGCGCGCTCCCGGCTGGGCTCCCTGCCATGGTGGCCTCAGCCTGCTCCGCAAGGGCGGGCGTCACGCAGGCGGGGGAGAGGGTGACGAAGTGCTGGTTCTCGCCGGCGCCCAGGGAGAAGTCTTCTGGTACGCCGTCGGCGACGTCCAGCAGGAACACGTCCTGGTGCCAGGCCTCGTCCAGGCGTTTGTCGATATAGAAGGGGCAGCCCTCGATGTCGCCGAGCAGGATGTCGAGGTCGCCCAGCAGGAACTCCCCGAGGGGGAAGCACATGGGGGTGCTGCCGGCGCAGCATCCGCCGGACTGGACGAACATCACCGGGGCACCCCGGGCGGCGCGCATGGCAATGAGTGCCTGACGCGCCGCAGGGGTGGCCGTGATCCGGGTCGGTGGTGGCGACGTTGACATCGGTGGCCTTCTCTCGTAGAGGCTCGGCTGGACAGGGACGGTGCTTGCGGGATGACCCGGTGGGGCACATTTCACGTGGTTGCATCCTCCGGGGATGCGCATTGCGTCTGGGAGCCAGGCAGCCTCCGGAATCCCTCGCAAAACTACCTATATCGACTGTCCACCCCCATCTGGGCTCACGTCAACAGCAGGGGGAGACTGTTTGGGTGAAGCTCAAGCTCGACCTGCACGACATCCACAGCAAGGGTCCGGAGATCGACCGCGCCCTTCGCGCCATCATCGATGAGGCAGTCGCCAAGAAGGCGCCGCTGGTGGAGATCATCCCGGGGAAGGGCTCCGGCGCGCTGAAGAAGCATGTCCTGCGCTTCCTGCAGCAGAAGGAGATCAAGGCTCTCTACCACCGGGTCGAGAAGGACTCCGACAACTTCGGACGCGTCTTTGTCCATTTCCGCTGGAAGTGAGCTTGCACCGATGGGTGCCGTTGACTGTCATCGGCAAATGGCGCTGACCTGCACATCCCCAAATCGACAGGTGGGCAGCGTTGAACGTTTCTGGCTGTGCTCAGGACAAATTGAGTACTCGCTGAGGACTGGCTGGGTACTGGACCCAGGCAGCTCCGCAAGTTCCTATCCGCGCGCAAGTGAGTAAATCGCGATTGTCGATCGCGACATCCACCCCGACGAAGGCACCGACGCCTTCACCAGGGAATTTGGTTGTCACGCAAACCTTCGCTTGCCTGCTCGGCGAGAAGCACCCCGGGTCCTCATATTGGGCGCGTAATCACCCTGCCAACCTAACCATCAATGAGCTCACGAGATGACCGCGAGCCGAACCCGTTGCCGAGCAAGTGGCCCCTCTCACCGCCGCCTTTGGTCGTCGCGCGGCCTGATCCCGAACGACACCAACGGCGACCTGATTTTCAGCGCCCAACTTTGGCGTGTTTGACGATTGGCGGACGTTTAACTTCTGCAACCTCAAAAAGCGAACACACTCACGCTTTAGCTACCGGCCCAGGCGATAGAGAGTCTCCCAGGGCGTTGACCGTTGCCAGGCTGGCCGTGGCCAGGTGTGGCGCGTGGATCGCGGCCGACACGCACGATAGGAAGCCGCCCGCCGTGGCAAGCGCGGCCCGGTGGAGTACGATCCGGTCCAGCTTCGCACCGATCCGCCCCAACGGCGGCCGATAGATTCCGCGAAGGGCGAGGCGGCTGGTTCCGCCCTCGGCAGGATCGAGTTCGAGGTTGGCATCCAACGGGGGGAACAGATCCGCCACCGGACCGGTGGCGACCCA
>JBDTYK010000202.1:0-4575 GCA_040005715.1 Actinomycetota bacterium | reverse complement strand
GGGTGAGCACCTTGCCCTTGTCGGGGATCTCGCTGTCCAGGATGTAGTCGTAGGCCGAGATTCGGTCCGTGGCCACGAGCAGAAGCTGGTCCTGGCGGGGTGCCCCGGTGGCCTGGTCGATCGGTGCGTACAGCTCGCGCACCTTGCCCGAGTAGACATGGGCATATCCGGGAAGGGCGAACTGCGGCGAGCTCTTCGTGAGATCAGCTGACATGGGGCGACACTCTCCTCGCGTTGGACTTTTCCGGCTCTTGACGATCAGCCCTGAACTGGGACCTCACCGCGCTGGGCAGCAAGGGCGATATCGGTGCGGTGATGCGACCCCTTGAGGTGGATCCGTCCGACGAGGTCGTATGCGCGGGCGCGCGCCTGGGCAAGATCACCTCCGGTCGCAACGACGGAAAGGACCCGGCCGCCCGACGAGATGATGGAGCCGTCCTTACCGACAGCCGTAGCGGCGTGCAGGACGTAGGTATCCTGCCCGACCTCTGCCAGGCCTTCGATGACGTCACCGGTCCGGGGCGAGTCCGGGTAGCCCTTGGAGGCGATGACAACCACGACCGCGTGCTCGGGGCGCCAACGCAGAGGACCGAACTCGTCGAGCTTGCCGGTGGCCGCTGCGTAGAGCAGCCCGCCAAGAGGTGTGACCAGGCGAGCCAGAACCACCTGCGTCTCAGGATCACCGAACCGGGCGTTGAACTCGATCACCCTTGGGCCACGCGTGGTCAGGGCCAGCCCGACGTAGAGCACTCCGACGAAGGGCGTCCCGCGGCGGCGCATCTCGTCCACGGTTGGCTGGGCAACGCGGTCGACGATGTCTTGGACGAGGGAGGCCGGAACCCAGTCCAGCGGTGAGTAGGCGCCCATGCCACCGGTGTTGAGGCCTTCGTCCTGGTCGGCGACGCGCTTGAAGTCCTGTGCCGGGGCCAGTGGCACCACAGTGGTTCCGTCGGTGAGGCAGAACAGCGAGAGCTCGGGGCCGTCAAGGAACTCCTCGACGACGATGCACCCGTCAGGTTTGGCCAGGCACTGGACCGCGTGCGCCAGGGCCTGAGCACGGTTGTCTGTCACCACCACGCCCTTGCCCGCGGCCAGGCCGTCGTCCTTGACCACGTAGGGCGCCCCGAGCGCGTCAAGAGCGCCCACCACCTCCTCGACGGTGGTGCAGACGTGGGCCATGGCGGTGGGCACGCCCGCGGCAGCCATCACCTCCTTGGCGAACGCCTTGCTTCCCTCGAGCCGGGCCGCAGCAGCTGACGGACCGAAGCAGGCGATGCCCCGTTTGCGCACCGCGTCGGCCAGTCCGGCAACCAGTGGCGCCTCCGGGCCGACGACCACAAGATCCACGCCGAGTGCGGCGGCCACCGCGGCGACCTCCTCGGTGTCGAGGAGGCCATGGGGCAGGTCGCGGCACAGCGCAATCGCGTCGATGCCGGGATTGCCGGGTGCGGCAATGACTGCGTCGACCGAGGGGTCGAGCGTCAGAGCCCTGACGATTGCGTGCTCACGAGCTCCGCTGCCGATGACGAGAACCTTCACAGGCGGTAAGCGTATACGGCTGGACGTCCGGGCGCGCCTGCACGGTCAGCGCTGATTTGCCCGTCTTCGCGAGGGTCCTGGAGGTCAGTTCTGGCCGGATGCAGGGAACTGGCAACCAAGCGCCAGATGCACGGGGCCTCGGCGGCCAGGTGGCAGATGCAGGGACCTGGCAACCAAGCGCCAGATGCACGGGACCTCGGCGACCAGGTAAGCAGATGCAGGGACTTGGCAACCAACCGTGCGGCAGGGGCCGAGGAGGCAGCGACCGGCATACCACGCAGCAGCTTCGCGACGTGGGTGTCGCGACGTCCCCGGGAGGCAGGGGGGGTGCAACTCCCGGGGGCGTCGCGACCAAGCGCGTGGTCGCTGGTGGGGACCTGCGACTCTTCACGCCCGGCCGGACAAAATCCGGCTATATCCACTCTTGCAAACTCAACGACCGTCGTAAAGTCTCCAGAACAGGTTTTTTTCTCGGATATCCGGCAAGGGCACCCAATGCCCCCTGTCCGGCAGGGCAACCCGATTCCCTAACGGGCGGGACAACCCGGTGAGTGTCCAGCCTGCCCGTTGCCGGATTCACCAGGCTGCTCCGACTCCGCGGGTAGTAGTGGGCGGGTAGTAGTGGGCGGGCTGGCGCAGCACGGACTAGACTCGTGCGTCCGCATGGGGGACCCGCGTTCCCGGCCCCCTGTCCGGAAGCCAGCGTTCAACAACCCTCACTCAGGCGGTGCAGTGACCCCTTCGGATCAGCCGGTCGACACTTCCCCACACCACGGCACCCAGGTGACCCCGGACGCTCTCGCAGCCCAGATCGCCATCGAGCAGGCACACGTGGACATGGTCTATGCCGAGCTCACCAAAGCCACTGCGCGAGCCCTGCTGGTCGAGGCCGAGGGTCTTGCCCGCGGCCGAACCGACCGCACCGGTGACATCCGCGACGAGGAGATCACCGGGCTGTTCGAGCGCGACGCCCTGGTGTTCAACGCCAACAAGCGACGAGCGACCCTGGAGACGCAGTACGAAGGTCTGGTGTTCGGACGACTGGACCTTGATGACAGCTCACCAGGGCCCGATCGCGAGGTCCGGTACATCGGTCGACTTGGTATCCGCGACGACGACTACGAGCCTCTGGTCATCGACTGGCGCGCGCCCGCCGCTGCGCCCTTCTATCGCTCGACGCCGGTCGAACCGATGGGCGTCCTGCGCCGAAGAGTGCTGCGCTGCAAGGGTTCTGACGTTGTCGGTATCGAGGACGACCTCATGGTGCCCGAAGCGCCGGATGACCTCGTCGTCGTCGGTGACGGCGCACTCATGGCGGCGCTGACCCGCTCCAGAGGCGCCCGGATGCGCGACATCGTCGCCACCATCCAGCGTCATCAGGACGAGGCGATCCGGGCGCCTGCCCGCGGAGTCACCGAGATCACCGGGGGGCCAGGCACAGGCAAGACCGTCGTCGCCCTCCACCGGGCCGCCTACCTTCTGTATTCCGATCGCCGACGTTACGAGTCCGGCGGCATCCTGGTCGTGGGACCCTCGGCGGCGTACACGGCATACATCGAACGCGTGCTGCCCTCCCTGGGTGAGGACACGGTGACGCTGCGCTCCCTCGGCGATGTTCTCGACGGGGTGACGACCGAGCGCCTCGACCCTCCCGCGGTCGCTGCCATCAAGGGCTCGATGCGGATTCGGCGGATTCTTGCCCGGGTCGCCCGTGACGTCATCCCGGATGCCCCGACCCAGCTGCGCGCCTTCGTCGCCGGGCGGGCGGTTCGGCTGGACGCCGCCGAGCTGGACCACGTGCGCACCCAGGTGCTGCGATTCCACCAGCGCAACATGGCGCTCCAGGCCGCCACGGCGGCCCTGGCCGAGGCGGCATGGGAAGCAAACATCGGGGGCGAACGATCGGTCTTCATCGAGAAGTTCCTCGACCACGGGGACGTCGAGACGTTCGTGGGCCAGTGGTGGCGACCCCTGGATGCGCGCGAGGTGCTGCTCTGGCTGGCTGACCCCGAGAGGACCAGCCGTTATGCCGCTGGGGTGCTCAGCGACAGCGAGGCCAGACTGCTCAGCGAATCGTTTGCCGCGGCGATCGAGACCGGGACCTGGTCGGTGGCTGACGTCGCGCTCATCGACGACCTGACTGCACGCCTTGGCCCGATGCGCGTGCCCGAGCAGGAGGAACGCGGCTTCTACGAGTTCGAGGACCTCGACGGGGACAGTGGGCACGAGGTCCCCGAGCTCTCGTCCCGTAACGATGCGGCCTGGCAAGCCGCCCGGTCGGGATACGAAGTAACGCCGCGAACCATGCTGGAGCGGCTCATGAAGGGCCGGCTGGACCAGCCCGAGGAGTACGCGCACATCCTGATCGACGAGGCCCAGGACATCTCGCCGATGCAGTGGCGGATGCTCGGGCGACGGGGTCGCTGGGCGTCCTGGACGGTCGTCGCCGATGCGGCCCAGGCCTCCTGGCCCGATGCCACCGAAGCCCTCCAGGCGCGTGAGCAGGCCTTTGGCAGCCACGTGCGCTCGGGGTTCCACATGGACACCAACTACCGCAACGCACGCGAGATCTTCGACTACGCCGCTCAGATGATCAGGGACGAGATGCCGGACGCCGACCTACCAGTGGCGGTGCGCGAGACGGGCGTTGAGCCGGTCACCACCACGGTCGCGCCCGAGGAGATCCTCGCCGCGGTCACCGCTGCGGTGGAAACGCTGATGTCGGAGGTCGAAGGCTCAGTGGCCGTCATCTCCCCCGCCAGGTGGGCCGAGACCCTGCAGCCGCTGGTGATCGACGCTCCGGCACGGCTCAGCGTCGTGGGGCCGATGTCGACCAAGGGTCTTGAGTACGACGCCACGGTCATCGTCGACCCGGCCGAGATCACCGCCGAGTCGCCGGGCGGCATCCACGTCCTCTACGTGGCACTCACGCGAGCCGCGCACCGGATGACCATCATCGAGGTCAACCGCTGATAGCCCCACGGCGTCCAAGTCGTCGCCCTTGCTCACTTCAGGCCGGTTTGAGAGCCCGATTCG
>JBDTYK010000201.1:0-4656 GCA_040005715.1 Actinomycetota bacterium | reverse complement strand
ACTCCTCGTTCATCCAGCAGCTGGACCCCAGGCTCGCCAAGCCGTTCCTGATCGGCTTCTCCCAGGCGATGGACCTGGTGTTCCTCTTGGGCTCGGGAGTCATGGTGATCGCGTTCATCGTCGTGTGGTTCCTGCCACACGTTGAGCTCCGCAGCGGCTCAGCCTATGAGAGTCGCGGCAAGTCGGACGCAGCCGCCGCGGCCGACGCCAAAGCGGCAGTCGAATCAGAGGACGTCGTCCACTGAGCGGCACTCATCCTGTGATGGGTTCCTAGACGCCATAGCCAACCCGAGGGTCGCCACTCACAATGGCAATGGGACTGTCCAGACCCAGGGAGCGCCTGTGGACGTTGCGTCGCTGGTGACATTGCTCCTGCTGGCGTTGGCTCTGGCAGTCCAGCCCTGGTCGGTGCTCGCTGCAGTTCTCCTTGTCACGTCCGAGCAAGGAGTCGCCAAGGCGGTGGCGTTCGCGGCCGGCTGGGTCCTGGCGCTCGCTGTCGTGGCCGTCGCCGTGGTCGCTCTCTACCCTGCCACCCCCAAGGTCACGTCGAGCTCGCCCTGGGTCAGCTGGGTCCAGCTCGGGTCCGGCGCCGCCCTGGGCGCCTGGCTGTATGTGCGCTCGCGAGCTCCGGCCCTGCCCACCTCGGACTCGCAGCCAGCCTGGATGGCGCGGCTGGACTCGATGTCACCGTGGCCAGCCTTCCTCCTCGGCGGATTCCTTCCCAACTATGTGATCGTGGTGGCAGCTGTCGGCGATGTCCTTGAAGCCGGACTCAGCCAGGTGTGGACGGCGGTCGTCCTGCTCCTGTTCGTGGTCGTGGCCTCGGCCGGAGTCGCCATCCCCCTGCTGGTGCTGGTGATCCGGCGGGAGGACGCACCAACGATCTACGGGAGATGGCGCGCCTGGCTGATCGCGCATGGAAAGGCCCTCGTACTAGTCGTCCTCACCGTCGTCGCCGTGGTCCTCATGGCCAAGGGAGTCGTTGGCGTGCTGGGCTGAGCCGAGGCTGGCCTCAGCCCCAGACGAGGGCCTGGGCAGGATCTTGAAGCACGGCGGCGATATCCGCCAGGAACCGTGAGCCCAGCTCGCCGTCGACCATGCGGTGGTCGAAGGAAACAGCAAGCGCGGTGACCCAACGAGCCTTGATCTTACCCTTGACCACCCATGGCATCTGCCGGACCGCCCCGAAGGCCAGGATTGCGGCCTCGCCCGGGTTGAGGATCGGCGTGCCGGTGTCCACACCAAAGACCCCCACGTTGGTGATCGTGATGGACCCACCGGTCATCTCGGCCGGCTGCGTCCTGCCTTCGCGCGCCGTAGACACCAGGTTGGCCATCGCGTCGGCCAGCTGGCGAAGCGACATACGGTCGGCGTCCTTGATGTTGGGCACCATCAGCCCGCGTGGGGTCGCGGCCGCGATCCCGAGGTTGACATAGCTCTTGACGACGATCTCCTGCGCGGCCTCGTCCCACGTCGCGTTGATCCCGGGGTTACGCCGGCTGGCGATGACCAGCGCCTTGGCCACGATCAGCAGCGGGCTGACCTTGACGTCCTGGAACTCGCGATCTGTCCTGAGCCGGTCCACCAGTTTCATCGTGCGCGTGACGTCAACGGTGACGAACTCGGTGACATGGGGTGCGGTGAATGCCGATCCGACCATGGCTTGGGCGGTCAGCTTGCGCACGCCCTTGACGGGGATGCGCACCTCGCGCTCGCCGGTGGTCGCGAACACCGGTGCCCTGTATTCCGATGAGCGTGCCGCCGAGGTGGCGACACCGCTGCCCCCGGAAGCCGCGCCGTGGTCGCCCGCCGCGTAGGCCTCGACATCGGCGCGGGTGACGATGCCACCCTCACCAGAACCCGCCACGTCTGAGAGGTCAACCCCCAGGCCTTTGGCGAACTTGCGTACCGGCGGCTTGGCCAGAGCCCTGCCTCTGGCAGCCGAGGTCCCCGATACCGGCTCTGGGGTAAAGGCTTCGGTTGTAGCCGGCTCAGCCTCGGTGTCTTCGTCTGGGGCTGAGTCAGGGACCGCGACATCAGTCTCGAAAGCCTGGTTGACCCGTGCGGTCAACGCGGGCGGGGCGCCGGCTCCCTTGCGCGGTCGGCGCTTGGCCTCAGTCATTCTCGGGCCATACCCGACCAGCACGGCCACCCGGCCTCCGGGGGCCGCGCCACCGATCTTGCCTGCCTCGATCTCGTCGTCGTCCGCGGGCGCTGCATCCGATGTGGCCACTGGAGCGGCCGCGAGCGGAGCGTCGTCACCACCGAGCCCGTCGTCGACACTGATGATCGGCGTGCCGACCGCCACCGTCTCACCCTCGGAGACGAGCAGCGCGGCGACCGTGCCGGCATACGGCACGGGGAGCTCGACCAAGGACTTGGCGGTCTCGATCTCGACGATGACGTCATTGACCTTGACGGTGTCGCCGACCTTGACCTTCCAGGTGACGACCTCGGCTTCGACCAGGCCTTCGCCGGGATCCGGGAGGTTGAAATGCTTTAGCGCCATGGGTTTTCGTCCGTTCCGGTATCAGTAGGCGAGCGCGCGGTCGACGCCGTCGAGCACTCGGTCCAGGTCGGGCAGGAACTCTTCCTCGAGCCGGCTCGGCGGGTAGGGCAGGTTGTAGCCGCCAACCCGTATCACCGGGGACTCGAGGTGGTAGAAGCAGCGCTGCGAGATGGCCGCGGCAATTTCGCTGCCCATGCCCAGGAAGGTCGGCGCCTCGTGTGCGACGACCAGCCGGCCGGTCTTCTCCACCGATGCCGCCAGCGCATCCAGATCCAGCGGCGAGAGGGAACGCAGGTCGATGACCTCGATCGACTTGCCCTCTTCTGCCGCCGCGGTGGCTGCATCCAGGCAGACCTTGACCATGGGGCCGTACGCCGCCAGGGTCGCGTGCTCGCCGGGACGTGCGACGTTTGCCGCGAACAGCTCACGCGGAGCTGAGGTGGCGGTCAGGTCGACCTCGGCCTTCTCGTGGTAGCGGCGCTTGGGCTCGTAGAACACGATCGGGTCGTCGCACTCGATGGCCTGCTGGATCATCCAGTAGGCATCCTCGGGGTTCGAGCAGGCGACCACCCGAAGCCCGGCGGTGTGGGCGAAGTACGCCTCGTTGGACTCGCTGTGGTGCTCGACCGCTCCGATGCCCCCGCCGACGGGGATCCTGATCACGATCGGCAGCCGGATCTTGCCCAGCGACCGCGCCGGCATCTTGGCCACCTGCGAGACGATCTGGTCGAAAGCGGGGTAGACGAACCCGTCGAACTGGATCTCCACGACAGGGCGGTAGCCGCGCAGCGCCATACCGACGGCCGTGCCGACGATGCCCGACTCGGCCAGCGGAGTGTCGATGACGCGGTCCTCGCCGAAGTCCTTCTGCAGGTTCTCGGTCACCCGGAACACGCCGCCGAGCTTGCCGATGTCCTCGCCCATGATGACGACCTTCGGGTCGGCCTCCATGGCCCGTCGCAGGCCGGCGTTGATCGCCTTGCCGATGCCCAGCTTCGTCATCTCAGTTACCGCCCTCAAAGCTCGCGGAGTAGGCGGCGAACTGCGCCCGCTCGGCCTCGACCAGCGAGTGCTTCTCGACGTATACGTGGTCGAACATCGAGCCGGGCTCCGGGTCGGGCATAGCCAGGCAACCCTCGCGAACCTTTGCTGCGAGCTCGTCGGCCTCGTCCTCGATCTGCTTGAAGAAGGCCTGGTCAGCCTTGCCGCTGGAGGTCAGATAGGCCTTGAGCCGGGCGATCGGGTCGCGCAGCTTCCATACCTCGACCTCCGCGGAGACGCGGTACTTCGTCGGGTCGTCGGAGGTCGTGTGCGCGCCCATCCGGTAGGTGTAGGCCTCGATCATGCTCGGCCCCTGCCCGCTGCGGGCCGCATCCATCGCGGCCTTGGTCACGGCATACACGGCGAGCACGTCGTTGCCGTCAACCCGGACACCGGGAAAGCCGAAGCCCCTGGCGCGCTGGTAGATGGGGATCCGGCTCTGTCGTGAGGTGGGCTGGGAGATCGCCCACTGGTTGTTCTGGCAGAAGAAGACGACCGGCGCATTCATCGCAGCGGCGTAGACGAAGGCCTCGTTCACGTCACCTTGGGCTGTCGCCCCGTCACCGAAGTAGGCGATCACCGCGGCGTCGCGATCGTCGTCGCCTGTGCCGACCGCGTGGTCGTGCTGGAGGCCCATCGCGTAGCCGGTCGCGTGCAGCGTCTGGGCGCCGATGACGATCGTGTAGAGGTGGAAGTTGTTCTCGTTCGGGTCCCAACCCCCGTGGTTGACCCCCCGGAAGAGACCGAGCAGGTTGAGCGGGTCGACCCCCCGACACCAGGCGACACCGTGCTCGCGGTAGGTCGGGAAGGCGTAGTCCTGTTTGCGCAGTGCGCGACCCGAGCCGACCTGCGCCGCCTCCTGGCCCAGAAGGCTGGCCCAGATGCCGAGCTCGCCCTGTCGCTGCAGCGCTGTGGCCTCCGCGTCGACGCGGCGGATCAGTACGTGGTCACGGTAGAACCCGCGCAGGTCCTCGTCCGTCAGATCTGCGACGTAGGCCGAGTACTCGGGATGGCCGACGTGGTCGACGCGCTCGCCCTCAGGGGTGAGCAGCTGGACCAGCTCAGGCCCGCCGTCCCCGATGGTCTCGGGGACCGGGGCGGTCAGC
>JBDTYK010000200.1:0-4676 GCA_040005715.1 Actinomycetota bacterium | reverse complement strand
CCGAACTTGCCGATCAGCTCGCGCTGACCAGGACTCTCGATCTGGAAGCACCCCAGCGTGTGCGTGGACCGGATCAGCCGGAATGCCCTGTCATCCTCGAGGGAGACCTGCGCCCGGTTGTCGAGGTCGATGCTGATGCCGTCGACCCGAGCCACCTCATCGACCGCGTGTGACATCGCGGACTGCATGCGGATGCCGAGGATGTCGAGCTTGAGCAGACCCATGGTCTCAACGTCGTCCTTGTCGAACTGGCTCATCGGGAACCCCAGCCAGCTGGCCTCGACCGGAGTGCGGTCGAGCAGGCCACTGTTGGACAGGATCACGCCACAGGGATGTACGGCGATGTGCCGGGGCAGGCCGTCGAGTCGTTCCACGAGGTCGAAGAGAACGCGCAGGCGAGGAGCATCGAGGCCGCTGGTCCGAAGCTCGGGCAGGTCGGTCAGGGCATCCCTGACATCGCGGGCCCGAATGTGTGGGAACGCCTTGGCGATGACATCGATCTCGCCCGGGGGCAGCCCGAGCGCAGCGCCGACGTCCCTGATCGCGTGGCGTGCCCGGTAGGTGTCCATCATCGACACACAGGTCACCCGGTCACCACCGAAGCGTTCCAGGACGTGCCCGTAGATCTCGGTCCGCCTTGCTGACTCCACGTCGATGTCGATATCGGGCAGCTGTGCCCGCAGTGGTGAACAGAAACGCTCCATGAGCAGGCCATAGCGCAACGGCTCCACCCCGCTGATGCCGAGCAGATAGTTGACCAGGCTGCCAGCTCCCGAGCCTCGTGCCGCCACCCGCACCCCCAGATCGCGGATCAGGTCGCACACAGCGGCCACCGTCAGGAAGTAGGTCGGATAACCGAGCCCGGCGATGACACGAAGCTCATCCTCGAGCCGAGCTGCCACCGCTGAGCGCTCGGCCTTGCCTGCTCCCCCGTATCTCGTGGCGATGGCCCCCCGACACCTGGCGGCCAGAACCTCCTGTGGGCTCTCGTCAGCAGCAATCCCGAGCACCGACGGCTCCGGCAGGTGCACCGACCCGATGCCGAGGTCGGTGCGCGAGTCCATCGCGCAGGTCTGGGCCAGGGCAATGGTGTCGGCCAGCAGCAGCCGGGCACGGGCCCGTTCACCGCTTGTGCCACCGCTGACCCCGGCACCCGCGGCCTGGGCGACGTCGCAGGCCACGGCATACATCTGGGCCGACGAGCTGAGATGACCCGCCGTCGTGACCCGGTCGAGATGGCGCGTGTTCAGGGGCACAAGGCGTCGGGCGGCATCAAGGACGTCGATGGTCATGGCCCCGTCGGGCTCGGCATGACGGACTGCAGCCGTGAGCACGGCGGGCAACCCGGACTCGGTGGCCAGACCCAGCAGGCGGGCGGCATGCCCGAGGCTGGCAGGTGTGCCCTCCGGCCCGCCGTGACAGACCACCTCGATGACCACACCCCCGCGCGGCAGAAGGCCGACCCACTGGCGCAGCAGGAGGCGGGCCAGGTCGGGGCGTCGCGCCAGCAAGGCCCGGCCCACGTCGGAGCCCGGACCAAGAAGGACCACCAGGGCCAGCTGGCCCGTCCCCGGGTCGAGCGCATGCTCGGCGATGAGCTCTGCGCTGCTGACCGGGGCTCCGCGTTCCCCGCTGAGGTGGGTCTGGGTCACCAGACGGCACAACCTGCCCCAACCAACACCCGGGTCGACCCCACCGCCCTGTCCGCGCGCCAGCACCGTGACCCGAGGGTGTCGGAGATCGACCTCGGCGCCGCCCCGAACAGGGGTGGCGCGACCGACCCGAGCTCGCTGCCATGCAGCGGCATCAAGCCAAGGGCCGGCATCGGATCGCCCCGGTCCCCCGGCTCCCCCGGCTCCCCCGGCTCCCCCGGCTCCCCCGGCTCCCCCAGCTCCCACAGCAAGGTCCACGCCGAGCACCGGAGCGACACCGGCCCGGTCGCAGGCCTGCACAAAACGCACCGCACCATAGAGCCCGTCGCGATCGGTCAGGGCGAGCGCAGGCTGGCCCAGCTCCGATGCACGCTCTACTAACGCCGCCGGGGTCGATGCGCCGTAACGCAACGAGAAGCCGGACGCGACGTGCAGGTGGGCAAAGCCATCACGCGGGGTCACAAGGCATCACGCATCCGTCAGGTCACGGTTTGACGTGTCAGCGCGTGCTGTCCGGTCACCGCCGCCAGCTCAGGCAAGGGCCGGCTCATGGGCAGCCCGAGTGCCACCTGAACCAGCTCGAAGAAGGTCTCGGACTGCCGCAGAAGGTCATCGGCCTCACGTGCACCCGGGCCGGCCGAACCTCGCTCAAGCGCCGCCCTGCGTCTGGCCGAGGCAGCGAAGAACACTGCCCACTCGGTCAGCTCGGGAGCCACCTGCGGAAGCACCTCCCACACACTGCGCAGCTGAGAGCGCCGGCTGGGTCTGCTGCGGGCGGCCAACAATGCGGCCGCCGCACGCAGCGCCGCCAGGTGGGCCTCGACGTAACGCCCGGCGATGGTATCGGCGTGGCAGGCCGACAGCAGGCTGGCCCGAGCCCGGTCGAGCAGGTCCAGCGCCGTACAGGACAAGGGCGCCCTCGGCGATGTCGTCATCACTACCGCCTAGTCCGCGACACGCAGAAGTCGCCAGCCGCGCATGGGCCCGTTCATGCCCAGGTCGTACACACCGGTGCCGGCGAGGCGGCCGGAACTGGCCTCCACTCGCCATACCTCCTGCTCGAGGCGGTCCGGACCGTACGACGCCGCCGACATCCCGCGGCCGGTGACGTGCTCGTCCTCATCGGGCTCGAGGGCTTCACGCCACCACGCCCTGCGCTCTCTCCAGTGCCCGATCACCTCACGCACGATGTAGAGCCGACCGCGCCACAGGAAGGCCGAAGGTGTGGGATCCGGAACACGGTCGGCGCGCCCGGCAGGGTCGATGTCGCCGGCAAGATCGACGGCACCACCACCTGCCCGAACCTCGATGGGCTCCTCGTAACGACGTACCATGACCGGCTCCTTCAACGCGTGCGGGAAGTTGAGATCAGCTGCCCGTCGGTCCTGCGACGGGCGGGGTCGAGGCGCCCGCCGCAGAACCAGACGACCAGTCGAACGTCAGTCCTTAGGACGTGTGTTCGACTGGTCTTCGAATGTACACCGCGCCTGCGACATCGCGTCAAGCCCGATATGGGAACGACCCCTCTTCCCTGCAGGAACAAGGCTCACTACCGTGCACCTCATGAGCGTTTCGGGTGACGAGAACGTCCTCGAAAATCCCTCGGTGCGCCGCGTGGCCGCAGCCCTGGCGTCCTTCGGTGTCCGCAGCCAGATCACGGTTCTTGAGGGTGCCGCCCGAACGGCACGGCAGGCTGCCGATGCGCTGGGGATCGAGATCGCCCAGATCGCCAACTCGCTGATCTTTCGTGCCCATGGCGACCGCGACAGGATCCGGCCGTTGCTCGTCCTCACCTCTGGGGCCCACCGGGTCAACACCATTAAGGTTGCGGACCTGTTGAAGCTCCGAGAGATCTCCCGGGCTGACCCCGAGTTCGTCCGTGAGCAAACAGGATTCGCGATCGGCGGAGTAGCCCCGATCGCCCTTCGCCATCCGATCGAGACCGTCGTCGACATCTCACTTAGCCGATACGACCACGTGTGGGCCGCCGCGGGACACCCCCATACAGTCTTCTCGACCTCGTACGACGAGCTGTTGCGCCTGACCGGAGGGCAGGCTGCCGAGGTCGCCTGATGCCAGACTCCGACCGGACACCCCTGCGGCACCGTTCCGGGTCCTTAACGGGCCTGAAACGGTGCCGCCGCGGTGTCTGGATGCCGGTGATGCTGTCTATGAGGCTACGAGCTAGCCCACCGTGAGGTTGGCATAGACCTCTAGCGTGGCCAGCGAGCGGTTCATCGTGTAGAAGTGCAGGCCCGGGGCGCCCTCAGCCAAGAGCCTCTGGGCCAGCTCGGTGGCGATCTCCACACCGACGGCTCGGATCGCGCCGGAGTCCCCGGCGACAGCTGCCAGGCGCGAGACGACCGCGGCAGGCAGCGACGTCCCGGAGAGCTCGGCCATCCGGCGTACCTGCGCAAAGCTCGTGACCGGCATCAGCCCGGGGATGATCGGCAGGTCGCGTCCCCGCGCGACCACCCGGTCGCGTAGCCGCACATAGCTGTCAGCGTCAAAGACGAACTGGGTGATGGCGAACTCAGCCCCGGCATCGGCCTTGCGGACCAGCACGTCGGCATCCTGGTCCAGGCTCGAGGACTCGGGGTGCTGGTCGGGGAAGGCGGCCACACCGACGGTGAAGGTGCCAAGTGAGCGAATGAGGGCAACAAGCTCATCCGCGTGGTTGAGTCCATGGGCGTGGGCCGCCCACGGGGTTCCGGGGCCGCCGGGCGGGTCACCCCGCAGGGCAAGCACGTTGCGCACCCCTACGCCGGCATACTGCCCCACGACCTGGCGCAGCTCGGCCACGGACGACCCGACGCAGGTCAGGTGAGCCATCGGCGTCAGCGTCGTCTCGCGTGCGATCCTTCGTGTCACCCTGACGGTTCGCTCACGCGTGGAACCCCCGGCACCATAGGTCACGGAGACGAATGCCGGACGGAGACGTTCAAGGTGGCGAATCGCCTCCCACAGAATCTGCTCGCCCGCATCGTCCTTGGGCGGGAAGAACTCGAAGCTGTATGACGTGCC
>JBDTYK010000199.1:0-4679 GCA_040005715.1 Actinomycetota bacterium | reverse complement strand
GCCAGCCTTGACCACGCGATGTGGTTCCACCGACCCGGGCGCGCCGACGAGTGGACGCTGTTCACCCAGTCGTCGCCGTCGGCATCCAACGGGCGTGGCCTTGCTGCCGGGCGGATGTTCAGCGCGGACGGCCGGCTGCTCGCCACCGTCGCCCAGGAGGGCATGCTGCGTCTCAAGGAGCTGTGACCTGACCGCGCGCCGACTTTGTTACTAAGCGTTCGCTTACTAGGCTCATGGTCAGGACCCATGCACGACATCAGGCCTTGGAGGCACACGTGAGCACCACCACCACCCAACGAATCGCGATCGTCACCGGAGCAGCCCGCGGCATCGGGGCCGCAACCGCAATCAGGCTGGCCGAGGACGGGCATGCCGTCGCCGTCCTGGACCTCGACGAGGCATGGTGCACCGAGACGGTATCGGCGATCGTTGCGGCCGGGGGTCGTGCCATTGCCGTGGGGGTCGACGTCAGCCTGCCCGAACAGGTCGAGGCTGCCGTCGAACGAGTCGCCATGGAGCTCGGCGCACCGACCATCCTGGTCAACAACGCCGGCATCATCCGCGACAACCTGATCTTCAAGATGCCGGTCGAGGACTGGGATGCCGTCATGAACGTCCACCTCCGGGGCGCATTCCTGATGACCAAGGCCGTCCAGGCGCACATGACTGCCGAGAGATACGGCCGGATCGTCAACCTGTCGTCCACCTCTGCGCAGGGCAACCGGGGGCAGGTCAACTACTCGGCGGCCAAGGCCGGCATCCAGGGATTCACCAAGACGCTGGCGATCGAGCTCGGCCGCTTCGGCGTGACCGCCAACGCCGTGGCACCCGGCTTCATCGCCACGGACATGACCAGGCAGACCGCCAAACGGATGAACATCACGTTCGAGGAGTTCCTGGCCGGGGCAGCCGAAAACATCCCGGTCGGTCGCGTCGGCCAGCCTGAGGACATCGCGGCCACGATCTCGTTCCTGACCAGCGAACAGGCGGGGTATGTCTCCGGTCAGGTCATCTATGTGGCCGGCGGTCCCCAGGACTGACGCGGCCCCCACACCCGACAGAACACCGCGGCGGGCCCGTTTCAGCCATTCAACGGCATCGAAACGGGCCCGCCGCGGTGTTCTGATAGGCCAACCAGGGAAGGCCCACTCTTCCTCAGAGGCCGAGGTCGCGGCCGATGAGCTCCTTCATGATCTCGTTGGTCCCGGCCCAGATCTTGGTCACCCGGGCGTCACGCCACGCCCGCGCCACCCGATACTCGTTCATGAACCCGTAGCCCCCGTAGAGCTGGACGCAGGCATCCAGGACGTCGTTCTGGACCTCGGCCGACCACCACTTGGCCTTGGCGGCGTCAACGGCGCTGAGCCTGCCTTCGGCATGGGCCTCGATGCAGTCGTCGACGAACGCCTGGGTTACGTCGATCTTGGTCTGCAGCTCGGCGATCAGGAACTTGTTGTGCTGGAAGGAGCCGATCGGCTGTCCAAACGCCTTGCGCTCCTTGACGTAGGCGATCGTCTCGACCAAGATCTGCGCTGCGTGAGCGGTGTTGGACACGGCCGCGCCCACCCGCTCCTGGGGAAGCCGCTCCATCATCGCGATGAACCCCCGGTCGACCTCCCCGATGACGTTGGCACCAGGCACATGCACATCGGTGAAGAACAGCTCTGAGGTATCGGCCTCCTGCTGCCCCACCTTGTCGAGCTTGCGGCCCCTTTCGAAACCTGGCATGCCGGTCTCAACTCCGAACAGCGTGATCCCCTTGGCACCCTTGTCCGGTGAAGTCCTGGCGGCCACGATGACAAGGTCCGCCTGATAGCCGTTGGTGATGAATGTCTTGGAACCATTGAGGATCCAGTCATCACCGTCTCGAACGGCCGTGCTCTTGAGGGCGGCCAGGTCGGAGCCACCGCTCGGCTCGGTCATCGCGATCGCGGTGATGGTCTCTCCGGAGCAGAAGCCGGGAAGCCAACGCTCCTTCTGCTCCTCGGTCCCCAGGTCCACCAGATATGGAGCCACGCAGTCGGCGTGGATACCGAAGCTGGACGACGCCGCGGCGTTGAACTTGGAGAGCTCCTCCGCCAGAACTGCGTTGAAACGGAAGTCATGCGCCTCGGAGCCCCCGTATGCCTCTGGGACCTCGAGCCCCAGCAGGCCCTGTTTGCCCGCCTCGATCCAGACCTCGCGGTCGATCATCCGGGCCTGGATGAACTGTTCAGCGCGAGGCTTCAGGCTGCGTTCAACGAACTCATGCGCCGTCGCGCGGAACGCGTCGTGATCAGGGCCGTACACATTACGGGGCATGTCATCCTCCAGGATGCTAAGCGCTTGCTTAGTTTCGACGAGGTGGGGCATGCTGTCAACATGTCCGATCCTCGAAGGCCCGACACGAGCCGTCCTGCGGTCGGAGCAACGGCGAACCGCCTCATGGACGCCGCCATAGATGCCTTTGCGGACAACGGTTTTCATGCCACAACGACACGCGATATCGCTGCTCGGGCAAACATGAGTCCGGCCGGTGTCTATGTCCACTTCACCAGCAAGCAGGATCTCCTCTTCCAGCTGTGCCGCCGTGGGCATGTCCTCGCCCTCGAGATCGTGACCTCAGCGCAGGAGGGGGAACAGGGGCCTCCCGCCAAGCTTGTGTCGATCGTCTCGGCCTTCGCCCGCTGGCACGCCGAACAGTTCCGAACCGCCCGCATCGTCCAGTACGAGTTTCCCCATCTGTCCCCTGAGCACCGCGATGAGATCCTCGGCCTGCGCAAGGCGATTGACGCCGTTGTCGGGGATGTCCTGAAGGCGGGTGTTGCCAGCGGTGACTTCGACGTTCCGGATGTTGCGGTGACCACCCTCGCGCTTCAGTCGCTGGCCATTGACGTTGCCCGCTGGTACGAGCCCGGCATCCGCCGCACCCCGAAAGCCATCGGCTCGGCATACGGCAAGCTGGCCCTCCGGCTCGTGCGGGCCTGAACCCCGAATCCCTCAGTCGCGGCCGAGCTTGCGATAGGTCACGCGGTGCGGGCGGGCGGCGTCCGCTCCAAGGCGCTCAACCTTGTTCGCCTCGTAGGACTCGAAGTTGCCCTCAAACCAGTACCACTTGCTTGGGTTCTCGTCGTCGCCCTCGTAGGCCAGGATGTGGGTCACCACGCGGTCGAGGAACCACCGGTCGTGACTGATCACGACGGCACACCCGGGGAACTCCAGCAGCGCGTTCTCCAGGGAGCCGAGGGTCTCCACGTCGAGGTCGTTTGTCGGCTCGTCAAGCAGTAGCAGGTTGCCACCCTGTTTGAGGGTCAATGCCAGGTTGAGACGGTTGCGCTCGCCACCGGAGAGCACGCCGGTCATCTTCTGCTGGTCGGTGCCCTTGAAGCCGAACTGAGACACGTAGGCGCGAGAAGGGATCTCGACCTGACCGACCTTGATGTAGTCCAGCCCATCGGACACGGTCTCCCACAGATTCTTGGTGGGGTCCAGGCCCGATCGGCCCTGGTCGACGTAGGAGATCTTGACCGTCTCGCCGATCTTGACGTTGCCGTCGTCCGGGGTCTCAAGCCCGACGATGGTCTTGAAAAGTGTCGTCTTGCCGACGCCGTTGGGGCCGATGACCCCAACAATGCCGTTGCGCGGAAGAGTGAAGGACAGGTTGTCGATCAGTACCCGGCCGTCGAAGCCCTTCTGGAGGTCGTGGACCTCGATCACCGTGCTTCCCAGACGCGGCCCCATCGGGATCGTGATCTCGTCGAAGTCCAGCTTGCGAGCGCGGTCGGCGTCGGCCGCCATCTCCTCATAGCGCGAGAGACGGGCCTTGGACTTGACCTGGCGGGCCTTGGCGTTGGACCTCACCCACTCGAGCTCAGAGGCCAGGCGTTTGGCCAGCTTGGCGTCCTTCTTGCCTTGAACGGTGAGGCGCTCGCGCTTCTTCTCCAGGTAGGTCGAGTAGTTGCCCTCGTAGGGATACAGCCGCCCGCGGTCGACCTCGGCGATCCACTGGGCAACGTTGTCGAGGAAGTACCGGTCGTGGGTCACGGCCAGGACGGCACCGTGGTAGGCCGCGAGGTGCTTCTCGAGCCACTGCACGCTCTCGGCATCGAGGTGGTTGGTGGGCTCGTCAAGCAGCAACAGGTCCGGCTTCTGGAGCAACAGCTTGCAGAGGGCCACGCGACGCCGTTCACCACCCGAGAGAAGCTTGACGTCGGCGTCAGGCGGCGGGCAACGAAGGGCGTCCATCGCCTGGTCGAGCTGGGAGTCCAGGTCCCACGCGTCGGCGGCATCGATCCTTTCCTGGAGCTTGCCCATCTCTTCCATCAGCGTCTCGAAGTCGGCGTCCGGCTCGGCCATCTCCTTGGAGATCGCGTTGAACCGGTCGACGTCGGCCTTGATCTGGCCCAGGCCCTCTTCGACATTGCCGAGAACGGTCTTGTCCTCGTTCAGCGGCGGCTCCTGGAGGAGGATCCCGACCGAGTAGCCCGGCGACAGCCGCGCTTCGCCGTTGGAGGGATGGTCCAGCCCGGCCATGATGTGCAGGATTGTTGACTTGCCCGCACCATTTGGGCCAACCACCCCGATCTTGGCGCCAGGAAAGAACGACATCGTGACGTCGTCGAGGATGACCTTGTCGCCGTGAGCCTTGCGCGCTTTGGTCATGGTGTAGATGAACTCAGCCATGGGCGTCAGGCTATCTG
>JBDTYK010000198.1:0-4692 GCA_040005715.1 Actinomycetota bacterium | reverse complement strand
GATCCTTGGCGAAATAATTTGGCAGCGCGGCAATGTTGCACGTCTCAGGGTGCCGTTGCGCTCTCAGTTGTGTCCGAACCTCCGCTGCACGAAGGATCCCCATGACCGACTCACATCAAGGCCCTCTCGAGTCCGTTGATGAACACGACGCCGAGCCGCCGAGCACTACTCTGACCCCCGACCCCACCAGGTGGCGCGCTCTGGGTGTCATCGCCATCGCCCAGCTGATGGTCGTCCTGGACGCCTCCATCGTCAACCTTGCGCTGCCTCGCGCGAAGGCCGAACTGGGCATCACCGATGCCAACCAGCAGTGGGTCATTACGGCATACACGCTCACGTTCGGCGGTCTGCTGCTGCTCGGGGGGCGCATCGCCGACTACGTCGGCCGCAAGCGTGCCTTCATCATCGGGCTCATCGGCTTCGCCACGGCTTCCGCACTCGGCGGGCTGGCGCCCACCCAGGGCTTCCTGTTTGCCGCGCGTGGTCTGCAGGGTGCCTTCGCAGCCCTGCTGGCGCCGGCGGCCCTCTCGCTGCTGACGGTCACCTTCCACGACCCCAAGGAGCGCGCCAAGGCGTTCGGCGTCTACGGAGCGATCTCGGGGGGCGGCGCGGCCATCGGCCTGCTGCTCGGTGGCGTCCTCACCGAGTACCTCTCCTGGCGCTGGTGCCTCCTGGTCAACGCGCCCATCGCGATCGCGGCCGTGATCATGGCGATCCCGTGGGTGCACGAGAGCAAGGCGGAGGGAGACACGCGCTACGACATTGCCGGTGCGCTAACCGCCACGCTGGGGCTCGTGAGCCTGGTCTACGGCTTCACCAAGGCAGCACCCAAGGGCCTTCAGGACTCCGCCCACTGGACCGAGCCCAGCACCGTGTTCTGGTTCGTCGCAGCGGTGACCCTGCTGACCGCGTTCTTCATCATCGAGAACAGGGTGGCCAACCCACTGCTTCCGATGCGCGTGCTGCTCGACCGCAACCGTGGGGCGTCATACCTGGTGAACCTCATCACCGGCGTCGGACTGTTCTCGATGTTCCTGTTCCTCGGCCTGTACTTCCAGGTGATCCTGCACTACTCCCCGGTGAGGGCCGGCTTTGCCTTCCTTCCGTTCAGCGTAGGAATCATCGCCGGTGCCGGTATCGCCGCTCAGCTCCTGCCCCGGGTTGGACCCAAGCCCCTGATCGTGCCAGGTCTGATTGCGGGATCGGTGGGGCTGCTGATGCTCACCAGGCTCACGCCGGACTCCGAGTACGCAACGCACGTGCTGGCGCCGATGCTCATCATCAGCCTCGGTATGGCCTTCGTGTTCATTCCGGTTGCCTCCACTGCGCTGCACGGAATCGGTCACCATGACGCCGGAGTGGGCAGCGCAATGATCAACACCTCGCAGCAGGTCGGCGGGTCGCTTGGCACCGCATTGCTCAATACCGTCGCCGTCACGGCTTCGGCGGCCTACCTGACCGGGCACGCGGCACAGGGCCAGGGGGTCAACGTCGCCGCACTCACCGCGGGGTACACACGAGCCTTCGCGGTAGGTGCCGGCTTCCTGTTCACCGCAGCGCTGGTGGCGATCTTCATGTTCAACGTCGGCAAGGAGGCCGTCCGCGAGAACGAAGACAACCAGAGCTTGCCCGTCGAGTAACGACGCAAGGGCCCTGCTCACTTCAGACCGCTCCGAGACGCTCATTCCGGGGTGGGCCAAGGGCCTTGCTCACTTCAGACCGCTCCGAGGCGCTCATTCCGGGGTGGGCCAAGGGCCTTGCTCACTTCAGACCGCTCCGAGACGCCAAATCCGGGCCAAAAACCGGCCTGAAGTGAGCAAGGAGTGCCTTATTGGCACAGCGACGAGATCCTAGTTGCCCTGCTTCGCCGCCAGCGCCTCGAAGTTCTCGTACAGCTCGGCCACGCCACGGTTCTTTCGTTCTCTCAGCGCAGCCGGACCGACACGAGCCCAGACACCGGCCACCCAAAGCCAGTCGAGCACCAGGTCGGTGTCGAGCAGCCCGTTCTTGGTGAGGGTGCCGATCGTCTCTCCCCAGTTGAGCAGGCGCGAAACGAGACGGTCCTGCGCCGACGCGGCCTCGGGGTCGAAGTCCTCGGCCCATACGGCTTGCATGGCGTCTTCCAAACCTATCGATGAGCCCCACTGCGCAAGCTGCACGAGCAGTGTGGCGTCCTGTCTGTCTGCCATGTAACGCTCCTTGTGTGAGTCGGGCTCATTCCCAAAACGACGCTATGTCAGATCCAGCCGCGCGCGCCATAGCACTCTCGGACCAGCGCAGGGCCGGTGCTCAGGCGGGTGCCCTATCGGCGCAGCGACGAGGGCAGGTAGGCCGCACCGATGGCCTGACCGGCCGCGACATCGGCCGGGTTCTGGATGCCGCAGGTCCGCAGCGAGAGGCATCCGCAGCCGATGCAGGAGTCGAGGCCGTCACGCAGTGCGGTCAGGGCCCGGATCTGCTCATCCAGCCGCCCTTGCCACCCCCGCGACAGTCTGGCCCAGTCGCCACGGTTCGGGGTGCGGCCGCGCGGCAGCGTGGACAGCGCCTGCTTCACCTCGTCCAGGCTCAACCCCACGTTGCACGCCGCCCGAACGAATGCCAGTCGCCGCAACACATTCCGCTCGTAACGACGCTGACCCCCACCAGTTCTCAAGGCGCCGACCAGAGCCAACCGCTCGTAGTACCGCAACGCCGAAGGGGCAAAGCCGCTTCGAGCGGAGACCTCAGCGACCGTCAGCAGGTCTCTGGAACCCAGCACTGCATCTCCCTTGACTTAAAGTGCGCTTCAACTTTCATGATGGGAGAGATCACTTCGGATAGCAAGGGAGAACGCAGATGCCAGTGGCACTGATCACGGGCGCATCACTCGGGCTCGGTCGGGCCCTGGCCATCGAGCTGGCCGGACGCGGGTGGTCGCTGGTGGTCGACGCCCGTCGCGCCAACCTCCTCGGCAACCTGGTCGGTGCCCTGAGGCCTGGCATCGCGATGGCATTGCCCGGCGATGTCACCGACCCCGTGCACCGCGCTGCCCTTCTGGAGGCTGTTCAGCAGCACGGCCGCCTGGACCTACTGGTCAACAACGCCAGCAGCCTTGGCCCAAGCCCGCTTCCGCACCTGCGGGACTATCCGCTTGACCAGCTGGCCGCGGTCTACGAGATCGACGTCCTCGCACCCCTCGCACTGATCCAGCTTCACCGCCACATGCTTGCGGCTTCATCCGGCACCATCATCAACATCACCTCTGACGCCGGGACCGAAGCCTACGAGGGCTGGGGCGGATACGGTTCGGCCAAGGCGGCCCTCGACCAGGTGAGCGCGGTGCTTGCCCTCGAAGAGCCGGCCCTGAGGGTCTACGCCTTCGACCCTGGCGACATGCGCACGGAGATGCACCAGCTGGCCTTTCCTGGTGAGGACATCTCAGATCGGCCCAGCCCCGAGTCGGTCGTCCCCGCGCTCCTGGGTCTGGTCGAGGCCCGACCAGCCAGCGGTCACTACCGGGCACGGGACCTACAAGCCGGCACAGATCCCGAGGTCAACGGCATCGTTGCGGCGCAGGACTCCAGATGAGGCCAGGCACCACGGCGGTCACCACCTTCGAGCTGCCCAAGAGCCTCCTGGCGACCAGACCTGCGGAGGCTCGCGGCATCCGGCGTGACCAGGTGCGTCTTCTGGTCACCGATGGAGACAGCATGTGGCACAGGCGCTTTGCGGACCTGCCGGATCACCTCGATGCAGGAGACCTGATCGTGGTCAACACGTCGGCAACCCTGCCTGCCGCAGTCGACGGCGAGCTGGACGACCGGCGAGCGGTGGTGGTCCATTTCGCGACCGCACTGGATGACGGCACCTGGGTCATCGAGGTCCGCCCCGCTGCCGCCGCACACGGTCCCGCGTCCGGGCTCGCCCAGGGAGACAACGTGCGGTTGCCAGGCGACGCCTCGGCGACCCTGGTCACGGCCTACCCCAATGCCGGCGAACCGGCCCCCCGGCTGTGGCGCGCCGCCATCTCCGCGCGGGACGTCCAAGGGCTGCTCCATCGGCACGGCCGGGCCATAACCTACTCATACGTCAGCGACCGGTGGCCCCTGCACTACTACCAGACGGTCTTTGCCGCCCACCCCGGCAGCGCCGAGATGCCAAGCGCCGCAAGGCCGTTCACCACCGAGCTGGTGACCTCCCTGATCACGCGCGGGGTCCGGATAGCGCCGATCACACTGCACGCAGGAGTCTCCTCACCAGAGCCTGGCGAGTCTCCGACACCGGAGCGATTCCACGTGCCGGAGGCCACAGCCGAGCTGGTCAACCTGACCCGCAGCACCGGGCGCCGCGTGATCGCTACTGGCACCACCGTCACCCGGGCACTCGAGAGCGTTGCCGGCGCGCGCGGCTCGGTCACCTCGGGTCGTGGCTGGACCGACCTGGTCCTCGGACCCGAGCGCCCGGCCAGGGTCGTGGACGGGCTCATCACCGGGTGGCACGCGCCGGAATCCTCCCACCTGGCTCTGCTGGAAGCGGTCGTTGGAGCGGACCTGGTGAGGGCGGCATACGAGCAGGCAGTTCTGCACGGCTATCTGTGGCATGAGTTCGGAGACAGCTCGTTGCTGGTCTCTGCCCGTTGACAAGGACGGCGCGCACCGAAGCCACGCCAGAGCCGCTGATCCTCACTGGTCTGAAGAGCAGGCTCAGCGCCCG
>JBDTYK010000197.1:0-4711 GCA_040005715.1 Actinomycetota bacterium | reverse complement strand
CATACGGCCAGTCGCCGTACGCAACCGGCCCTACGGCTCCGAACAACACGTCCGCGATCTTCCTGACGATCCTGTCCGCACTCGGCCTCTGCAACATCCTGAGCGTCGGTTCGCTAGTGCTCGGCATCATGGCCCTGTCCAAGAACTCGACGGATCCGGAGGGGTCACGGCGGCTGACCAAGATCGGCTGGATCGTCTTCGCATCGGTCTGGGCCCTGGCGATCGTGTTCGTTGTCGGGATCGGGCTACTCGGAGCCTTCTCCAACTTTAACGAGACGTCCAACCTCAACAATAACTTCTGAGGAACGAGATCGCTCATTCGCAGGAACACCCCCAGCCGCGAGGACGTTGACGAAGACTATGGCTGACGGACCCCTGATCGTTCAGAGCGACAAGACGCTTCTGCTCGAGGTCGATCACCCCGATGCTGAGGCGGCTCGTCGGGCGATCGCACCGTTTGCCGAGCTTGAGCGTGCACCAGAGCACGTGCACACGTATCGCCTCACGCCGCTGGGCCTGTGGAACGCGCGGGCAGCTGGACACGACGCGGAGCAGGTCGTCAACGCCCTCATCACCTACAGCCGGTATGCCGTGCCACACGCCCTTCTGGTGGATGTCACCGAGACGATGGACCGCTACGGTCGCCTGAGCCTGGAGAAGGATGGCAACCAGCTCGTCCTTCGAAGTACCGACCTTCCGGTGCTCGAAGAAGTGTTGCGGCACAAGCGGATCCAACCACTTCTGGGACAGCGGCTGGACGACTCGACTGTCCTTGTGCATCCCTCGGAGCGCGGTCAGCTCAAGCAGCAGCTGCTCAAGATCGGCTGGCCGGCCGAGGACCTCGCGGGTTATGTCAACGGTGAGGCCCACCCGATCTCACTGGTCGAGGACGGCTGGTCCCTGCGGCCCTACCAGCAGCAGGCGATTGACGGCTTCTGGTTCGGTGGCTCTGGCGTGGTGGTCTTGCCCTGTGGGGCGGGCAAGACCCTGGTCGGCACCGGCGCGATGGCCCGAGCGAGCGCCACGACCCTGATCCTGGTCACCAACACCGTCGCGGCCCGGCAGTGGCGCGACGAGCTGCTCCAACGGACCAGCCTGACCGAGGACGAGATCGGCGAGTACTCCGGCGCGCGAAAGGAGATCCGGCCGGTCACCATCGCGACCTACCAGGTGCTGACGACCAGACGCAACGGTGTCTACACCCACCTCGACCTGCTCGATGCCCGCGACTGGGGGCTGATCATCTATGACGAGGTGCACCTGCTTCCGGCACCGATCTTCCGGATGACCGCCGACCTACAGGCCCGGCGCAGACTCGGCCTGACGGCAACGTTGGTCCGCGAGGACGGTCGTGAGGCCGATGTCTTCAGCTTGATCGGACCCAAACGTTTCGACGCACCCTGGAGGGACATCGAGGCCCAGGGCTACATCGCGCCCGCCGACTGCGTCGAGGTGAGGGTCACGCTGCCTGACGCCGAGCGGATGACCTACGCGATGGCCGAGCCCGAGGAGCGCTATCGCCTGGCATCGACCAGCGCCTCCAAGAACCACATCGTCGAGGTGCTGGTCGAGAAGCACGCGGGCGAGCCGACGTTGGTGATCGGTCAGTACCTGGACCAGCTCGACGTGCTCGCTGAACGGCTGAACGCCGACCTGATCACCGGCCAGACCTCCGTGGCTGAGCGCCAGAAGCTGTTCAAGGCGTTCCGCACCGGCGAGATCGGGCTGTTGGTGGTGAGCAAGGTCGCCAACTTCTCGATTGACCTGCCCGAGGCAAGCATCGCGATCCAGATATCGGGGACCTTCGGCTCGCGTCAGGAGGAAGCCCAGCGCCTTGGGCGCATCCTGCGACCCAAGGGCGATGGGCGCACCGCTCATTTCTACAGCGTGGTCTCGCGCGACACCGTCGATGCCGACTTCGCGGCCCACCGCCAGCGCTTCCTGGCCGAGCAGGGCTACTCCTACCGGATCATGGACGCCGGCGACCTGCTGAGGCCGCCCACGCCTGCCTGACGGCCCGCGGCCACAAGCAGCATCGAGCTGCAAACTCCCAAACCGGGCCTTTGCTCACTTCAGGCCGGTCCGAGGGCGACAAATCGGCGGTTCGAGCGGTTTGAATTGAGCAAAGCGGCCTGAAGTGAGCAAAGGGGCCTGGCGCAGGACATTCACAGCGAACTCCCAGACACGGCATACAGAATTGGATCCGTGACCACAAGCACGCCCGAAGCCCGGCTTCTCGTCGTTGAAGACGAGCCCAATATCCGCGAGCTGCTCGCCACGTCGTTGCGCTTCGCCGGCTTCGAGGTGCATGTGGCTGCCGACGGAGCTACCGCCCTGAAGCAGGCGGCCGAACACGAACCCGACCTGGTCGTGCTTGATGTGATGCTCCCCGACATGGATGGATTCACCGTCACGCGCAAGCTGCGCGGATCGGGGCGGCTGCTGCCGATCGTCTTCGTCACGGCCCGCGACTCGCTCGAGGACAAGATCAAGGGACTGACCGTCGGCGGCGACGACTATGTCACCAAGCCGTTCAGCCTCGAGGAGGTCATCGCCCGGATCCGCGCCGTGCTGCGACGGACCAGGGGCGAGCAGGATGACCATGCGACCTTGCGTTTCCATGACGTCGAGCTGGACGAGGACACCCACGAGGTCCGACGGGGCACCCGCCTCATCGAGGTCTCCCCCACCGAGTTCAAGCTGCTGCGCTACCTGATGCTCAACCCCAACCGGGTCTTGTCCAAGGCCCAGATACTCGACCACGTCTGGGACTACGACTTCCGCGGCCAGTCAGGCATCGTCGAGTCCTACATCTCCTACCTACGGCGCAAGATTGACGTCGAGGAGCCTGTCTTGATCCAGACCAAACGTGGCGTCGGCTATGTCCTGCGCCTGCCACCAGAGCCTTCATGAGCTGGCGAGACATGGCCAGGCGCAAGTCGTGGTTCCATTCGGCCCCGTCTGTGAGCGCCGAGTCTTCCTTCCGTCGCGGGGCGTTTCCGCTCAGGCGCGCAGTGCCTCTGAGGCTGCGGCTGGTCGCCCTGATGGTGCTGCTGCTGCTGGTCGCCCTGACCCTGACCAGCATCGCCACCAGCGCCATAATGCGCCGCCAGCTGATGGACAGCACCGATCGCGACCTGCGAGCCGCCGCGGCTCCTACCGCCCAGCAGGTTCTGACCCAGCTTTCGGGTCACCGGGGCGGCGTCTTCCCCACCAACTACGCCGTGCGGTTCATGCCCACCGACGGCAGCACCCCCTTCGAGGTCGACGCCACCGGCGAGAAGCTTCATCCAGACATCCCGACGCTGCGCCTGGAGGACTCTCGAGTTCAGAACGGCACCATCTTCACCGTTCAGTCCACCAAGGGTGAGATGAGGTGGCGGGTGATGCCGGGTCAGCTGACCAACGGGTCTGCAACCTTCGCCGTAGCCGTCCCGTTGCGGGGCGTCGACACCACGGTTCAGCGAACGTTGAGCTTCGCCGTCCTGATCGGCCTGGCCGTCATCGCCAGCTGCGCAATCCTGGGTTGGTTCGGCGTGCGTCGCGCGTTCCGCCCGCTGACCCAGATCGAGGACACCGCGGCTGCCATCGCCGCGGGCGATCTGACCCGGCGCATCCCTGAGGCCACAGCCAACGACGAGGTCGCCAGCCTGTCCCGTTCCCTCAACGCGATGCTGGCGCAGATCGAGCAGTCCTTTGCCGTCCGCGAGGCCTCCGAAGAACGCATGAGCCAGTTCGTGGCCGATGCCTCGCACGAGCTGCGCACCCCGCTGGCGGCGGTCAGAGGGTATGCCGAGCTGTTCCGCCAGGGTGCGGTCAGCAAGCCTGAAGACGTGGCCGGCGCAATGCGGCGTATCGAGGACGAGGCCATCCGGATGGGCGGCCTGGTCGAAGACCTGCTCATGCTCACCCGGCTGGACACCAAGCGCCCGCTCGAGCGGGGCCCAGTCGACCTCACCGTGCTGGCGGCCGACGCAGTGCAGGACGCCCGCGCCCTTGACCCCACCCGGCATGTGCGACTCCTTGGGCTCTCCGGTGAGCTGAAGCCAACCACCATTGAGGGTGACGAGGGCAAGCTTCGACAGGTCGTGACCAATCTCGTTGGTAACGCTGTGAATCACACGCCCGCAGGCACCGATATCGAGATCGCGGTCGGCACCGTCGCTGGTTGCACCAAGCTCGAGGTCCGCGATCACGGAACGGGCGTCGATCCTGTCAAGGCCCGCAAGGTCTTCGAGAGGTTCTACCGGGCCGACCCCTCACGCGGTCGGGTTAACGGCGGCGGTAACGGTTTGGGCCTGGCGATCGTCGCAGCGATCGTGGGTGCCCACGGGGGTCAGGTCGGGGTCGCTGCCACTCCGGGCGGTGGCGCGACCTTCGTGGTGGAGCTGCCCACAGCAAACTCCCAGTCAGTGCCCAGTCTCGTTTGATGCGCTTGGTGTTGGGTAGACCTCAACGACGAAATGGAGACTCCGATGACGCAACAGCCTTCGCGGCAGACACCGCAGGTACCTGAGGGTGCGCCGGACCCTTCGGCGACCGAGCCCACCACGCAAGAGCCCACCACGCAAGAGCCCACAATCCAGCTTCCCGCGCCGACCGGGCCCACAGCCCAGGAGCCCACCGTCCAAGAGCCCACCGTGCAGCTTCCTTCGGCGACCGGGCCCACAGCCCAGGAGCCCACCGTCCAAGAGCCCACCGTGCAGCTTCC
>JBDTYK010000196.1:0-4715 GCA_040005715.1 Actinomycetota bacterium | reverse complement strand
TTCGGCACGATCGAGGACGCCGAGGCCATCATCGCGAAAGTTCGCGGCATTCATGAGGGCGTGCGCGGCAAGGCACCCGACGGGCGCCCCTACGCCGCCAGCGACCCCCACCTGCTGAAATGGGTTCACATCGCCGAAGCCGACAGCTTCCTGAAAGCCCATCAGCGGTATGCCGTCACTCCCCTCACACCAGCAGAGGCCGACTCCTACGTCGGGCAGCTGTGCGTCGTGGCCACCAGACTCGGCGTCCTGGACCCACCCCGGAACGTGGCCGAGCTGGACGACGCGATCGCGTCGTACCGACCCGAGCTCGAGGGCACGCGGGCGGCCCGGGACGCGGCCCGGTTCCTGTTGCTGCACCCGCCGTTGCCGTGGAGCGCCCGGCCCGGATATGGCGCCCTCGCCGGTGCAGCCGTCGCCCTCCTGCCATCATGGGCGCGCGATCACCTGGCGCTCCCGTACCTTCCCGTTGTCCAGGAGGCGATCGCCCTGCCCGTCGGTGGTGCAGCGACCAGCGTCATCCGCTGGGCCCTGCAACATCCGCGTGAGCCGCAGCGCTGACCCGCCCCTGGACGCAGGATGGGGTGGCCGGTCAGGAGATCAGGGCGTCCACAAAGGCCTCGGGGTCGAAGGGAGCCAGGTCGTCTGGGCCCTCGCCCAGGCCGACCAGCTTGACCGGCACCCCCAGCGTCCGCTGAACGGCCACGACGATGCCGCCCTTTGCCGTTCCGTCCAGCTTGGTCAGGACGATGCCGGTGACGTTGACCACCTCACCGAACACTTCCGCCTGGCGCAGGCCGTTCTGGCCTGTCGTGGCGTCGAGCACGAGCAGCACCTCATCGATCGGGCTCTGTTTCTCCACGACCCGCTTGACCTTGCGGAGCTCGTCCATCAGCCCGACCTTGTTGTGCAGACGGCCCGCGGTGTCGATCAGGACCACGTCGGCCTCCAGCTCGATGGCGGCCTTGACGGCGTCGAAGGCCACCGCAGCAGGATCTGCACCTTCCCGTTCGGAGCGGATCGTGGGCACACCGACGCGCTCTCCCCAAGTCTGCAGCTGGTCGGCAGCGGCGGCCCGGAAGGTGTCTGCGGCGCCGAGCACGACGTCCTTGTCCTCGGCCACGAGCACCCGCGCCAGCTTGCCGACCGTCGTGGTCTTGCCGGTGCCGTTGACCCCGACCACCATCACGACCGCCGGGCGGCCATCGACCCGCGACGAGGCGATCGAGCGATCCAGCGAGGGATCCACGAGTCTGAGCAGATCTTCACGTAGCCAGCCGCGAACGGTCTCCTCGTCGCGCGTCCCTTCTACGGTGACCCTGGTGCGCAGCGAGCCGATCAGCTCCATCGTCGCCTCGACCCCCAGGTCCGAGCCGAGCAGCATCTCCTCGACACTCTCCCAGGCCTGGTCATCCAGCCCGCCACCGGACAGCAGGGACAACAGCCCCTGGCCGAGCGCCGTGTTGGACCGGGCCAGCCGGGCGCGCAGGCGTTGCAGCCGCCCTTTGGCCGACTCGGGGTGCTCGATCGACGGAGCAGCAGCGGGCACCTGGGCGATATCGGGTTCGAGCGTGTCGACGACTCGGTCCGGGGCGGTGACCCCTGAAGGGTCTTCGTCGCCGGACCCTGAACCCCCCTCTGCACGGGGTGCGGGTGGCGACTGGGGAGTTCGCTCGGATCTGCCGCGGCGGCTACGGACCAGCCCGAGCAGCAGGACGATCCCGGCCAGAGCAACCACTGCGGCAACGACAAGGACTACCTGAAGTTGGGTCACAGTTCGAGATTCTCCCAGACCGGTGAGGTGTCACCCAAAAGGCGTACCTGGCGTCACCCTCCGAGGGGAGTGTCCTTCTCCGGGCCGGGACGAGCATGTAAGGAATGCCTTGGCAAGCTCGGCAGCCGGCTGAGCTGAGCTGACGGCCCAGGAGGTCACGTGATTTCGATGAATCGGCTTCGGACCCTGCGATTGTCGGCACTCGTGGTCGTCGTCGCCGTTTCGAGCCTCACCTGGCCGCTCGCGGCACACGCAGCCATTGGTAGCACCCCGACCCGTACGTGGGGCATCGGGCCGGCCACCGCGACCTCGGCGAGCGCAACCAAACCCAGAGTGCTGGCCATTCTGCCGATCGGCGACCGAATCTACGTCGGCGGATCCTTTGACAGTGTGATCGACCCCACGGGCGTCTCCTACCCCACGAAGAACCTCGCGGTCTTCTCGGCAAGCACCGGTGTAGCCGATCTGAGCTTCGCAGCGACCACGAACAACGCCGTCACCTCATTGACCACCGACGGAACATCGTTGTTCGTCGGCGGGACGTTCGGCACCGTGAACGGCACGACCCGCAGAGGGCTGGCAGCACTCAACCCAGGCACCGGCGCCCTCACCAGCTGGAACCCCGCCGTTGGGACGACAGGGCAGGTCGACACGCTGGCCTACGCCGGCGGGGCGGTCTACGCGGGGGGCAACTTCCTCACCGTCACCGGGGGCGCTGGCTCCTCCCAGGCCTATGTGGCCAAGATCGACGCGGCGTCGGCAACGGTCGACTCCGGATGGCACCCCACCCCCGACGATCGCGTTCGCTCCCTCAATGTCGCCGCGGACGGCACCGGCCGGATCTTCCTCGCGGGCGACTTCACGTCGGTATCGGCCCGTGCGAGCACCAACAAGCTGGCAGCAGTGTCAATGGCCGACCCGGGAGACGTGGACCCCGCGTTCCGGGCCGGTCCCACCAACCTGACTGCCTTTGCCCAGATCTTCGACGTGACCTCGGACGGCACGAGGGTATACGCGGCTGCCGGCGGATCCGGAGGGGCCTGCACCGCACTTGACGCCGCGACCGGTGCAGTTCTCTGGAGCGACCACTCCAACGGCAACCTGCAGTCCGTCCGCCTCTCCGGGGGCCTGCTCTACTGCGCCGGCCACTTCGGCGGCACCACGTCCTTCATGGGCCAGAGCAGGCAGAAGCTCGCCTCGGTGAACGCCGCCACTGGTGCCCTCACGGCGTTCGCCCCCAAGATCAACAGCGCCCTGGGAGCCTGGGCACTGGCCTCCGATGCCACCCACATCTACCTCGGGGGTGACTTCAGCACGGTCACTGGCGTCGCGCAGCCGCACTACGCCATGTTCACAGACACGGCAGCGGCAACTGCCCCAAGCCCGCCAACAGGCGCCCTGGCCCAGCCTGGAAACTCCGTCGTTCACCTCTCCTGGTCGGCCTCCTCCAGCGACGGAGGCTCACCGCTGACGAAGTACAAGATCTACCGCAGCACCACCCCAGGGGGAGAGGCCTTGTCGAAGCCACCCCTGGCGGCGCTGTCCAGGACCAGCTTCGGCTACGACGACACCGCGGTAACCAACGGAACCCGCTACTACTACGTGATCGTCGCGACCAATGCCGTGGGCTCGAGCGCGCCCTCCAACGAGGCATCGGCAACCCCAAGTGGCTCGGCAACGGTGGTGCCACCTGGTGCGCCGCTCTCGGTCAGCGCAACCGACCCGGCGGGGCACAACCACCTCCAGTGGAACCCCCCATCCTCGACCGGTGGGGCACCGGTCACCAGCTACCGTGTGTACCGGGGTACCGCACCCGGAGCCGAGGGGTCCGCGGCGGTGGGCACCGCGTCGACCACGTCCTTCGATGACGTCTACGGCCTGAGCGCCGGCACGAAGTACTACTACGTGGTTACGGCGCTCAACCAGGCGGGCGAAGGCACCCCGTCCGCGGAGGTGTCGACCGTCGCCACCGCAGGCTCCCCCGGACCGGCGCAGCTGACGGCCACCACGGTGAGCGGTCCCGCGGTCCAGCTCGGCTGGACGATGCCTTCGGACGGCGGGTCGCCCATCACCAAGTATGTGGTGTTGCGGGACAGCGTTCGGCTGGTGACCCTGACGGCAACGGGCGCCGGCCCGCTCACTTACGCCGACACCGCTGTTGCGTCCGGAACGACGTACACCTACCAGGTGCGGGCAGTCAACGCCATCGGTAGCGGCCAGCTCTCGAACAAGGCCATCATCACCATTCCATGAGGCGCTGAGCTCGCCCAGCAGGGCGAACCGCCTCAGTCGTCATCCTTGGGCGACGTGACGTCAGCCACCTTGTCGCGCGCGGCGTCCATCGCAGAAGTGGTCTTGTCGCGCACCCGGGACACGACGTCCTCGCCCCTGGGCGTCAGCAGCTCGCGTCCCTCGCGACGCGCTGGAATAGCGACCAGGCCCACCACCGCGACAGCCAGGATCAGGGACACCAGCATTCCGACTATCAGGATCACCATGTGCCAAGCGTGCCCTCTGATCGCCGGCAAGGCGAATCCGTGTCCGTCCTTGAGACGAATCCCCGCTGGGGCCAGGTCGACCCATGCTCAGGCAGGATGGACGTCCCGGATCCGCTGCGAGACCACGGTCGTGACGCCGTCACCACGCATCGTTACGCCATACAGCGCGTCGGCGATCTCCATCGTGCGCTTCTGGTGAGTGATGACGATCAGCTGGCTGGAGGCGCGCAGCTCCTCCAGCAGCATGATCAAGCGGCCGAGGTTGGCGTCATCCAGAGAGGACTCGACCTCGTCCATGATGTAGAACGGGCTCGGCCGCGCCTTGAAGATGCTCACCAGAAGGGCCACGGCCACCAGGGCCCGCTCACCACCGGACAGCAGCGAGAGTCGCTTGATCTTCTTGCCGGGCGGGCGAGCCTCGACCTCGATTCCGGTCGTCAGCA
>JBDTYK010000195.1:0-4777 GCA_040005715.1 Actinomycetota bacterium | reverse complement strand
TCGTCCCGGTCGACGCCGACCCCGTCGTCGTCGACCGGCTCAAGGATCTCGACGCCCGGGTGACTGCGTGCCCCCGCGAGCCGGGACTCCCGGGCGACCCGACGTACCACCGACTGCGGCGTGCGATCGCGGAAGGCTCCCTACCGTTCACCTGCCAGGGCAACGAGAACGGACTCGCGATCGAAAGTGGGTTCACGCTCGGCTACGAGATGGCGGAGTCCCTGAGGGGCGGGCTGCCACTCGACCATCTCGTGATCCAGGTGGGTGGCGGAGCCCTGGCGAGCGCCTGCATCGAGGCGCTCGGCGAGGCGGTGCTCCTCGGATCGCTCGCTCGAGTTCCGCGCTGTCACGCGGTCCAGACCATGGGAGCCTGGCCGCTGCCACGCGCGTTCGAGCGCGTCGCCGCGCGCCTGCCGGCCGGCGCCGGGTTGCCGGAAATGCGGACCGCACTGTCGTACGCTGCCGCCCACCGCTCAGAGTTCATGTGGCCGTGGGAAGAAGAGCCTCATAGCATCGCGCACGGGATCCTCGACGACGAGACGTACGACTGGTTGGCGGTCGTCGAGGGGATGTTGCTCTCTGGTGGAGGCCCGGTGGTGGTGAGCGAGGACCTGCTGGCGCGGGCGAACGCGCTTGCCGTAGACGCCACGCACATCGACGTCGATCCGACCGGGTCCTCCGGGCTCGCCGGGCTGCTCGCCCTGCGCGATCGGGGAGCGATCGGCGACCACGAACGGGTCGGAGTGCTCTTGACCGGGGTTCGTCGCTAATCGACGTTCGCCGAGCCGCAGGACTCGATCATGACGTGAACCGGGAAACCCCCTCGATCGTCGCCTGGGATGATGCCCTTGCCGGGTAGGACGTCTTCGTCAAGGTCACCGACGGCGCACGAGGACTGTGCTGCAGCAGCGACCCAGCCTGCTTCTGTTGCGGCCGGTCAGGTCACTTCGTCAAGGTCTCCATAGGCCACCGGGTTCTGGCTCGAGTTGTCCAGTGGGTCTGGGTGGCCGATCAGCGGGTATTGGGGTAGGGGTCGACCGATGATTGCCACCCTGTCCCCGTGGATCGTCACCCCGTCGATCGTGCCCACCATGCGAACGATGCCGGCGTTGGAAATGATGAGCAGTTGCGAGGTCAGCACGCGGTCCGGCTGCATCCGCCACACGCCGCGGCCCCGCAGCCATATCTCGTGGGTGGAGAGCCGCTCACGGAATCCGACGCGCTCGCGTCCAAGAGCGTCGTTGGCGACCGCCGGGGTATCGGGACCAAGCCGCACCCGAACGGCGCGGGTGCCCTCCGCCAGCGGGTCGCGGGCCGCGACGCCCAGACGCCGGTAGACCGCCAGTTCCTCGGCCTTCTTCGTCTGGGCAGAGGCGGTGAGCACGCTCGCGATCACGGCCTGGTGCTGCCCGTCGAGGGTGTTCCATCGTGCACCGAAGGTCTCGTCAAGATCGCCATTGCTGGTGACATCGCTGTTGCTGGTGACGTGGCCGGCGATCTCGGCGCAGATCCCGAGGAAGGCGCGGTCGGTGCGAGGGAGCACCTGCTGATGCGCGAGGTCGGCCACCTTGGCCCACTCCACCCACGGACCGTCCGGGCCATCGTGGACGAAGCCGGCGATCTTCGCCAGCATGGACGGGGAACTTGCCAGGATGGCAACCGCGTCCTCATTTCCCTGCGACTTGAGCGTGCTCGTAGTCATGCTTACAACTATACCTCTTGAAGAAACTTTGCAGAAAGTATTGCAACATATGGTGGAGATGATGTTAAACTCACCCGCGTAACCCCAAACATGGCGAAGATCTCATGATCACGGCGTCAGCGTTGCGAAGGAGTGCACATGTCCACTCATCCAGATGTTGCCGAGACGGCGGACCGCGCAGGCCGGCGGCCTGAGGACGCACGCCTGCCGATCATGGCCACCCTCGGCTACGGGATGCAACACGTCCTGTCGATGTTTGGTGGGGTCATTGCCGTTCCCATCATCATCGGAGGCGCGGCAGGGTTGAAGGGCGCCGACATCGCCTTCCTGATTTCGTGTGCGTTGTTCGTGAGCGGCCTGGCTACGGTGCTGCAGACTCTCGGCGTGCCATACCTCGGCGCACAGCTGCCCCTGGTGCAGGGCATCTCCTTCGCCTCGGTGTCCACGCTCATCGCGATCGTCGCCGGGCATGGCCAGGAGGGCCTCCGCACGGCATACGGTGCGATCATCGTTGCCGGAATCCTCGCCTTCCTCATCGTGCCCTTTTTCGCGAGCATCGTGCGCTTCTTTCCGCCGGTTGTCACCGGGTCGATCATCACGGTCATCGGGCTGTCGCTGCTTCCCGTTGCCGGGGGGTGGATCGCCGGTCAGCCTGGGTTCTTCGTGGACGGCAAGAGTGTGCCCAACCCCGCGTTCGGTGATCCCGGAAGCATTGGCCTGGCCATGTTCACCCTGCTCGTCGTCCTGATACTCATGAAGTTCAAGATGTTCGCCCGGATGGCGATTCTTCTCTCGCTCGTCATCGGGACCCTCGCTGCCCTGGTTACCGGTCAGGCGAAGTTCAACCTCGTGAACCAGTCCATCGTGGCCTTCCCTCAGCCCTTCAAGTTCGGCCTGCCGATCTTCGCTATTGGAGCCATCGTCAGCATGCTCATCGTCATGCTGGTCATTATGGTTGAGACAACCGCCGACATCTTGGCAGTCGGAGAGGTCGTCGGCACGGAAGTTCCTGCCAAGCGGGTCGCCAACGGCCTCCGGGCCGACATGCTGAGCTCCTTCCTGGCACCCGTCTTCAACAGCTTCTCGGCCACCGCGTTCGCGCAGAACGTCGGCCTCGTCGCCCTGACGCGTATCAAGAGCCGTTTCGTGGTCGCGGCCGGTGGTGGAATGTTGATCCTGTTCGGCCTGTCCCCACTTCTTGCCGCTGTGGTCAATGTGATCCCGCTGCCTGTCCTGGGCGGGGCTGGGATCGCCCTCTTCGGCTCGGTGGCCGCAAGCGGCGTCCGCACCCTGTCCAAGGTCAACTACGACGCCAGCAACAACCTCATCATCGTCGCAGTGTCCCTGGGCATGGGCCTTGTGCCCAGTGTCGTTTCGAACTTCTGGCACCAGTTCCCGTCGTGGTTCAGCGTGGTCGCCAACTCGGGGATCAGCGCCTGTGCCCTCATGGCCGTACTCCTGAACATCTGGTTCAACATGGTCGGCACTGGCAAGCACGAGGGCTCTGCCCTGGCCTCGCACGGTCCGGCCCGCGGCATCGACGCGGACGTGCTCGGCTCCCTGCCGAAATAGGAAGATCCACGGGGCCCCCGAGACTGCCGCGGCGTATTCGCAGGAAGACCTCGCGTTGCACAACCGCGGTGACCGGATGCGACCCAATTGCGGACACTGACCGCCGGCGGGGCACAGTTCCTTTCGTCGTCGCCGCCCGCCGATCGGTGACTCCTCGCCCATTCCCAGCTCGTTCAACCGCCCGCGCCCGCGCCCGCGCTCGCGCTCGCGCGCTGCCCGGTCTGCGTATGGTCCGGATCTGCCGAGACCACAGGGCAGCCTCTGGGTCGAGGCAGGGCTTAAGTCCCTAGCGGTGGGGTGTATGCCCGCGCGACCCTTGGTGTTCGCGGATGCGTCGAATTCGTAGGCTGCCAGATGAAAGAGGAGAAGATGAGGAAAGACAGCAACCACCTTTCGGCTGTGAGCCCTGCCTTGCAGATCCACGGGTCCGAGCTGACTGACCCAACGCAGATTTTCCAGACCACGATCCAAGAACCCTGGTCCAAGATGACGTGGCGAAACCACGCGACATGCCTAGGCGAGGACCCCGAACTGTTCTTCCCGATCGGCAATGCCGGGCCTGCATTCGTCCAGATCGAAGAGGCAAAGGCCATCTGCCGCCGCTGCGATGTCGTTGACACGTGTCTGCGATGGGCCATGGAGTCCGGTGCAGACACGGGAGTCTGGGGCGGACTATCCGACGACGAGCGGCGCAGCCTCAAACGCCGACGGGACCGCGCCCATGTGTTGTCCCTGGTGGTCGTGGGTCAAGGCCGTCATAGAGATCCTCGCCTTGAAGGACGCAGGCCAGGGCCCGCTCTGCCCTAGTGCCCTATGGTCGCCGGCTGTGGTTACCAATCAGGCTCGCCCGCTCCCTGAAGACAAAGAATGCCTGCATGGCTACCAGGTCACACACTTCCAGCCCTTTGACCCGGTAAACAAACGCACCGAAGCCACGGTCAATGCTCACGACGCCAAGACGTTCAAGGTCACCAAGGGCGCCCGAACGTGATCCTGAGGCTATCCGCAGACCCCACAGCGGCCACCAAGGCTGCCACGACCGCCAACAGGGCTCGCCCGCCCCCCGGGGCCGGTCGCTATGAGACATGGCCATGAACAGTACGCAACATAGTCGTGTCACGGCGATGCCACGGCCACCAACGGGCCGATAGTTGGTGCACCGTCTCGTGACATCGAGCAGGGGACGCCGCGCCGACGATGTGGTCAACGAGGGTGCGGGCCTGCCAGGCGCCCGCCCGGGTGAGTCCTAACGAATTGTGGCGCCCCGCATGGCCTCGAACGCCCGCCGGGGACCGGTGTGAACCGTCATTGACGAGCTGATCCGGTCCAAGCGGCGACGTGCTTCTGCTTGAAGGGATATGAGGCCGGTCGCCGCCTCCCGGAGATCGTCGACGGATGCGGAGTTGGGGTCGAGTCCAACACCGAATCCCGCCGCCTCCACGGCTGCAGCGCCCGCAAACTGATCGGTCGAGAAGGGAAGGAGAAGAAGTGGGACTGCTGAGG
>JBDTYK010000194.1:0-4792 GCA_040005715.1 Actinomycetota bacterium | reverse complement strand
TGAGGGACCTGATGCAGGACCTCGACATGATGATCTCGATGGAGGACAGCTGGGGTGGTGACGTGGTGAGCGCCGCGGTCAGCCACCTGGCGGCGAGCACGCGTCCCGAGAACTTCCAGAACGCATCATTCATGAACGACTGGACCGATGGTCACGTCGCCGGCTACGAGCCGCGCTCGCAGAACGGCCGCGGATCCGCGCCGACCCGTCCCGGGCTGGGCATCACCGTTGAGACCACCGGGCTCGAGAACATCTTCACCGTCCGCTGACTGCCCTCTAGCCGAGGCGAACCCCCGGCGCGAAGAGCGCACGACGCCTACCGTGCGGTGAGTGAGAGACCCACGACGTGCGGGTTGTTCGATCAAACCGGCCGGGTCCTTGATCCGGAGGCGGGCTTCGTGGTTGGATGCAGCCCTCGGGGTGGGGACTCCAGGATGGGCCGTTCCTGGGTCGTCAGCTTCTGTCTCAAGGGGGAGTGAATTTCGTGATGAGAGACTCAGCTGGTCGACGAGCTATCGAGAGGGCGCGTGAGACGCTCATTCGACGCCACAGCACTGTGGCTCTGACTCTGGCGTTGGCGGCACACGCAGCGTGCCGAACAACGTGCGCTCTGGCGCAGGCGGGCATCCACTGCTACAACGTGCCGTTCTGTCCCGTCCGTGATTCTCAGAAGGGGAATTCGTCGTCCGAAGTGGGCCCATCCGTCTGGCCGCCTCCCTGACAGCGAGCAGCGCCGACTCCAGACGGCCCGCCGCGCCGGACCTGCAGACTGGGTGAGTCAGCTCGGCGGGACTGCTGCATCGCGCACTCAGGCCTCTGCCACGCGTCGAACCTGCTCAGCCGTGTGCCCGACCCTGCCCGCCTTGCTCTGAAGATCCTGCGTCGTTGGGGGGTCGACTGTGATCTGCTACCAAAATAGAGTGCCGAGGGTGACAGACTCCGCCGCCAACAGTCAGCTCGACCAGATCAAGGCGGGGTATGCCTTCGACGGCCCCGCTGTTCAGTTCGGTGCCGCTGTGACCGACGGCACCGCCCATCCGGACGTGGTGGTCCGCATACCGCTCGCGGTGATGAACCGCCACGGCCTCGTTGCCGGCGCCACCGGGACTGGTAAGACCAAGACCCTTCAGCTCATGGCGGAACAGCTGTCCGGTCAGGGCGTGCCGGTCTTCCTCGCAGACATCAAGGGCGACCTCTCCGGTATGGCGACCGCCGGGGTCGCCAGTGAGAAGCTCAGCACACGCGCCCAGGACGTTGGGCAGGAGTGGGTCGGCGCCGCTTATCCCACCGAGTTTCTTTCGCTCGGGGGTCTGGGCAATGGCATCCCGATTCGCGCAACGGTAACGTCATTCGGACCCACGCTGCTGTCAAAGGTGCTGGGGCTCAACGAGACCCAGGAGTCCAGCCTTGGGCTGGTCTTCCACTTCGCCGACTCCCGGGGCTTGGCGCTGCTCGACATCAAGGACCTGCGGGCGGTCATCGCGTACCTCACCTCGGACGAGGGCAAGGCGGACCTCAAGGATCTGGGCGGTTTGTCCCCGGCCACGGCCGGCGTCATCTTGCGCAACCTGGTTGCCTTCTCCGACCAGGGCGCCGACGCGTTCTTTGGCGAACCCGAGTTCGACACTGCCGACCTCCTTCGCCTTGCTCCCGACGGGAAGGGCATGGTCACCTGCCTCGAACTACCCGCCGTCCAGGATCGGCCCAAGCTGTTCTCAACCTTCCTCATGTGGATGCTGGCAGATCTCTTCCACGACTTGCCCGAGATCGGCGATGTCGACAAGCCGAAGCTCGTCTTCTTCTTCGACGAGGCGCACTTGTTGTTCGCTGGTGCGAGCACCGCGTTCCTGGACGCGATCGAGCAGACCGTGCGGCTGATCCGTTCCAAGGGCGTCGGTATCTTCTTTGTGACCCAGACACCCAAGGATGTGCCGGCAGGCGTCCTCGGACAGCTCGGCAACCGGGTCCAGCATGCCCTGCGCGCGTTCACTCCCGACGACGCCAAGGCGCTGAAGGCCACAGTCTCGACGTTTCCTCACAGCGGCTACGACCTGGAGGAGTTGCTGACCCAGCTTGGCACCGGTGAGGCCGTCATCACGGTTCTGTCAGAGCGCGGCGCGCCGGCGCCTGTGGCCTGGACCCGAATGCGCGCGCCGCAGTCGATGATGGCTCCTTCGGCGGACTCCCTTGTCCAGCAGGTGATTACGGCGTCGCTACTCAAAGGAAAGTACGCCGAGATGATCGACCGCGACTCGGCATACGAGAAGCTGCAGGCTGGGATCCTGGGCGCGCCGACACCCGAGCAGGCGCCAGCGCCTGGTCCCTCCGGTGCCCCGGCACCACCGGCTTCGGGGGGCCGGCCCAAGGCGCAGGAGTCCATGGTCGAGCAGGTCGTCACCTCTGGAGCATTCCGTTCGATGCTGCGTTCGGCCGGGACAGTCGTTGGCCGCGAGATCACCCGGTCGATCTTCGGCACGGCCCGTCGAAGGCGTTGATGTCGAAGGGCGTTGAGGGTGCTCACACGGCCCGGATCTTGGACGTCACGGGCCGAGGGTCCCCTTGACCCCCGAGGTCCACGGTTCTTCAGGCTGGCGCCCGGTTGACCGAGGCACTGGCACTGTGTGCCCGGGCAGGAGGTCGAAGGGCCTCGTCATGATGGAAGGCGCCGCCAAACCTCAGGTCATCGACGTACCTGAACAAGGACGGTTCGTCGTCGAGCTGGAAGGTCACACGGCGGAGCTGGTGTACCAGGCCGAAAGCGGGCGCCTGATCCTGGTTCACAATGGCGTGCCCCAGGAGCTCGAGGGGCGTGGGATCGGGGCCACCCTGGTACGAGCCGCACCTGCTCGCGCGTCCGATCAGGGACTGACGGTCATGCCTTGGCGCCCATTCGCCCGGAGGGGGTACGCGCACATCCAGATGTCACGGATGCGGTCACCGTCCAGTGGAGCAGTGCTTCATAAGGGTTGGTGGGCGGCCCGCCAGAATCGGCGACCGATTCCGACATACCAAGCGATGTAGGCGACGTTGGCCACCATGAACAACGGGGCGAGAGAGGGGATCTGACCCACCAGAGTGAAGACTCCCGCCGCGATCGCGATCCAACCGATCGGTCGGCTGAAGCCGCGCAGCATGAGGAGGCCGAAACACGTGAAGGACACGCTCACCAGTACGAACCCGGCGGTGTTCATGGTGGTGTCGAGCACGTCGAGGACACGCCCCGCCGCCACCAGATCGGAGACCGGGACGTTGGCGGTCTGCAGGCCGACCGGGACCAGAGCGGTCTGCGCAAGGCGGCCGATGATGCCGAGGAGGTCTCCGATGACGGCTCCGGCGCTGGCCAGGACGATGAGCAGCCGGCCATAGCGGCCCAAGGCTGCGTGCAGGGCCGGGATGGTCAAGAGGTCGAACAGGCTGACCAGCGCAAGACCCACCCCGCCGGCAAGGAACGGCCACGGGTTGACGAGGATCGCGGCCAGTACGCGGTCAACTGAGGTCCCGGCGCTGCTGGTCATTGCCATCGCCACGCCGCCAACCAACAGGGCGGACAGCGCCATGACCGAGGCAGTCGCCGCCAAGCGGAACAAGGCGCGGTCATTTGGGCCTAGGGCCGCAACGGCCGCCGCTGGCGTGTCCTGGTGCTGTGCTGCGGCCGGCGCGATGCTGACCTGCCCGTTCGTTGATGTGCTCATGCCCTGATCCAGCTCCTTTCTTTCTAGTGTCACTATATATAGACTATAGTGACACTAGAATCTGTCAAGAGGAGGTAACGTGAGCGCTCGTCCGAAGCGACCGGTGAGGCGCAAAGTGGGTCGTCCCGGGGACGGCGTCGATCTCCGCGGGGCCATCCTCGATGCGACATTGGGGCTGCTGGTCACGACCGGGAGCCCCGACCGGGTCACCATTGCCACAATCGTCGGTGAAGTGCGCTGCACCCCGCCTTCTCTCTACCACTACTGGCCCAAGCGAGAGCTGCTGCTCCAGGAAGCGAGCGCCCAGGGCTGGGCGCAGTTTCGCACCAGCCAGAGCGGTGCGGTGGGCCGCGAGCCGGACCCGATCGAACGGCTTCGGCAACGAGGCAAGGCCTACCTGGACTTCGCCCTGGCCCGGCCGGCCCTGTTTCGCGTCCTCTTTCTCGAACCGCCGGTCGCCAGCCCAAGTGAGCCCCCCGCTGAGCCGGGCGAGGCCCTCAACGAGCTGGTCAGCGATGTCACGGCAGCCATGGCACTGGGCCGGCTTCGTCGCGCAGAGCCTTTCACCATCGCGCTCGCCCTCTGGTCGGCGATACACGGAGTCGCATCACTCTCTGCCGTGACCCCGAACCTCCCGCCCGAGCTCGCCCGCGCCGTCGCCGAGCTCGCACAGGAAGCGCTCCTGGCCGGGCTGGCGGCCTAGAACGATCTGGGGCCAGTCGTCGCCCGCTGGCTGGTTAGTTACATCGCTGACATACGCTCGAGAGCCCCCCATGAAACTAACCAGCTATCCGACCCGTCGAATGGCTGGCGGCAGCGAGGCCTCGATCAGTTGGACGATCTCGGGGGCATCAGGCTGAACTTTTGAGCGGAAGCGGTGGACTTCGCCCGCAGGGGTGACGATGAACTTCTCGAAGTTCCACTTCACCTTGCCTGCACTGCCTTCCGAGTCCTCGGTGCGGGTCAGCTCGGCGAACAGCGGATGCTGTGAGCGCCCGTTCACCCGCACCTTCTCGAACATCGGGAACGTGACCCCATAGCTGACCGAGCAGAACTCCGCGATGGCCTCGGAGCTGCCAAGCTCCTGCAGGAACTGGTTG
>JBDTYK010000193.1:0-4880 GCA_040005715.1 Actinomycetota bacterium | reverse complement strand
GACTTCTTCGAGTCGAGCACGAAGTAGCCCTGGACGAACTGGTCGGTGCCGTCGCCGATGATCTTGATCGAGTTCTTGTTCGCACCCACGGTGCCGTCGGATCCAAGGCCGAAGAACACCGCGGTGACCGCATTGTGCGGCACGACGAAGTCAGGGTCGGTTTCCAGCGAGAGGTGGGTGACGTCATCAACGATGCCGACCGTGAAGCGACGCCTGGGCTTCTCGCTCTCGAGCTCGGTGAAGACAGCGGCCACCATCGGCGGCGTGAACTCCTTGCTCGACAGCCCGTACCGGCCACCGATGACAGTTGGCAGGGCCCCGCCACCGTTGAACATGACGCTGTCCAGCAGGGCGGTGGCCACGTCGAGGTGCAACGGCTCGGCCGGAGCGCCCGGCTCCTTGCAACGGTCCAGGACCGCGATGTGCTTGATGCTGGCGGGCAGGGCGTTCAGAAAGGCCTCGACCGGGAACGGCCGGTAGAGCCGGACTGTGAGGTAGCCAACCTTCTCGCCGCGGGCGACGAGGGCGTCCACCGTCTCGCCCACCGCGCCGGCCCCCGAGCCCATGATGACGATGACCCGCTCGGCGTCAGCAGCGCCGTGGTACTCGACGAGGTTGTACGCCCGTCCGGTGTGCTCTGCGAACTCGTCCATCGTGTCCTGAACGATCTTGGGCACGGCGTCGTGGAACGGGTTGCAGGCCTCGCGTGCCTGGAAGAAGACGTCGGGGTTCTGCGCCGTGCCCCGCAGGGTCGGGGCGTCGGGGGTAAGTCCGCGCATCCGATGCTCAAGGACGAGGTCGTCGGGCAGCATGGCGCGCATCACGTCATCGCGGATGACCCGGATCTTGTTGATCTCGTGTGAGGTGCGGAACCCGTCGAAGAAATGCATGAAGGGAACCCGCGCCCTGAGGGTGGCAGCATGGGAGATGAGGGCGAAGTCGTGCGCCTCCTGCACCGACGAGGAGCACAGCATGGCCCAACCGGTCATGCGGGCACTCATCACGTCGGAGTGATCGCCGAAGATCGACAACGCGTGCGTGGCCAGGGTGCGTGCGGCGACGTGGATCACACACGGAGTCAGCTCACCGGCAATCTTGTACATGTTGGGCAGCATCAGGAGCAGGCCCTGGGATGAGGTGAACGTCGTGCCTAGCGCGCCCTTCTGAACAGCGCCGTGCAGCGCGCCGGCTGCACCAGCCTCGGACTGCATCTCGACGACCTCGGGGACCGAACCCCAGAGGTTCGTCCGTCCGACGGCGCTCCACGCGTCGGCGTGTTCGCCCATGGTCGAGGCGGGGGTGATCGGATAGATCGCGATCACTTCGCTGCAGGCATGCGCAACCCGGGCAGCGGCTTCGTTGCCGTCGACACACTCCCAGGTCACGTCTGTTTCCACGCATGCTTCTTCGCCTGACACATGAACCTCCGGGATGCGTGCTGAAACCACGTTCTGACCACGTTACGGATGACCCCCTTCGTCGCACAGGGCACAAGGTCCCGGTCAACCCGATCTGGTGAGCAGGGGAGTGCTCTGCCCCGTCTTGATGAGCTGGTATGACGCATAGCCGGCATGGGCGTCAGGTCGCCTCGACCGCGAGTCACGTTCACCAGCAATGCCGTTTCCGTTCGGCGCCCCCGCGCAAAGTGGCAGACTGCATCCGTGGTCCTGGCCGTGGTGTGCACGCTTTTTGCAGCACTGGCCTATGGAAGCGCGTCAGTGCTTCAGGCCATTGGTGCCCGCAGAGCCGAGTCCAGCCAAGGTCTTGATCCCCGGCTGATGGTCCGTCTCATCCGATCGGCGCCCTATGTCTTAGGCGTCTCCCTCGATCTGGCGGCCTTCGTCGCGACGCTTGTCGCCCTGAGGACCCTGCCCCTGTTCTTCGTTCAAGCAGCCGTGGCCTCAAGCGTCGGGGTCACGGCCGTCATCGCAGCCGCCATCGGTGTCAGCTTGGGCCGCAGGGACATCATTTCGCTGACTGTCCTGGGCGCTGGGTTGATGCTGCTGGCTCTCTCGGCCCAGCCCGAGCCGGGGACGCCATTGGCGCTCGGGCAACGCTGGCTGCTTCTAGCCATGGTCATCTTCCTCGGGGGCGTGGGCGCAGTCGTGGCGCGGCGTACCGCGCGTTGGAGCGCGCTGGTCCTCGCCGTCCTTGCCGGACTGGCCTTCACCGTGGTTGCGGTCGCCGCCCGGAGCCTGACCGTGCCCAGCCCGATCTGGCACGGCCTGTTCGATCCGGCATTCTGGGCCATCCCGGCTGCAGGCGGTCTGGGCTTGTTGTTGTTCACCACTGCGCTCCAACGCGGCTCCGTGACCAGGATCACCGCGCTGATGTTCGCGGTCGAGACCGTCGTCCCGGCATGGATCGGTCTGAGCCTCCTGGGAGACACGACACGTCCCGGTTACGCGGTGATCGCGGTACTGGGCTTTGTCCTGACGATCGCCGGGACGGTTGTCTTGGCGACCGAGGACGTGACCCGAGCCACCGTCGGTAGCGGGGACCAGTAATATCCCCAAATCAGAACCCTCTGCCCACAGGAGATGTCACATGGCTTCACCCAGTCCCGGATACTCGATCACCATCCGTGTCGAGGTGCCGGCCGTGGCGACAGCCACGACTGCGCTGACGACCGCAGTGGGCTCGGCTGGTGGCGCCCTCACCGCGCTCGACGTCGTCGAGAGCCACACGACCCGCATGGTGGTCGACGTCACGTGCGACACCTCGGACGAGGCGCACGGTGACCTGATCACCAATGCCATCAAGGAGATTCCCGGCGCAGTGGTGCGCAAGGTCAGCGACCGAACGTTCCTGATGCACCTCGGCGGCAAGATCGAGGTCACCCCGAAGGTGCCGTTGAAACACCGCGACGACCTGTCACGCGCCTATACCCCCGGCGTCGCCCGCGTCTGCCTTGCCATCGTCGAGCATCCAGAGGACGCCCGGCGCCTGACGATCAAACGCAACACCGTCGCTGTCGTCACCGACGGCTCGGCTGTGCTGGGCCTGGGCAACATCGGGGCGGCGGCGGCGCTGCCCGTGATGGAGGGCAAGGCGGCCCTGTTCAAGCAGTTCGGCGGCGTCGATGCCTGGCCGGTGTGTCTGGACACCCAGGACACCGACGCCCTGGTGGAGATCGTCCGGGCGATCGCCCCGGTCTACGGCGGCATCAACCTGGAAGACATCTCAGCACCACGGTGCTTCGAGATCGAGGCCCGTCTTCGCGAGCTGCTTGACATCCCGGTCTTCCACGACGACCAGCACGGCACAGCCATTGTTGTGCTCGCTGCCCTCACGAACGCGCTGCGCGTCGTCGACAAGAAGATCGAGGATGTGCGGATCGTGGTCTCGGGAGTCGGTGCTGCCGGGCAGGCGATCATCCGGCTTCTGCTGGCCCAGGGTGCCGGCGAGATCATCGGATGCGGCCGACACGGAGCGGTGCATGCCGGCCAGGAAGGCATGGACCAGTTTCGCCAGTGGATCGCCGAACACACCAACAGCGCGAACCTGGACGGCTCGCTCAAGGAGGTCCTGGTCGGGGCAGATGTCTTTATCGGAGTCTCCGCTCCGGACCTGCTCACCGGCGATGACATTGCGACCATGGCCGACCAAGCCATCGTCTTCGCTCTCGCGAACCCCGATCCGGAGGTCGACCCCATTGCAGCCGGCGAGCACGCGGCCGTGGTCGCCAGCGGGCGATCGGACTACCCGAACCAGATCAACAACGTGCTCGTCTTTCCGGGGTTCTTCCGCGGTCTTCTTGACGCAGGCGTCTCGGACATCAGTGACGACATGCTGATCGCGGCGGCCACGGCCATAGCCGACAGGGTCAAGGCGGACGAGCTCAACCCCACCTATATCGTCCCAAGTGTCTTCGACCCGAGCGTGGCTCCTGCAGTCGCTGCGGCGGTGCGCGCGGTGGCGACCTCTGGCATTCATCAGGGCTGACCCGACTTGGCAGGCATCCGGCTGGAAGATGACAGTTCTGTCATCCATTTCGGCGATCACAGAACAGGGTCCCTGGACTTAGCCTAAGGGCATATTCACTGCCCTGGCCTTACGAGCGAATGTCAAGGGGGTCCTCATGAGAGGACTTTGTGTAACCGCAACCGCAGTTCTGATCGGTGCTCTGGGCGTCACTGGCCCAGCAGTCGCGGAGCGGACTCCGGCAAGCGCTTCAACCATCGCGGCGTCCGCGCCATGCGGGGTCGCCCCTGCGACGGCCGCTCCGAGCACCTACTCCCACGTCGCGCTGATCATGTTCGAGAACAAGCCGCTGAACAGGATTGTGGGTAACACGACCGACGCGCCATACCTGAACTCTTTGATCCAGGCCTGCAGCTACTCCAAGAATGACCTTTCCCTGTCGACAACCAGTCTGGCCAACTACGTGGCCCTGACCTCGGGCTACACGGGATGCACCGCCATCGACAACAACGGCATCTGCACAAGCCTCAAACCCATTACGTCCAACAGCACCCCGACCACGTGGCCGCAGGCCAGCGAGAGCATTTTCGAGCTGATGGGAGACAAGGCGGCCGAGTGGAACGAGTCGATGCCAAGCAACTGCTCGATGAAGGCGACGACCGGTTTCGTCATCAACCACGCTCCGTACAGGTACTACACCCGCACCCAGAAGACGTTGTGCCCCCTGTACGACCAGCCGCTCTCCGGCACACCCGCGGCCGCCCTGTCCGCGCAGTTCAACCTGATCATCCCCAACAAGACCGACATCATGCACCTTGTGCCGAATACCACGATCTCGCAGCGCATCCGCAACGGAGACAACTGGGCGAAGGCCTTCGTGCCGGGCCTGTTGAGCTCGCCGGAATACCAGTCCGGGACGACCGCGATCATCATCACGTGGGATGAGGGCAACAACA
>JBDTYK010000192.1:0-4892 GCA_040005715.1 Actinomycetota bacterium | reverse complement strand
CCTGCGATGCTCAGTCCCATATGCGCGGGCCACCTGCGATGCTCAGTCCCATATGCGCGGGCCACCTGCGATGCTGAGTCCCATATGCGCGGGCCGCCTACGATGATGCGATGACCAGGACCTGGCGCATCGTGGCGATTGCGCTGTCCGCCGGGCTTGTTGCGGGTTCTGTGGGTTTGGCGAGCCAGGTAAGTGGCAGCTGGGGCCGTGCGGGCGTGCCGCCGGTGAGCGGGGCCGCGTTCCCAGGAGCGAAAGGCAAGGATCAGGCAGCGTCCTCAGTTCCGACGGCTGGCGAGGCAAACGTCCGCATCCTGGCCGCCCAGAACCTGCTCACAGCCCGCTCGCGGGCCGTGAAGACCCATGACAAGCGTGCATGGATGGCGACGGTGGACGTCCCCGCCTCGTCGTTCGGCGAACGGCAGTCGGTGGAGTTCGACAATCTCATCAGGCTTCCGCTTGGTCAGTTCACCTACGGCACGGTGCAGCCGGCGCCGGCGCTCAAGCTCTCGCGGGCCGAGCATCTGGGGTCGACGGCATGGGTGGCGAGCGTTCCGGGCACCTACTCGCTGGCTGGTTATGACCGCGGGCCACGCGCCTTCCAAGCGACATACACGCTGGTGCGACGCGCCAGCGGGTGGCGTATTGCCGACGACTCTGACGGTGTCACCGCACCGCAGCTGTGGGACCTGCAGGGGCTCAGGGTGCTCCGCGGCCGCTCCGTCACCGTGATCGGCAATGCCCCAGAGTCCCGGATGCGCGACTACGAGTCGATTGCGGACTCATCGGTCCGGCGGGTCACCGGAGTTTGGGGAACGGGCTGGAACTCCCACGTCGTGATCCTGACACCGTCCACCACCGCAGAGTTCGCGGGGCTGGTCTCCCGATCTGCCGACGAAGGGCTCGATCAGGTCGCCGCCATCACCCAGGGCGATATCAGCCCCGGCCAAGAGGCTGAGGGCGACCGGATCGTGATCAACCCCAAGGCCTTCACCGCGCTTGACCGCGACGGTCGCCAGGTCGTCATCACCCACGAGATCACCCACGTGGCCACCAGGTCCTCGACCACGCGGCCGGTGCCGATCTGGTTGTCGGAGGGGATGGCCGACTACGTCGGATACTCCGGTCTCGGCCTCTCTCGGGCACAGATCGCCGGTGAGCTGCTCACCCTCGTGCGTGAAGGTAAGGGGCCCAAGGCGCTACCGACCACGAACGACTTCGACCCGGCGCAAGCCAAGATCGCGCCTTCGTACTCCGCGTCATGGCTGGCCGTATCGCGACTGGTCGACGTCTACGGCCAAGCCAAGGTGGTGTCGTTCTATCGGGCGATCTCGGGAGGACTGAAGGTGGACAAAGCGGTCCAGTTCGATCCAGATGGTGTGGCGATGCAAGCTTTTCCACAGAGCTTCGGAATCTCGCAGGCACGGTTTGTGACTGGTTGGACGGCGTATCTGCAAACCCTCGCCCAGGTCTACCGCTAGGTCGCGGGGACCCTCTCGAGACGAGCTTGGGTGCTCCAGGAGCGAGCTGGGCCGCAGAACCGGGGGTGATCTAGATCATCATTCGCCGGGGCCGGCGTACAGCGCCTCGACTTCGGACCAGAAGTCCGTCATCACGAGGTTTCGCTTGAGCTTCAGTGACGGCGTCAGATAGCCGTTGGCCTCGGTGAAATCCCCCGGAAGGAGGGTGAACTTGCGAATGGACTCCGCCTTGCTCACAGCCTGGTTCGCGTCATCGACCGCCCTTTTGATCTCGGCGAGAACAGCGGTGTTTGCGCGAGCCTTGTCCATGGAGAGCGGCTCAAGGCCGTTGTTCGTGGCCCAGGCGGGGAGCATCTCGGCATCAAGGGTTATCAGCGCACCGATGAAGGGCCGCTGGTCACCGACGACGATGCACTGTGACACCAGCTGATGAGCGCGCAGTCGATCTTCCAGAACTGCGGGGGCGACGTTCTTGCCGCCGGTTGTGACCAGCAGCTCCTTCTTTCGGCCGGTGATCTTCAGGAACCCATCCTTGTCGAGCTCTCCGATGTCGCCGGTGTGGAACCAGCCATCGACCATGACCTCGCTGGTGGCGGTCTCGTTGTTGCGGTAGCCCGAGAAGACGTTGTTGCCCTTGATCAGGATCTCACCGTCGTCTGCGATCCGGATTGAGACGCCTGGCAGCGGCGGCCCAACGCTGCCGATCTTGATCAGCTCCGGGGTGTTGATGGTTGCCGGCGCTGTGGTCTCTGTGAGTCCATAGCCCTCGAGCACCGTGAGCCCGATTCCCCGGTAGAAGTGGCCCAGCCTGGTGCCCAACGGGGCGCCGCCGGAGACCGCGAAAACCACCTTGCCGCCCATTGCGGCGCGAAGCTTGACGTATACGAGCTTGTCGAAGACGGCATGTTTCGCGTTGAGCAGGAAACCGGGTCGGCCCTCATCGTGGGCGGTGCTCCAGGCAATGGCCGTAGCGGCTGCGGTCGAGAAGATCTTGCCCTTGCCGTCGGCGACTGCCTTCTGCTCTGAGGAGTTGTAGATCTTCTCGAAGACACGAGGAACCGACAGGATGAACGTGGGAGAGAAGGTGCCAAAGTCGGCGAGCAGGTTCTTGATGTCTGCTGTGTGGCCCATCCGGACACCGGCCTGGACGCACACAACCTGGACGAAGCGCGCGAAGACGTGGGCCAGAGGCAGGAACAACAGCGTGGCTGCTCCGTCGGCATACACGACGGCCTTCATCCGCTCAGCAGTGTTCTCAGCCAGAGCCATGAAGTTGTCGTGGGTGAGCAGGCAACCCTTGGGCCGACCGGTGGTGCCCGACGTGTAGATGATCGTGGCGAGGGAGGAGCGGTTGACCTGCCCCCGCCTGGCCTCGAGCTCGTCGTCGGTGACCTGGCCGCCGGCTGCCTTGAGCTCGTCCAGCCCACCGGCATCGATGGCCCAGACCTCGCGCAGGTTGGGCAGGTCCGCGCGCACCTGGGCCAGGACCGCCGCATGGGTCGGCGTCTCCAGAACCACGGCGGCACAACCTGCGTCACTGATGATCCAGCTCACCTGTGAGGCCGAAGAGGTCTCGTATATCGGAACCGGGACCGCACCGGCGGTCCAGACCGCGAAGTCGGTCAGGGTCCACTCGTAGCGCGTCCTGCTCATGATCGCGACGCGCTCTCCGAGGCCGATGCCTTTTGCGATCAGACCCTTGGCCACGGCGCGGACCTCAGCGGCGAACTCTGCGTGTGTCACGTCGACCCATGCGTTTGCCAAGGGTCTTGAGAACGCCACCTCGTGAGGTTGGGCGCTGGCATTGCGGATTGGCAGATCCGAGAGGTTGCCTTCGAGGCTGGGAGTGACAAGGGGTGGAACCGAGATGCTCTTCATGAACAGCCTCCTGCAGCCCTTGCCGAATTGAGTCCCCACACCCTATCGACCAGGTGGATGGCAAACCTGGAGTCTGACCAACGCAAGGACCACCGCGGCACGAAAGTGGAGCGCGTTGCCATCGGAGGGTCACCGGCAGGCAACTGCCGCCGTCGCGCCGGGGGCAAGGTAACCTTCGCATCATGGCCGAGCGCACCGAGTCCAGCACCCTCATCAATGCCAGACCGGGTGCCGTCCTCGACGTGATCGCCGACTTTGACAGCTATCCCGAGTGGGCGGGGGAGGTCAAGAAGGTTGCGGTGATCTCCGAGGACGGGGACGGATGGGCCAACCAGGTCGAGTTCACGCTCGATGCCGGCGCCTTGAAGGACACCTATGTCCTTGAGTACGACTGGGACGTCGCGGAGGACGGCACGGGGGTGATCTCGTGGACGTTGGTCAGCGCTCACGTGCTCAAGGCGATGAACGGCTCGTACACCCTTGCGGGCGAAGGTGCCGGCACCGAGGTCACCTACAGGCTGTCGGTGGATGTCAAGATCCCCATGCTCGGAATGCTCAAACGCAAGGCCGAGAAGGTCATCATCGACACCGCCTTGACCGCCCTCAAGAAGCACGTCGAGGCGTGAGCCAGGGCTTGGGCATCTCGTGAGGGTCGTTCTCTTCACCGGCAAAGGCGGCGTCGGGAAGACGACGACGGCCGCGGCAACCGCTGTACAGGCGGCCCGAAGCGGCATCAAGACCCTTGTGATGTCCACTGATGCGGCACATTCGCTTGGCGACGCGCTTGGCGTCAGTCTGACCACCACCGCGGAGCGGCCCGACCCATTGGTTGAGGTCGAGCCCGGGCTGTGTGCACTGCAGCTCAGCGATACTCATGACCTCCGACGGTCCTGGCGCTCGGTGCAGGACTATCTCCTCACCGTGCTCAATGCCCTGGGTGTCGACCCGGTTGTCGCCGACGAGGTAGCTCAGCTGCCCGGCGCCAACGAGATTGTTGCGCTGCTCGAGCTGCGAACGCAGGTCGAGTCGGGCCCCTGGGACCTGGTTGTCGTCGACTGCGCACCCACCGCCGAGACGCTGAGGTTGTTGGCCCTGCCGGAAGCGCTGGCCTGGCACATCCAGAAGCTGATGCCGGCACAAAGGGGTCTGCTTCGGACGCTGCGGCCCGCAGCTCAGGCTGCGGCGGGGATACCGCTTCCCGGGGCCAACGTGGTGGAGACGTTGAGCCGTTGGCGCGAGACCCTGCGCGAGATCCAGTCAGTCCTCTCGGCCGAGACCACCTCTGTTCGACTTGTGCTCACCCCCGAGCGCGTGGTCATCGCCGAGTCCCGTCGGACGCTGACCTCCCTGAGTCTGTACGGCGTCAATGTCGACCAGGTCGTGGTCAACCGCGTCTTTCCCGAGGCGGACCCGGCATCGACCTGCGCCGGCTGGCTGGCCGGCTGGAACGACGCACAGCAGAGGGGTCTCTCGGAAGTCGCTGCGTCCTTCGACCCGCTGCCCATCGTGATCACCCCTTACCTCTCGAGTGAGCCG
>JBDTYK010000191.1:0-4906 GCA_040005715.1 Actinomycetota bacterium | reverse complement strand
CGGGAAGTCCCCGAACATCTTCTTCGCCGACGTGATGGACCACGACGACGAGTTCCTGGACAAGGCCATCGAGGGTCTGGTGCTGTACGCGTTCAACAAGGGCGAGGTCTGCACCGCGCCGTCGCGCGCACTGATCCACGAGGACATCTACGAGGAGTTCATGGCCAGGTGCCTGGTCCGGATCGCCGCCATAAAGCAGGGCGACCCGCTGGACACCGAGACCATGATGGGGCCGCAGGTCTCCAAGTCCCAGATCGACAAGATCGCCTCCTACGTGGCGATCGGCAAAGCCGAAGGAGCGGAGGTCCTGATCGGTGGCAACCCCGCCAGCGTGGAGCCAGAGTTCGCCGGCGGCTACTTCTTCGAGCCCACCGTTCTCAAGGGTGACAACAAGATGCGGGTATTCCAGGAGGAGATCTTCGGCCCGGTACTGGCCGTGACCACCTTCAAGGACGACGAGGACGCCCTGGCGATCGCCAACGACACCCTCTACGGACTGGGCGCCGGGGTCTGGACCCGCGACGGGAACCGGGCCTACAAGATGGGTCGCAAGATCAAGGCCGGCCGGGTCTGGACCAACTGCTACCACGCCTACCCCGCAGGCGCGGCCTTCGGCGGGTACAAGATCTCCGGCATCGGCCGGGAGAACCACGCCATGATGCTCGACCACTACAGCCAGACCAAGAACCTTCTGGTCAGCTACAGCACCAAACCGCTCGGCTTCTTCTAAAAAGGCGAGCTGACGACCGGGCCGGTTCAACCGGCCTGGACGTCACACACCCAGGCGGCGCGCAAGGCACTCAGTGCCCTGCGCGCCGTCCGTGCGCGCGGGCTCTTTGGCTCTTCTTCGATTCGACCTAGCCGGCGCCGCTCGTCAGAACGTCCACAAAGCACAAGCCACCATGGCCTCGAGTGCCATGGTGGCTTGGATGCTGCGTCGAACCTGACGGGCCAACTTCGAATCAGGCGACCTTGCTGCCCATCAGCCCGGAGTCGGCGGTGCGCCAGATCGTCTCTTCGGCGGGTGCGTCCGCGCGGGTGTACTCCGGCAGTGCCGACGGGACGATCCGGAAACGCTCAGGCGAGGCGGTGAGATGCCAGCCGCCGTTGCAGTCGGAGCAGTGGTATGCCCGGATCTCGCGCCGGCTGCACGGCACATCGTTCATCAGTGCCTGGGCACGGTTCCGGTCGGCCTGGCGCAGCGCGAGCTTCACGTCCTTCCGCTCCCCAAAACGGACCTTGCCGCTGGCCTTGCAGATCGGGAAGCGATGGAAGGACATGTCGGCTACTCCTCACGGACGGGCCTTATCCCGTCGCCATGCATCCAATCAACAGCCAAACCCTTGGAGGAACCTCCACGCTTGCTGAGAATTCCCTGTGGGGGCACTCAGAGCGTCCTTCGCACGTCTGGCAGGGATGGCGCGCCGTAGGTCTGTTCCGGGCCCGAAGCCGGACCCTTCGGCACCGCTGCCTTGGCGGGCAACCCCGAGGCGACTTCGGCCTTTAGTGTGGTTCTGACCGTCCAGGCAACCGCGACGATGGGCACCGCGACGACCGCGCCGATGACGCCTGCAAGGAGGGTTCCCGACGCGACCGAGAGGGCAACCACGAGCGGATGGAGGTTGACGGCGCGGCTCATCACCATGGGGTGAAGCAGGTGACCTTCGATCTGGCCGATGACCACGATGAGACCCAGGATCAGCAAGGCGACCACTGGGCCGCGCGCAGCCAGCGCCACCAGTGTGGCCACCCCGAGGGCGATGGGAGCCCCGATCAGGGGAATGAAAGCCGCGAAGAAGGTCAGCAGGGCCAGGGGTAGTGCCAATGGCACCCGCAAGATCAGCAGGGCGATGCCGACCAGTACCGCGTTGGTCGCGGCAATGACCACAATCCCGCGGGTATAGCCGGCGAAGGTGGCCCAGCCCGCACGCGCTGCGTCGTCCCAGCGACGGCGGTCACCGCCGGCCTGTGTGAGCAACCAGGTCCACATCCGGTCCCCGGAGCGAAGGAAGAAGATGGAGCAGAACACGGCAAGGACGAACCCGGTGAGCGCTTCCACAGCCACGCCCGCCCCGCTGAGCGCCCGCCCCAGCAGAGAACCACCATTTTGAGTCACCCAGTCGCGGGCCTGCTGGCCCAGCTGGGCCAGGTCGACCGCCCGGATGTGGAAGGGCGCCCCCGTCAGGGATCGCTCGATGTCGCCGAGACCATTGGAGAACTGAGCTGACAGGGTTGCCGACTGCCCCGCGACCGAGTTGGCGATGAAGGTGAAGACAGCACCGAAAGCGACCAGGGTCAGAACCAACGCCAGCGCAACGGCCAGGCCGCGAGGCAGCGCCCGGGCGCAGAGATCCACCAGCGGGTACAACAGGGCGGAGATGACCAGTCCGGCGAAGATGGCGACCGCGACGAGTGTGAGCTTGGCCAGCACGAAGAAGACCAGGAAGACGGCGACGCCCACCACAATGAGGCGCCACGCGTAGGCGGCCGCGACACGCAGGCTGTACCGAACCGCGTCGTCGGCCGCCGCTGCTGAGGTTTGGTGAGTCAGGTGGTGACCCTGCGTCGTCCGGCGTACATGGAGACGCCGATAGCCGCGAGAACAACCTGGATGCTGAGCTTGATCCAGTCGATTCCACTGGTGTCGCCGACGCCCAGGGCACTGGCGATGAACGTTCCGATGAGGGCAGCGGCGATCCCGATGAGGATGGTGGCCAGGATCGATATCGACTGTCTGCCACGTACGACCAGGCGTCCGAGGGCACCAATGATGGCTCCCACGATGACTGCGCTGATGATCGCTGAAAGCATGTGTTCTCCTTAGCTGGTCCGGGTCAACTCCTGGAGATTGCCCAGTGGCGGGGAAACCAAACCTCGACCAGGTCCACGTCGCGCGCTGTCGCTGCGCGGACCGCGATTCGCTGATCTGCCCGACCATGCGGTGGCTGCCGGACGGCTAGTGTGCGGGGTGCCACCGCTTTCGTAGGACTCACTCCCATCACCCACGCGCTTGCGCCCTGACCTGGAGGACTCGTGACCACCACGACAACAAGCCAAGAAGTCTGGTCCACGCCGCTGACTCCGCTGGCATTCCTGGCCCGCGCCGCGGAGGTCTTCCCGGATCGTGAGGCCGTGGTGTACGGCGAGCGAAGGATGACCTACACCCAGCTGTCCGCGGAGGTGACGCGCGTGGCTCATGGGCTGCGGGCCTGCGGGGTCAACCCCGGCGACCGAGTGGCGTATCTGCTGCCCAATATCCCTGAGATGCTGGTCGCTCATTTCGCCGTGCCGCTGGCTGGCGCCGTTCTGGTTGCCGTTAACACGCGGTTGGCGCCACCCGAGGTCCACTACATCCTCAAGCACTCGGGCGCGACCGTTCTGGTCGTGGATGCCGGACTGCACCGCATGGTCAAGTCGGCACTGCCGGATCTGCCGGAGCTGCGGCAGGTCGTCACGGTCGTGGACCCCGCAGGAGGCGTGCAGCCGCTACCCGAGGTGCCGGGGATCACCTACCCGGAGCTGTGTGCCCTCGGCAATGACGACCCGCTGCCGTGGACGGTTGATGACGAGGGTTCGACGATCTCGATCAACTACACGTCCGGGACGACCGGGCGACCAAAGGGCGTCATGTACCACCACCGCGGCGCCTACCTGAACTCCCTGGCCGAGATCATCCACTCCAGGCACGGAGCGCGAACCCGCTATCTGTGGACGCTGCCCATGTTCCACTGCAACGGCTGGTGCACGGCATGGGCGATCACGGCCATCGGCGGCACCCATGTCTGCCTCCGGGCCGTGGATGCGGACCTGATCTGGGAGCTGCTGGACAAGGAGGGCATCACGCATCTGAACGGCTCACCGACCGTGCTGGTCTCCATCGCAAACTCAAGCCAGGTGCACACCCTTGATCACGAGGTTGTGGTCACCACGGCCGGAGCCCCTCCGAGCCCGACGGTGATCTCGACGATGGACGCGATCGGCGCGACCGTCGTGCACGTCTATGGCCTCACTGAAACCTACGGGCCGTACACCATCTGCGAGCCACAGGATGCCTGGGCCGGCCTCGACGTAGCGGCGCGCAGCAAGCTTCTCTCCCGCCAGGGAGTCGGCATGATCGTCACCGACGGTATCCGCGTCGTCGACGAGCAGATGGCTGATGTCCCTCGTGACGGCGAGACGCTCGGTGAGGTCGTCATGCGCGGCAACAACGTGATGAAGGGCTACTTTGCCGACCCCGACGCCACAGCGGACGCTTTCCGTGGCGGCTGGTTCCACTCCGGCGACCTCGGGGTCTGGCACCCGGATGGCTACCTTGAGCTGAGGGATCGGGCCAAGGACATCATCATCTCGGGTGGAGAGAACATCTCGACGATCGAGGTGGAGGCAGCCATCGACTCCTATCCCGGCGTGCTCGAAGTTGCCGTGGTCAGCCACCCGGACGCGAAGTGGGGTGAGCGGCCGAAGGCCTTTGTCGTCATGAAGCCGGGCGTCGCTGCCACGGGTGCAGAGATCATCGCCCACGTCCGAACGCAGATCGCCCACTACAAGGCGCCCGACCAGGTCGAGTTCGTCGAGTCACTGCCCAAGACCGCGACCGGAAAGATCCGCAAGGTCGAGCTGCGCGAGGCCGAGTGGGCCGGCTACGACAGCCGCGTGCAGGGTTGAGAACCAGCAGCGGGCGGGGTAGCCGGTGATTGGCCGCCCGTAGGCCTCAGCTGCGGTGGCAGGCAGCCGAGCGACCAGGGTTGAGAACCAGCAGCGGGCGGTGTAGCCGGTGATTGGCCGCCCGTAGGCCTCAGCTGCGGTGGCAGGCAGCCGAGCGACCAGGGTTGAGAACCAGCAGCGGGCGGTGTAGCCGGTGATTGGCCGCCCGTAGGCCTCAGCTGCGGTGGCAGGCAGCCGAGCG
>JBDTYK010000190.1:0-4924 GCA_040005715.1 Actinomycetota bacterium | reverse complement strand
CGATGGAGTGGATCGACGGCAACATCGGCTCCAAGGTGACCATGAAGTACCCGGCCGTCTACCTCCTGGGCGAGCATGCCAAGGGCGAGACGTTGTCGGTCGCCTTCGCCGGCGAGGGCCAGCACCAGGACGCCGGCGCCAAGATGGTGCACGCCGCCCCACACACTCACTCCAGCATCATCTCCAAGTCGGTCGCCCGGGGCGGGGGTCGCACCTCCTACCGTGGCCTGGTTCAGATCAATGAGGGCGCGCACGGCAGCGCCTCGAACGTGCGCTGTGACGCGTTGCTGGTCGACACCATCAGCCGCTCGGACACCTATCCGTACGTCGATGTCCGCGAAGACGACGTGAAGATGGGTCACGAGGCAACGGTCTCCAAGATCGGCGACGACCAGCTCTTCTACCTCATGTCCCGAGGCATGACTGAGCAGGAGGCGATGGCCATGATCGTGCGAGGTTTCATCGAGCCCATCGCGCGCGAGCTGCCCATGGAGTACGCCCTCGAGCTCAACAGACTCATCGAGCTCCAAATGGAAGGCGCGGTCGGTTGATGTCCCTCACCCAGGAAACTCTTCCCCAAAACCCGGGGTCCCAGGCCCATACGGACTCCGGGGCCGCCTATGTCCCGGACCAGTCACGCGCAGAGCGCCTGACCTCGTATGACGTGGCCGACTTCGCGCTCCCGGGTGGACGCGAGGAGGAGTGGCGCTTTACCCCGGTTGACCGTCTCGCGGGCCTCTTCCAGGTCGAACCGACTGACGAATCCGCGCTGACGCTGGACATCTTCGCGCCCGAGGGCGTCGAGATCGGCCAGGCCAAGGCTGGCGACACCATCTTCGGGTCCGTCCTGCGTCCGTCTGACCGCGTGTCCGCCGCAGCGTGGGCCGGCGCCGAGAAGGCAACGCTGGTGACGATCGGTAACGAGGTCGAGCTCGGCGAGCCGGTTCGCATCACGATCACCGGCAGGTCCGCTGAAGACGGGCGTCCTCCCAGGATCAACGACCACCTGATCGTCGATGCCGGTCGTTTCTCCAAGGCGACGGTGGTGCTCACACACAAGGGCTCGGCGGAGTGTGCGGCCAACGTCGAGCTTCGCGTCGGGGACGGAGCAGACCTGACGTTCGTGACCGTCCAGGAGTGGGACGACGACGCAGTCCACCTCGCCCAGAACGATGCCCTCGTCGGACGCGACGCCAAGCTCAGGCACGTCACGGTCACGCTCGGCGGTGAGATCGTGCGGATTTGCACCAACGTCCGGTACTCAGGCCCTGGTGGCTCTGCCGAGGCTATCGGCGTCTACTTCGCGGACGCGGGTCAGCACCAGGAGCATCGTCTTTTCGTGGACCACGAGACGCCCCACTGCACGTCGAACGTCGAGTACAAGGGAGCCCTCCAGGGGGACTCCGCCCACACGGTCTGGATCGGCGATGTGCTCATCCGCACCACTGCCGAGGGCACGAACACCTATGAGCTGAACCGCAACCTCATCCTCAGCGACGGCGCCAGGGCAGACTCCGTGCCGAACCTCGAGATCGAGACCGGTGAGATCGTCCGCGCCGGGCACGCCTCGGCCACTGGTCGCTTCGACGACGAGCAGCTCTTCTATCTGGAGTCGCGGGGAATCACCCAGGACGAGGCCCGCCGCCTCGTGGTTCGCGGCTTCTTCGCGGACATCGTTGGCCGAATCGGGGTCAGCGAGGTTGAGGACCATGTCATGGCTGCCATCGACGCAGAGCTGTCCTTGTCGATGGGCTCACCAATCCTGACGGAGTCCGCGTGAGCGAGACCGACACGGCCACCACCGCGATGACCGACGACGTGGGCGCCGCGACCGAGGGGGCCGACGGCTTCGTCCTTGTCTGCGCAGTCAACGATCTGCCGACGGTCGGTGCCGTGCAGGCCGAGATCAGCGGAAAGCTGGTTGCCATCGTGCGAGACAGCGCGGGTGTCATCCATGCCATCGACGACACCTGCAGCCACGCCAACGTCTCGTTGTCCGAGGGCGATGTCGAGGACACCAGCGTCGAGTGCTGGCTGCACGGCTCACGATTTGAACTCCGCTCCGGCAAGCCCATCGGCCTTCCGGCCACCGTCCCCATTGCTGTATACCCCGTAAAGATCGACGGTGGCGACGTGTTCGTCTCCGTGACGAAGGAGAACTGAAAGCCCATGGCAACACTGGAAATTCAAGACCTGCACGTCACGGTCAATACCGAGAACGGGGTCAAGGAGATACTGCAGGGCGTCGACCTGACGGTCAAAGCGGGGGAGACGCACGCCATCATGGGGCCCAACGGCTCCGGCAAGTCGACCCTGGCGTACAGCATCGCCGGACACCCGAAGTACACCGTCACCGGCGGCACGATCACGCTGGACGGCGAGGACGTCCTGGCCATGAAGGTTGACGAGCGTGCTCGCGCGGGGTTGTTCCTGGCCATGCAGTACCCGATCGAGGTTCCGGGCGTCACGGTCTCCAACTTCCTGCGAACCGCCAAGACCGCGATCGACGGCGAGGCCCCCAAGCTGCGGACCTGGGTCAAGGACATGAAGGCCGCCATGACCGAGCTGCGGATGGACCCCGAATTCGCCGAGCGCAATGTCAACGAGGGTTTCTCGGGCGGCGAGAAGAAGCGCCACGAGATCCTCCAGATGGAGATGCTGCGCCCGAAGATGGCCATTCTGGACGAGACCGACTCCGGGCTCGATGTCGATGCGCTCAAGGTCGTCTCCGAAGGGGTCAACCGGGTTGCTGCCGGCGGAGATGTCGGCGTCCTGCTGATCACGCACTACACCAGGATCCTTCGCTACATCCACCCCGACTTCGTGCACGTCTTCATCGACGGCAGGATTGTCGAGTCAGCCGGCCCAGAGCTTGCTGACCGGCTCGAGGACGAGGGCTACGACCGCTTCCTCAAGGTCGAGGCCTGAGGCTCGGGATCGACACCATGACAGAAGTCACCCTCTCAGGGGCATTCACCGCGCAGGAGTCGGCTGCTGTCCGCGGTGACTTTGCGATCCTGTCGCGCACCGTGCGTGACGGAAAGCCATTGGTGTATCTCGATTCTGGGGCTACCTCGCACAAGCCACGGCAGGTGCTCGATGCCGAACGGGCCTTCTACGAGCAGCACAACTCTGCGGTCCATCGCGGGGCTCACCAGCTGGCCGAGGAGGCGACCGACGCCTTTGAGTCGGCCCGTGAGACGGTTGCCCGTTTCATCGGTGCACAGGCTCGTGAGGTCGTGTTCACCAAGAACGCCACAGAGGCGATAAACCTTGTCGCCTACTCATTCAGCAATGCTGCGGCTCACGGGGCCATGGACGGCGTCGACCCGGTGCTCGCTGCCAGGTTCGAACTGGGAACCGGCGACGAGATCGTCGTCACGGAGATGGAGCATCACGCCAATCTGCTTCCGTGGCAAGAGCTCGCCCGGCGCACTGGTGCAACCTTGCGCTGGATCGGTATCACCGACGATGGCCGACTTGACCTCAGTGACCTGAGCTCGGTTATCACCGACCGAACCAAGATCGTTGCGTTCACCCACGTCTCCAACGTTCTGGGCACGGTCAACCCCGTTGCCGCCGTTGTGAAGCGGGCCAGGGAGGTCGGAGCGCTGACCCTTCTGGATGCCTGTCAGTCGGTGCCTCACCAGGTTGTTGACGTGGTGGATCTGGGTGTTGACTTCCTGGCCTTCAGCGGTCACAAGATGCTGGGTCCGATGGGGATCGGCGTTCTGTGGGGCCGATATGACCTGCTTGCGGCCATGCCTCCGTTCCTCACGGGTGGCTCGATGATCGAGGAGGTCCGGATGGAGGGCTCGACCTTCGCGACTCCGCCGCAACGCTTCGAGGCTGGCGTCCCGATGGCGGCTCAGGCCGTGGGGCTGGCTGCAGCATGCGACTACCTCGAGGCACTTGGTATGCCGCGGGTGACCGCCCATGAACGGGTCCTGACTGAGACGCTGCTGGCCGGTCTTGCCGAACGTCCCTGGGTTCGGGTTGTCGGACCCACGGAGAGTCAGGATCGTTCCGGAGCGGTCGCCTTCGTCGTCGAGGGGGTCCATCCCCATGATGTGGGCCAGATCCTTGACGACGCGGGGGTTGCGGTCCGGGTCGGTCACCACTGCGCATGGCCACTGCATCGAAGGATGAACGTGACGGCTACGACGAGAGCCAGCTTCGCGGCATACAACACGGTCGCTGAGGTCGAGGCGTTGCTCACCGCCCTCGACCGGGTCCCTGCGGTCTTCGGGGTGGCGATCTGATGGACCTCTACCAGGAGATCATCCTTGAGCACTCGAAACGGCCCCACCACGCTGGCCTTCGTGAGCCGTTCGACGCACAGGTCCACCACATCAACCCCACCTGCGGGGACGAATGCACCTTGCGGGTCCAGCTGCGGGGAGAGGGTCGGTCGGCGGTGATTGCCGACCTGTCGTATGACGCGCTCGGCTGTGCCATCTCGACGGCTTCGGCCTCGATCCTGGCTGATGAGGTCATTGGACACAGCGTCGAGGAGGCACTCAGCTCTGTCGATGCCATGCGCAGCATGCTGACGAGCAGGGGCGCAGACACCGGCGACGAAGCAAAGATCGGCGACGGCGTCGCGTTCGCCGGCGTCTCGAAGTACCCCGCACGCGTCAAGTGCGCGCTGCTGGGCTGGTCGGCACTCACGGATGCGCTGGTCCGGGCGGGGGTCGACATCGCCGGCACTCCCAGCGACACCATCTTGAGCGACACCACCAACAGCCACACCATGGAGAACTCATGACTGATACCAAGATCGAACAGACCGGCGCCGCTGATCAATCCAGCGCAGCTGATCCCAGCGTGACTGATCCGTCCAGCGCAGCTGATCCCAGCGTGACTGATCCGTCCAGCGTGACTGATCCGTCCAGCGTGACTGATCCGTCCAGCGTGACTGATC
>JBDTYK010000189.1:0-4927 GCA_040005715.1 Actinomycetota bacterium | reverse complement strand
TCGTCGGCGGCACAGTCGTCGGCGGCACAGTCGTCGGCGGCACAGTCGTCGGCGGCACAGTCGTCGGCGGGATAGTCGTCGGCGGGATAGTCGTCGGCGGGATAGTCGTCGGCGGGACCGTGACCACGAGGGTCTTGGCCGTCGACGTGCTCGTGGTGAACAGGGCCGCATTGGTCGGGATGAACTTCGCGGTGTAGGAGTAGCTCCCCGCAGCTAGGCCAGTCAGCGACTTGGTGGCAACACCAGAGACGACCGGGCTGGTGCCCAGCGACGTGGCGCCATTGAAGAACTGCACGGTGCCAGCCGCGCCCGCGCCGGTGACCGTAGCGGTCAACGTCGCGTTAGCCGGTGCCACAGCGGTAGCTGGCGACACGGCGAGAGCCGTCGTGGTGGTGACGGCAACCGGGACCGGGGCCGTAACCACGAGAGTTTTGGCCGTCGAGGTGCTCGGGGTGAAGGCAGCCGCGCTGGTCGGGATGAAGTTCGCGGTGTAGGTGTATGTGCCTGCAGCCAGACCAGTCAGCGCCTTGGTGGCAACACCAGCGACGACCGGGCTGGTGCCCAGCGAAGTGGTGCCGCTGAAGAACTGCACGGTGCCAGCCGCGCCCGCGCCGGTGACCGTAGCGGTAAGCGTCGCGTTAGCCGGTGCCACAGCGGTAGCTGGCGACACGGCGAGAGCCGTCGTGGTGGTGACGGCAACCGGGACCGGGGCCGTAACCACGAAGGTCTTGACCGTCGAGGTGCTCGAGGTGAACAGGGTCGCGTTGGTCGGGATGAACTTCGCGCTGTAGGAGTAGGTGCCTACAGCGAGCCCAGTCAGCGATTTGGCGGCGACACCGGAGGCGACGGGGCTGGTACCCAGCGACGTGGTGCCGTTGAAGAACTCCACGGTGCCTGCAGCGCCCGCGCCCGTGACCGTAGCGGTCAGGTTCGCAGTAGCCGGTGCAACTCCCGCCGTCGGGGATACGGCAAGAGCCGTTGTGGTCGTGACAGCTACCGGGGCGGCGGCGACGTTGATCGTGTAGGTGGTGGAGGCCGTGACACCGGAGCGCACCCAGACGGTGTATGTGTATGGACCAGCGGTTGCGGGCGCCGTCATGGACGCCGAGGTCGCACTGCCACCAGTGACATTCACGCCGTTACCGGAGATCCAGAAACCGGAAGCACCGCCGCCTCCCGTGTAGGCAAACGCAACCGTGTAGGAGGCGCCGGGTGCCAGGGTGGCGCTGCTTGGCGTCGCTTTCACCGAGCCGCCCGCGCTGTGGCACCCATCGCAGCTCTGGGTGTAGCCCACGTGCGCCTGTGCGGCCTGCGGGCTGATGGTGACCGCCAGGAGAGCAGCGGTAAGGCCTGTGGCCAGCACCGCGATCTTCGGGATCGTCTTCTTCTTCAACGAGTAGATTTTCAAGGGTCCTCCGTGGGATCCGAATTCGTACTGACCAGCTGTGCCCCGGGGCGTAACACCCGGGCGAGCACCTTGCTGTTGACAGATGAAGCCTTACCCGGCGGTGCGATCTCGCCCATCCCCAAATGGGTACAACTGGGGCATATCTCACCAGGGAGGCTGCCGAGTTCTTGACCGAATGGTCATAGAATCCTGACCGAGTGCTCAAAGAAACTTGACTGCCCTGAGGTGCAGCCCAGGCACCATGAGATCCCCACCCGGACCAAGAATCGAGGGGCTTCCACGACTCCGACAGCCCTCTGACCAGCGCCAGGGGCACAGACGGGAAGCCGCCTCCGCCCTGTAGGTAGCCCGCACAGGCGCGGAACCATGAGGTAGATGCCTAGGCATAGTTGGCATCGATTGTGATGCACAACACTGTGCAAGGTCGTCCAGTGATGATTTCGCTCAGAACGCACAAAAAATGGGACAGACCATAAGGCCTGTCCCATTTCTTAAAGCATTCCCCGCGTCCCAGCAGCAGCTGGCGCGGGGTTCTAGGTCACTTGAGGGTGACGGTGGCGCCAGCGCCCTCGAGAGCAGCCTTGGCCTTCTCGGCGACGTCCTTGGCAACCTTCTCCAGGACCGGCTTCGGTGCGGCGTCAACGAGGTCCTTGGCCTCCTTCAGACCGAGGCTCGTGAGGGCGCGCACCTCCTTGATGACCTGGATCTTCTTTTCGCCAGCGGCCTCGAGGACGACGTCGAACTCGTCCTGCTCCTCAACCTCGGCGGCAGCAGCGCCGGCGCCGCCGGCTGCGGCAACTGCGACCGGAGCCGCAGCGGTGACACCAAAGGTGTCCTCGAACAGCTTCACGAACTCGGAGAGCTCGAGGAGCGTCATTTCCTTGAAAGACTCGATGAGCCCGTCAGTGCTGACCTTTGCCATGATGGCAGTCCCTTTCTGATGATTCGTACACATGCCGTGAGTGGCGTTGATAGTGGATGAAGCAGTCGCGACCGGGTCGCGTCAGCTCTCGTCGCCACCCTTGGCGACGTCCTGGGTTGTCTGCGGGGCGCTGTCAGCTGGTGCCTCTACGGCATCAACGACGACGGGCGCATCCTGGGTTGTCTCCGCGGCGCGCTCTGCTGGTGCCTCAACGGCATCAGCAACAACGGGCGCATCCTGGGTTGCCGCGGCGGTGGACTCTGCATCAGCCTCCGCAGTGACAGCAGGACCCTCGGCCTCAACCTTGGCGCGCAGAGCTTCGACCACGCGGGCCATCTGCGACAAGGGAGCGGCGAAGAGATAGACGGCCTTGCTGAGCGACGCGTTCATGGCGCCAGCCAGCTTGGTCAGAAGAACCTCGCGGGACTCGAGGTCCGCGAGCTTGTTGATCTCCGCGGGAGTAAGGGCCTTGCCGTCCATGACGCCGGCCCTGATCACGAGGTTGGGGTTTGCCTTGGCGAAGTCACGCAGGCCCTTGGCCGCCTCAACCGGGTCACCGGTGATGAAGGCGATCGCGGACGGCCCCGAGAACTGGCCATCGAAAGCCGTGACTCCGGCTGCCTTGGCTGCGATCTCGGTGAGCGTGTTCTTCACGACGGCATAGGTAGCGTGCTCGCGAATGGTGCTACGCAACGTGGTGAGCTGCGCCACGGTCAGGCCGCGGTAGTCCGTGAGCACGGCCGCACCCGAGTTACGGAACTTGTCCGTCAGCTCGGCGATGGCTGCTGCCTTTTCGGGCTTTGCCACTGGGCCTCCTTCCGAAATGAAATGCCGGAGAAGGGGCCACAGAACAAGAAGAGCCCCGGCGCAGGGCGCGGAGCTCGCGGCATACGAGGAGGTATGCCGGTCACGTGCGATCCTGCGCTGGCTGCCCGCATGCTGCGGAACCTTCGATCATCCTGCAGGGAGCGGGATGACAACCGGCGGTCTTTGGTCGACGCCCAGCCTAGAGGGCAGCCGCCCGCGGGCCAAATCGGGCAGACCGTGCGTCCGCGGCGGCGGCCTCCATTGCCGCCGCCGGGCCATGTGCAAAAAACGGCACAGGCCGCGCCGGTGGTCCGGTGCGGCCTCTGCCGTCGTGCAAGTGCAGGCTTCAGACGATCAGAGCGATCAGTCCGACTCTTCCTCGTCCAGCAGGTTGCGCCACTTGGTGTGCTCCAGTGGGATGCCAGGGCCCATGGTCGTGGACATCACGGCTCGCTCGATGTAGCGACCCTTGGACGACGAGGGCTTCAGACGACGGATCTCGTCCAGGGCTGCGCCATAGTTCTCCACCAGCTGGACCTCGTCGAAGGAGGCCTTGCCGATGATGAAATGCAGGTTGGCGTGCTTGTCGGACCGGAACTCGATCTTGCCACCCTTGATCTCGGTGACGGCCTTGGCCACGTCCATCGTCACAGTGCCGGTCTTGGGGTTGGGCATGAGACCACGGGGACCCAGGACCTTGCCGAGGCGTCCGACCTTGCCCATCAGGTCCGGTGTGGCCACGACCGAGTCGAAGTCGAGCCATCCGCCAGCGACCTTGGCCAACAGTTCGTCCGAGCCGACGTAGTCAGCACCCGCGGCCTTAGCCTGCTCTGCCCGCTCGCCGGTGGCGAAGACCAGGACCCTTGCGACCTTGCCGGTGCCGTGCGGGAGGTTGACGGTGCCGCGGACCATCTGGTCAGCCTTGCGTGGGTCGATGCCCATACGCATGGCAACCTCAACGGTCGAGTCGTACTTCGTGCTGCTGACGCTCTTGGCCAGCCGGACGGCCTGAAGTGGTGTGTAGAACTTGTCCGTGCCGATCTTCTCGGCGGCGGCGCGGTATGCCTTGCTGCGCTTCATCTCTGCTCCTGGTGCTTTGCTGCGGTCAAGCAGACTTCTTGAAATATGGAGTTCGTGGTCGAACGGACCAGCGCTGGCCCTGCCACTGATCGGTACGCCGCCGGGCACCTCCACAGGGGAGGTCACCGACCGTCATACCGGAAAACGAGCTCCGCTCGTGCGGAGCCCGGGTGCAACTAACCGGTGGTGACGCCCATCGAACGAGCGGTGCCGGCAATGATCTTGGCTGCCTGCTCGATGTCGTTGGCGTTGAGGTCTTCCATCTTCACGGCGGCAATCTCGCGCAGCTGCTTGGCCGTGAGGTGGGCAACCTTGGTCTTGTGCGGCTCCCCTGAGCCCTTGGCCACGCCTGCGGCCTTCTTGATCAGCTCGGCTGCCGGAGGGGTCTTGGTGATGAAGGTGAACGAGCGATCCTCGTAGACCGTGATCTCCACGGGGATGACGTTGCCGCGCTGTGACTCCGTCGCAGCGTTGTACGCCTTGACGAACTCCATGATGTTGACGCCGTGCTGACCGAGGGCGGGGCCCACGGGCGGGGCCGGCGTCGCTGCGCCGGCCTGGATCTGCAGCTTGATGAAGCCGGAGATCTTCTTCTTCTTGGGAGGCATTATCTAGTTCCTTGGTTGCTGGGGATGGTGCGGGTCAGAGCTTGGCGACCTGGCTGAACGAGAGCTCGACCGGTGTTTCGCGGCCGAAGATCGAGACCAGCA
>JBDTYK010000188.1:0-4954 GCA_040005715.1 Actinomycetota bacterium | reverse complement strand
CCCAGACGCACTAGCGCCGATTTGTCGATGAGCCAGGTGAGACTGCTCATTGCCACGCGTCAGTCATGACCTCAGTGTCGGCCAGGTCTGGGAAATCGTGGCTGAACGCCACCAGGTCTGCCGCCGTCACTGGCGTGACAGTTCGACGGGCCTCCTGCTGCAGATGGCGCCGCAGATACTCGGCCCGGGAGATCCCGAAGCGGGCAGCGTGCTCATCGAGCAGCGCCAGGTCTTCGGCGGGAAAGTTACGGATCAGAACGTCAGGCATGACACCTCCTAGATATCTCATGATATCACTGCTGGCCAACGTCCGCTATTGGCGCGATGCGCTCGTGCCGCTGAATCGGGAGTGAGGTGTGGGGCGAGACGCCCAATAGCCACGATGCCCGCGGTCTCCTTTGTCGCTATGCAGGACACGCCTCCACGTCATACCCGGACGCCGAAGTCCAATCGGCGGGATTCCGTCTGGGTCCAAGTATCACGGCCGTATCACGAGGGCGCTTTCGAGGGAGTCACAAAGCGCCCCGAGTCTGTGACCTGCACAGACGTGGTGCGCCATTGGTGTCCGGAGGGGGACTTGAACCCCCACGCCCGTTAAGGGCACTAGCACCTCAAGCTAGCGCGTCTGCCATTCCGCCACCCGGACAAGGTGTGCACCGCGAGCACTTGTGTGAGCACGCGCAACGAGGGGGAACGATAGCACGCACGCCGGCCCGTTCCCGAACCCAGCAACTAGGGTGAACGAGATGATGGACAACCTGGGTCCCGAGGCCGAAGTCACCCGCATCTGCCGGGATCTGATCCGGATCGACTCAAGCAACTACGGCGATGGTTCCGGCCCCGGTGAGCGCGAGTGTGCGGAATACGTCATGCGAGAGCTCACGGAGGTCGGACTCGACCCATTGTATGTCGAGAGCGCGCCAGGGCGGGCCAATGTCTTTGTCCGCATCGAGGGTTCGGACCAAAGCCGAGCCGGACTGGCCGTGCACGGTCACTTGGATGTCGTGCCCGCCAATGCCGTTGACTGGCAGGTGGATCCGTTCGCCGCCGAGATCAAGGATGACTGCATCTGGGGCCGGGGCGCGGTCGACATGAAGAATATGGACGCCATGATCCTGGCCAATGTCCGCCACCTCGCACGATCGGGGGTGGCGCCGCCACGTGACCTGGTGTTCGGGTTCTTCGCAGACGAGGAGGCCGGGGGAGTGCAGGGGAGCCGCTGGGTTGTCGACAACCACCCGGAGGTGTTCGAAGGCGTCACCGAGGCGATCAGCGAGGTGGGCGGGTACAGCGTCACCGTGCCGGCCGTTGATACCTGCGAGCCCACCCGCGCCTACCTCATCCAGACAGCCGAGAAGGGGATGGCCTGGCTGCGTCTGACTGCGCACGGCCGGGCAGGACACGGGTCGATACCCAACCACGAGAATGCGATCGTGCGTCTGGCAGCAGCCATCGGGCGGATCGATGCACATGTGTGGCCCCGCGAGTACATCTCCTCGGTTCGCAGGCTCCTCGATGGCCTCAGCGAGATCACGGGCACGCCGTATGACGACTCGTCACCGGAGCAGGTTCTGGCATACGCAGGAGGGTCAAGCGGCTTCGTCGCAGGCACCCTGCAGGACACTGCGAACGTCACGATGCTCGAGTCCGGTTACAAGCACAACGTGGTGCCCCAGACGGCGGTGGCGTCGCTGGACTGCCGATTCCTGCCAGGTCACGAGGAAGCCCTGATGCGCACCATCAAGGAGCTCGCCGGCGAGTTCCTTGATGTCGAGGTGGTACACCGTGACGTTGCCCTGGACGTCCCATTCAGCGGCGATCTGGTCGACCGGATGAGGAAGGCCCTACGGGCCGAGGATCCAGGGGCTTTGATCCTGCCGTACTGCTTGTCTGGTGGCACAGACAACAAGGCTCTGAGCCGGTTGGGTATCACCGGCTACGGTTTCGCGCCGCTTCGTCTGCCGCCCGGGCTGGACTTTGCCCCGATGTTCCACGGGATCGATGAGCGGGTGCCTGTGGACTCTCTGGAGTTCGGTGCAAGAGTGCTGGGGCGGTTCCTGGCTGACTGCTGACCATCGCGTCTAGGCGGTGCGCTTGACCCGGATGATCCTGCGGCGCAGCCAGACCCTTCGCGCGCCGCCGAGATAGCGACACAGCCTGGACAGCTCCCAGTGGCCATGCTCGGCCTCAGCGGCGACCGCGCGGCAGAGGTCGCCCGGGGAGACATCCCTGCCGAAGACAAGAACGCGATACTCGTACTCGATCATCACACCCATTCTGGCCCAAAAGCGGATACCTTCAAGTCATGACCGCCGATCCGCGAGCCGCATTGTCAAACCTGACCGCGACGCTCGAGAGGCATCTAGAGGCCTCCGCCCAACGTCGGGGTGAGAACGACCCCACGGTCGTTGCCGCCTACCAGGATGTTGCCGACGCCTTCGAGGCCTACGACGACGCCCTGCTGGAGACCTATGGCGAGGTCACGCCACTGGAGATCTACAGCGGCGAAGATGACGATGACATCGACGAGCTGGACGACCACGGCGACGAGGACGACGACGGCGTCTATCTCGGCCTGGACGACAGCGAGTACGACGAAGAGCCCTCGACCACGCGTTAGAGCTTCCGGAGTCCCGGTCGCCGCTGGCGGTCAGTCGGAGACGTCGTCCAGGGCGTTCCTCAGCTCGACGGGCAGCTCGAGGTTCTCACTGGCAAGGGCGGTCCTCAGCTGAGCAGTCGTTCGTGCACCGACGATTGGCGCAACCACACCCGGCCGATCCCGCACCCAGGCAAGCGCGATCTCTGCAGGGCTGACGTTCATTCCGCGCGCTGCGATTGCGACGGCGTCAACGACCTGCCCTGACTCCTCCGTCAGGTTGAGTCCGGCCAGGCCGTTGAACTCTCGAGAAGCCGCCCGTGAGTCAGCCGGTATGCCGTGGCGGTACTTTCCGGTCAGGACGCCGCGCCCCAAGGGTGCCCAGGGCATCAGCCCGAACCCCAGCGCCTGCGCCGCCGGCACGAGCTCATCCTCCGGCATCCGATTGAGCAGTGAGTACTCGATCTCGTTGGCCACCAGGGGAATCCGTCTCGCCGACAGCAACGTCGCGGCGTGGGCGACCTGCCAGCCAGAGTAGTTCGAGACCCCGACATAGCGCGCGCGACCGCTTGTCACCGCCCACTCCAGGGCCGAAAGCGTCTCGAGAAGGGGAGTGTCCTCGCTCCACGTGTGGACCAACCACAAATCAACGTATGGCGTGCCCAACCGCTCGAGGGAGCTGTCGAGCTGCTGCATCAGCGTGCGGCGTGACGTGTCGACCACCCGAGCCCCGGCCTTCCGGTCGATGCCGGCCTTGGTGCAGATGACGAGGTCCTCACGGGGGACGAGATGACCAAGCATGGCGCCCAGTGCCTCCTCGGAAGCGCCGTTGGCGTAGCCGTGAGCGGTGTCGACGAAGTCCCCGCCAGCAGCGAGGTAGCTCTTGAGATGGTCGCGAGCCTCCTCTACAGGGGTGCCGGCACCCCAGCCCATGGTCCCCAGGGCGAGTCGAGATACCGAAAGTCCGGAACGTCCCATCCGTCTGTGTTGCATATCTCGGTAGGTTAGCGGCGTCCGGCCCTCCCCATTGCACAAGCGCGCCGATAGCCTCGCCGACATGAAACTTGGCTTGAACCTGGGCTATTGGGGTGCTGGCGACCATGCGGACAACCTTGCGTTGGCCCAGGAGGCTGATCGCATCGGCTACTCGGTCGTCTGGGCGGCCGAGGCCTACGGCTCCGATGCCGTGAGCGTCCTGTCCTGGATGGGAGCACTGACCCGTCAGGTTGACCTCGGCTCGGCCGTGATGCAGATCCCGGCCCGAACACCGGCGATGACCGCGATGACGGCGGCGACTCTCGACACGATGTCCGGCGGCCGGTTCCGGCTGGGCCTGGGGGTTTCGGGACCTCAGGTCAGCGAGGGCTGGCACGGGGTCAAGTTCGACCAGCCGCTGGGAAGGACCCGCGAGTACATCGAGATCGTCAGCATGGCACTGCGGCGAGAGACGGTTGACTACACCGGGAGGCACTGGACCTTGCCCCTGCCTGGCGGCCCGGGGAAGGCGCTGAAGCTGTCCATCCATCCGGCGCGAAGTCATGTGCCCGTCTATCTGGCCGCGGTGGGCCCGAAGAACCTGGAGCTTGCCGGCGAGATCGCTGACGGCTGGCTCGCGGTTTTCTTCAGCCCCGAGCACTCCCACGACCTGCTGGCGTCGCTAGCTGTTGGGCGAGAGAGAGCCGGCCGCGGCACCGACTCTGATCGCCTCGCCGGATTCGATGTGGTGCCAACGGTCCCAGTCGTGATCAAGGAAGACCTCGAGGCAGCCTCTGCGCCGCTTCGCTCCTACTCGGCGCTCTACCTGGGCGGGATGGGATCGCGGGACAAGAACTTCTACAACGCGTTGGCCGTCCGGATGGGCTTCGAGGAAGGGGCGGCCAAGGTGCAGGATCTCTTCCTTGGCGGGGCGCACCGTGAGGCCGCCGCCGCCGTGCCGCTGGACTTCATCGACCAGACCTCCCTGATCGGCAGCCGTGACCGGGTCAGGGACCGGTTGAGCCGCTACGCTTCGTCGGGGGTCACTACGCTGACGATCGCGCCCGAGGGCGCCTCGCTGGAGGAGCGGCTCCTTGTCGTGCGCACGATGGCCGAGCTTCTGGACGAGACTGGGCTGGCCGACTGACCAACCGGACGATAAGAGAGTAGAGCCGTGGAGCCACTGACCTATCTCGGCGCGATCGTTCTGGGCATGGTGGAAGGCCTGAGCGAGTTCCTTCCCATCTCCTCCACCGGTCACCTGACGGTCGCCGAGAAGATGCTTGGCCTGAGCGTGGACGCCAAAGCCATCACGGCCTACACGGCCATCATCCAGCTCGGAGCCATTGCGGCCACGGTGCTCTACTTCTTCAAGGACATCGT
>JBDTYK010000187.1:0-5028 GCA_040005715.1 Actinomycetota bacterium | reverse complement strand
GGTGGGTCGGCTGGATCGTCTTCGCCGGCACCATGATGGCCCTTCTCGGGGTCTTTCACATGTTTGAGGGCCTGGTCGCACTGGTCCGTCACACCGAGATTGCCTTCCCTGCGTCAGGGCTGACCGTCCAGGTCACCTACACCCAGTGGGGCTGGGTGCAGCTCATCGCAGGAGCTCTTGTCTTCGTCACAGGGCTGTTCCTGTTGACCGGTCGGATGTGGGCCCGAGCTCTTGGAGTCATCCTGGTTTCGGTCAGTGCCCTCGTGAACTTCGCGTGGGCCAACCTCTACCCCTTCTGGTCGCTGACCCTGTTGGTGGTCGACTTCGTGGTCATCTATGCGATCATCGCCCATGGCGGGGAGATGAAAGAGGCCACCGAGATGTGACCGAGTCTCATCGGGTGAGGAACGACTCGTTTGGATGGCGCCGGTCCGTGGCGATAAGCGGATCGGCGCCTTGGCGCCATCGGCTTTCCCCTGGCCGGTCTACGCCGGTAGGTGGGGGACCAGACAGCGGACTAGGGAGGCAGACGCCATGAAACTTCGTTACCTGACCAGGACCAAGCCGGATCGGGTGCAGTCCACAGCTCGGGCGCTCAAGTCTTACGACAAGGAGCACCTGCTGGTCCTGGCCGGTCTCTTCCACGTCGAGGTCTTGGACGAGCTGGTCAGCAAGGATGCCTTGGTGACCATGATTGCCAGGGCCGCCTGGAGCTGAGCCAAAGAGCACGCCTTCCTGCCGGTGACCGTCGGGAAATCTCGCCCGGCCACAGCAGGAGGTGGCGAGATGCCTGAAGGGCTGGTCCTGTCGCTCAGCCGACCTGCACCGAACGTTGTACGGCGGGCGGGGCACCGAAGTCCCGGAAGGAAAGGCCGATGGTCAAGCCCACGGCGAGGAGCACCAACCTCTGGGCGCGTCCCTGGCGCCGTGATCCTGACGGCGAGATGACGGGCGATGGCGTCGCCAGGAACGAGCCGACCGGGCTGGGCCGCGAGCTGCGCACACCCAGAGCCGCAGCTATCGCGGGGATCCTGTTCGCGCTGATCCTCGGGACCGTCATCGTCCTGATGTCGTCGGCATTCCCTCAGGACGCCAAGGAGAGGGTCGCATGGATCACCAATGCCTCAGGTCGTGGCTCGGTTGCCCTCGCCATCAAGCTGATCCCCTTTGCTGGTATCGCCTTCCTGTGGTTCATCGGCGTCATCCGCAACCGCCTCGGCGACCGCGAGGACAAGCTCTTTGCCACGGTCTTCCTGGGGTCCGGGCTCCTCCTGGTGGGCACCCTGTTCACCGCGGCCGCGGTAGTGGGTAGCGTGCTGCTCACCTACGAGGAGGCGCCGACGATCTCGCCCGACACGCTTCGGATCGCCGAGATCCTCGCCACGACTCTGCTGGGCACGTTCGCAACCAAGATGGCAGCTGTCTTCACGCTGGCGGTCACCACAGTGGGTCTGCGAACCCAGCTCGTGCCTCGCTGGCTCTCGGTCATCGGGGTCGGCTGCGCCGTCGCCCTCTTGCTCACCCCGCCGGCCCCCAAGCTGACTCTGCTGGTCTTCCCCCTATGGGTCCTGATCCTGAGCTTGCACATCCTGGTGTTGTCGATACGGTCGCAGGCACCCCTCGCCGGTGACAACCGGTGAAGTGAGCGCCAACCCGGCACCGAAGTCGAGCCGCCGCGAGCCCCGCCGTGGGGAGCGACGTTGGCCGATGACCCTCGCGGTGCTCACCACGGGCGTGCTACAGGCGTTCCTTCCTGCCGATTTTCGGGCCATCCCACAGTCCGTTTTCCTGTATCCCCTCTTCCTGCTGGTGTTCCTCGGGGTGCTCGTCGTGGGCGACCCCGGGCGGATAGACCGGGAGCGGCGGTGGCTACGCGTCACTACCACCCTGATGATCGGGTTCATCACCCTATGGACGGCATTCGGCGCGGTGCGTCTGGTGCGTGGCATCCTCATCCACGCGTCGTTCACCAGCGCCTCACAGCTGCTCACCATCGGAGCTGTGGGCTGGCTGACGAATGTCATCGCCTACTCGCTGTGGTTCTGGGACCTCGATGCGGGCGGAGCCGCCGCGCGCGCGTCGGGCTCGACTCGTGTCCCTCCGGCCTTCGTCTTCCCCGAGATGGCCCACCGCGACCTCGTCCCCGCGGGCTGGTATCCGCACTATGCCGACTACCTCGCGTTGTCGTTCCACACGGCTCTTGCGTTCAGCCCTACAGACGTTTCGGCCATCAGGGGGTGGGCGAAGCTGTTGATGATCCTTGAGTCCCTGGTCTCCCTGGTCGTTGCCACCCTGGTGGTTGCGCGAGCGGTCAACATCCTCTGACCTGCTGGGGGACAGTCGGGTCGTCATACCCAGGAATGCGGATCCAAGAGCGAAGTTCCCCCGCCACGGATGATGCGCGACCACCGCCCCGACGGCTTCGCTGGACTTGGCAACCCCGCACTCGCGCGGAGACGCATCGCCCGTCCGATTATGAGGAGCACCACATGACAGCAACGCAACTCCAACCCGCCAGGCACGTCCGGCCGGTGGGGCCGGTGGATGTCGTCGTGATCGGCTTCCCCGACGTGAAGCCGGACGGATCCATCGCGGAGGCAATCTCCGAGCTGGTGGCCAACGGCACGGTTCGGATCCTGGACATCCTCCTGGTGTACAAGGACGATGCCGGGGAGGTGACACTGACCGAGGTGACCGACGTCGATGGCGACGGGATCCCGGATCTGATCGCCATTCAGGGCGACGTCCCAGGCCTTCTTACCGATGCTGACGCCCGGGCGGCGGTGGAGTCGCTTCCCGAGGGCAGCGCGATCGCCCTGCTCGCCTGGGAGAACACCTGGGCGATCAGGGCCAGCATGGCGCTACGACTCAAAGGCGCGCAGCTACTGGCGCACGAACGCGTCCCGGCTCAAGAGATCGACGACGCGATGGACGAGCTCGAATCCATGATCGACCAGGAGACCGAGAGCTGAGGAGAAGAACATGCCCGGAATGATGAGACGCAGGATGCGCCGCAGGGCGATCGTCGGGACGGCACTGGTCGCCGGCGGCACCGCGCACCACATGAACAAGAAGTACGAGCGGAACCAGGCCGCCGAAGATCAGCAGGAACAGATGGATCAGATGGAGGGGCAACAGCAGCAACAGCAGCAGTCATTGGACGCCCAGGCCGCTCAGCAGCGGGCCGCCGCCCCATCGGGAGGGCTCGGCAGCGCGCAGATGGACCAGCTGACCCAGCTCGCCGGGCTGCACGACCAGGGAGTGCTGACCGACGAGGAGTTCGCTGCCCAGAAGGCCAAGATGCTGGGCTGACCCCGACCGCATCAGGGGGCAGCGCCAGATGGACGACGAGCCGGCAAAGGGCCGGAGCGCAGCCTCGACCTCATCGGCTGCCCGGTTGCTGCCAATTCTGGGCTGGCTCCGGTCCTACGACCACGGGTGGCTCCGGGGCGACCTGATCGCAGGTGTCACCGTCGCCGCGCTGATCGTGCCGAAGAACCTCGGTACGCCTGGATCGCGGGGATTCCGTTGCAGAACGGCCTGTATGCGGCGGCGGCGGGGACCATCCTCTACGCAATCTTCGGAGCGTGTCGGCAGGGTCGCGGTGATCACCCTGAACCTGCCGCATGCCGACAGCGCCATCACCACCGAGATGGGCGCCCTGCTGACCGAGATCATCGAGACGATCGCGGTCCGCACTGCCGTCGAGTCGTCGTCGTCCTCACCGGCGCAGGTGACCGGGCGTTCTCGGTCGGCAGCGACCTGCGCCAACGCAAGAACATGACCAAGGAGGACTGCATCGGCGCCTTCAACGACGGCCGCGAGCCGACCTTCCAGGACAGCGACTTCTGAGGAACCGCCACCGTACGACGACCCACCGCCACCGGGAGGGGACGACTATGACTGCGACTGAGGATCTCGACGCGGCACGCTCCGCGCTGATGATGATCAACCAATTGCCTTACAACGCGGAGGCACCACCTGCCGCTCTGGACGGGGAGATCACGCCCACCGAGCTCCACTACGTCCGGAGCAACTTCGCCGTTCCCTCCCACGACGGGACGCTGGAGATCAGCGGCGCCGTGGACAACACGATCACGCTCACCCTCGAGGAGCTGCGTGCGCTGCCCGCCCACGAGCATGCGGTCACCCTCGAGTGCGCCGGTAACGGACGGCTGGAGATGAGGCCGCTGCCGACGGGGGAGCCCTGGGGTGACTATGCGGTCTCCACGGCCCGTTGGAAGGGCGCACTCCTGTACGACGTGCTGGCCCTTGCAGGTCCGGCCGCACACGGCGTGGAGGTCCTGTTCGAGGGCGCAGACCATGGCGCCTACAACCTCAATCCGGTGCTCCCGCAGTCCAGTCGAGGCGACCTCGCCTTTGAACGCGCGCTACCGCTCGCCTTCGCAGCCGACCCGCAGGCAGGGATCCTGATCGCCTACGAGATGAACGGGCGCCCCCTCGGCCCGGACCACGGAGCACCCTTCCGCGTCATCGTGCCGCGCTGGTACGGGGTCGCGTCGGTGAAGTGGCTGAGGCGGATCGAGGTCCTCACCGAGCCGTTCACCGGCGAGTTCCAGACGGGCCACTACATGTACGAGTGGCCGGACCGACCGCACGAGGCCGTAGATCTCATGCGGGTGCGCGCGCACATCACGGACCCCACACCGGGGTCCACGATCGGCCTCGGGCCCCTCACAGTCAGCGGCAAGGCATGGTCGGGGCACGGCCCCGTGACCAGCGTCGAGGTCAGCCTCACTGGCGAGGGTGACTGGTACCAGGCCGAACTGCAACCCTCCCGGGGCCCGTACGCCTGGCAGGACTGGACGTTCCGCTGGGAAACGGCCCTAGTCGGCAGACACACGCTCCGCGCTCGGGCCACCGACGCGGCTGGGAACACGCAACCGGACGTGCCACCCTGGAACCGGCTCGGATATGGGAACAATGCCATCGAGGTCATCTACGTCGACCGGCGTTGACCCGTCTCACCCAAACCGGAGGACGCCGATCACTGCGGCTCCTGTGCGG
>JBDTYK010000186.1:0-5036 GCA_040005715.1 Actinomycetota bacterium | reverse complement strand
ACGTGCTGGAGTTCATCGCCAGCAAGATCTCGACGAACATCCGCGAGCTCGAGGGCGCGCTCATCCGGGTCACCGCGTTCGCCAGCCTCAACCGGGCGCCGGTCGACCTCAACCTGGCCGAGATCGTGCTCAAGGACAGCTTCCCCTACGACCAGGGCAACCAGATCACCTCCTCGACGATCATGGCGCAGACCGCGGCCTACTTCGGCCTGACCATCGAGGACCTCTGCGGCCCGTCTCGCTCACGGGTCCTGGTCACGGCACGACAGATCGCGATGTACCTCTGCCGTGAGCTGACCGAGCTGTCGCTTCCCAAGATCGGCCAGCAGTTCGGCGGCCGCGACCACACCACCGTCATGCACGCGGACCGCAAGATCCGCCACCTGATGTCGGAGCGTCGCGCGATCTACAACCAGGTCACCGAGCTGACCAACCGGATCCGCAACCAGTCGCGCTGACCCCGGCCGCAGGCGGGTGGCCGCTGGGACTTGGATGCGCTGGTTGCCGTGGTTGCCTTGGTTTGACTGCTCCCGCCGGCTCTCCTTCATTCTGGACACATCCACATTCTGGGGATAACTCTGTGGACACCTGCGTGTGGCGGCGCGAAGAACCCTGTGGACAGCCGTGGGATAACCCGTGGGAAACAACCTTCGACATGGGGGTAACTCGGGTCCTGTCGGGCCGACCTTGTGGACGACCGAAAGTGATCCACAACCGGCCGCAGATGTCCACAGCGGGCGTCCACCCGTCATACACAGAGTCCTGAAGGGCGCCACCTGCGACAACGGGGTTTGTCCACATGATCCACAGGCCCTACTACAACGATGAGACCTAGATAGATGGCATTGAGCCCCGAGTACCTGGGGACAGAACAAGTTGTGATCCAAGCTGTTCAAACCACAAAATGGCAAGACCTGTATGTCGTGTCGTCCGGGTGCAATAGGGTCAGGGCGCACCCCGCAGTCGCACTGCGAAGGCACTGTCATTACCCATGTTCGTTGAAGGGCGGTAACCGGTGAAGTTTCGGGTTGAGCGCGATGTTCTCGCCGACGCTGTGACGTGGGTTGCCCGCGGGCTGCCCAACCGTCCGCCGGTCCCGGTGTTGGCCGGCGTCCTGATCGAGGCGAGTGACGAGGGAACCATCACCTTGTCCGCTTTCGACTATGAGGTATCGGCCAAGATCACCGTCGCCGCCGAGGTCGCCGAGTCCGGCACGGTCCTGGTGCTTGGTCGGCTGCTGGCCGACATCTCGCGCAACCTTCCCGACCGCCCGATCGACATCAGGACCGACGGCAACAAGGTCGAGGTCACCTGCGGGTCCAGCCGGTTCAGCCTGCTGCTGATGCCGGCAGACGACTACCCCACCCTGCCGTCCGCACCGGCCATCAGCGGAACCATCGCCGGGGACGTCTTCACCCAGGCCGTGGCGCAGGTGGCGATCGCCGCGGACCGCGGTGACACCTTGCCGATCTTGACCGGGGTGCGAGTCGAGATCGAGGGCGACAAGATCACGCTCCTGGCCACCGACCGCTACCGCCTGGCGATGCGTGAGCTGACCTGGAACCCGGAGGCCACCGACGCGAGCCACATCGCGCTGGTGCCGGCCCGGACGCTGTCCGACACGGCGAAGGCTCTTGGCGCCTCGGCCTCGATCGAGATCCACCTCGGCAACGCCGCTGGGGGCGACGGCCTGATCGGCTTCGAGGCCGGGCAGCGTCGCTCGACCACCCGGCTGCTCGATGGCGAGTACCCGAAGGTCACCTCGATCTTCCCCTCCAGTGCTGACACCGAGTCGGTCATCGAGACCGCTGCCCTGGTTGAGGCGGTCAAGCGGGTGGCCCTGGTTGCCGAGCGCAACACCCCAGTTCGACTTCGCTTCACCGACGGCCAGGTCGTCATCGAGGCGGGAGCCGGCGACGACGCCCAGGCCACGGAGGCCGTCGAGGCGGTGATGACCGGACCCGAGATCGAGATCGCCTTCAACCCGCAGTTCCTGCTGGACGGGCTGGGAGCTGTGGGAACGGAATACAGCCGGCTGTCCTTCACCCAGAGCAGCCGCCCCGCGGTCCTGTCCGGTCAGGCCAAGGTCGACGGGGACGCCGACACGTCATACCGTTATGTGCTGATGCCGGTGCGCTTCGCCAGCTGAGTCGCGAGCACGCCGGCGCCAACCGCGATCGGCGACCAGGAAGGTTAGGCACATGCACCTCGGACTCATCGGCCTGGGCAAGATGGGTGGCAACATGCGCGAGCGTATTCGCGGCGCAGGTCACACGGTCGTGGGATACGACCGGGACGCACACCTCAGTGATGTCAAGAGTCTCGAGGCTTTGGTGGCCGAGCTGCCGGCCCCTCGGGTGGTCTGGGTGATGGTCCCCGCCGGTGTTCCGACCGACGAGACGATCAAGGCGCTGGGCGGGCTGCTGTCCGAAGGCGACCTCGTGGTCGATGGCGGCAACACCAAGTTCACCGATGACATCAGCCACGCACACGAGCTTGGCGCCAAGGGGATCGGGTTCGTCGACTGCGGTGTCAGCGGCGGCATCTGGGGCCTGGACAACGGATACGGGCTCATGTGCGGCGGCACCCCCGAACACGTCGAGATGGTGATGCCTATCTTTGACGCACTTCGCCCAGAGGGTCCGCGCGACGAGGGCTTCGTCCACTCGGGCGACGTCGGCGCAGGGCACTACGTCAAGATGGTGCACAACGGCATCGAGTACGGCCTGATGCAGGCCTATGCCGAGGGTTTCGAGCTGCTGATGGCCAAGGACACCGTCAAGGACGTTCCGGGGAGCTTCAAGGCCTGGACCCGTGGCACCGTCGTGCGCTCCTGGCTGCTGGACCTGATGGTCGACGCGCTGGAGAAGGACCCTGACCTCAGCCAGCTCAAGGGCTTCGTCAACGACTCCGGTGAGGGTCGATGGACCGTGCAGGAGGGTATCGAGCACGCCGTGCCGATGCCGGTGATCGCGGCCTCACTGTTCGCCCGGTTCGCCTCGCGTCAGGACGACTCCCCGCAGATGAGGGCCGTGGCCGCCCTGCGCAACGAGTTCGGCGGACACGCGGTGACCAAGGCCGGGGAGGCCGGCGTGGTGACCGATCACTGACCCCACCCCCGCTCTTGTTGCGCCGAAACCACCGTTTCGAGCGCTTCGAGGTGCAGATTCGGTGGTTTCGGCGCAAGAAGCGCGACGATGCAGGGAAGCGCGACGATGCAGGGAAGCGCGACGATGCAGGGAAGCGCAACGATGCAGGGAAGCGCAACGATGCAGGGACGGATGGCGGGTGAGGGCAACATGCACCTGAGTCACCTGAGCGTCATCGACTTCCGCAGCTATGCCAGTGCCGAGCTGCCGCTGGCGCCGGGGGTCACCACCTTGATCGGGCTCAACGGTCAGGGCAAGACCAACCTGGTCGAGGCCGCGGGCTACCTGGCCACCCTCGGTTCACATCGCGTCGCGGCCGACACTCCCCTGGTCCGGTTCGGCGCCGAGCAGGCCATCATTCGCGGCACCGTCGTCCGGGATGGCCGCGAGACGCTGGTCGAGCTCGAGATCAACAGCGGTCGGGCCAGCAGCCGCAACCGGGCTCGGCTCAACCGCTCACCGGTCCCCCGCCCCCGCGAGATCCTGGGGACCCTGCGCACCGTGTTGTTCGCGCCCGAGGACATGGCGCTGGTCAAGGGTGACCCGTCCGAGCGACGCCGGTTCCTGGACGAGCTGCTCGTGGCCCGGCAGCCGAGGTGGGCGGGAGTTCGAGCCGAGTACGACAAGGTCCTCAAGCAGCGCAACGCCCTGCTCAAGTCCGCCGCGCCGGTACTGAGGCGTGGCGCCCGGCGTGTCCACAGGTCATCCACAGGCCCCTCAACAGGTTTATCCACAGTTTCTGTTGATAACGATGTGGAGTCGACCAACAGCGCGCTGCACACCCTGGACGTGTGGAACGGCCAGCTCGCTCGCGTCGGCGCACAGCTGCTGTACGCGCGGCTTCGCCTCACCCGTGACCTCGGCCCCTATCTCACCAGCGCGTATGACGAGGTCAGCGACACCGTCGCCGATGCGCGGATGGCCTACAAGTCGTCGCTGCGCGAGGAGATGTCTCTGGCCATCGCGGCGGGCGCCGTTCCCGAGCTGGACGAGCTGCACGACGAGCTTCTGGCCTCACTCGAGGCCGTACGGGTCAATGAGATCGAGCGAGGCATCTCACTGGTCGGCCCTCATCGCGACGAGCTGGTACTCAGTCTCGGCACCCTGCCGGCCAAGGGGTACGCCAGCCATGGCGAGTCCTGGTCCCTTGCGCTGGGACTGCGGCTGGCGGCATACCAGCTGCTCCGGCACGACCTCGGTGAGGACCCGGTCCTGATCCTGGACGACGTCTTCGCCGAGCTCGACTCCGGGCGTCGCGAGCGACTGGCCGCCCTGATCGCCGACTGCGAGCAGGTACTGATCACCGCGGCCGTGGCCGAGGACGTCCCCGCCGGCCTGTCCGACTCCGGTGCGACGTATCGCGTGACCCTGGGGCAGGTGGCCCGTGCCGACTGACAAACGCGCTCCCGGGGGAATCGGCGACGAGCGCGCTCAGGCTCGTTCGCGCGGCAAACAGCCGAGCAAGGGAAGTAGCGACTCGGCAGCAGGATCAGTGAGCGACCAGCCGAACCAGTTCCTGATCGACGAGTCCGAACGATTCGCCAGCGACGAGCCAGACATGTCTTTTGCTGACGAGACAGCACGATCGGCGGGCGACGAGGCGGAGCGATCGGTGGGCGACGATGTGGAGCGATCGGTGGGCGACGTGGAGCGATCGGTGGGCGACGACGTGGAGCGATCGGTGGGCGACGCGGCGGCACCGTTGCCTGCCGGCGTGCCGGACGCCGATACAGCGGACACGGCAGCGGCCTCGGCCCTGGCCCGGGCCCGTGGAGCCGCTCGGGCCAAAGGTTTTCGGCCAGGCAGCAGGCCCATGCGAAAGCGCCGGCCCCTTGGCCAGCAGGACCACGGTGGGGCTGGCTCCGGCCGCGACCCCTCACTCCTCGG
>JBDTYK010000185.1:0-5039 GCA_040005715.1 Actinomycetota bacterium | reverse complement strand
GCAGCTGCAACGTCGATGGGCAATGCCTCCAGCCCAGCGACCGAGTCAAGGGTCGCCAGTCTGCGAGCGCGGGTCGCCGTGTCTGTCGCCGCCAGGACGCCGGCCTGCAGCTCGGCGATGGTCACCACGCTGATGAAGACCTCATCGGGAAGGACGCTCGAATCCACGGGTCGTCCTGTTTCCGTGGCAATCAGGACGCTCGTGTCCAGCAGCCCGCGCGACGAAGCGGTCATCTGATGGGGTCGAGGTCGTCGGTTGACTCCCCGGCGAGCCGGGCCAGGTCTTCGCGCAGACCGGGGTCAGCCTGATGGTAGGCCAGCAGGGCAATCAGGTCGCGTTTAGACATCGAGGCCCGGCGGGTCGCGCGCATGGGGATGATCTCGGCAACGGCTGCTCCGTTGACGGTGACCGTGACGCGGGCACCGTCGGCGACCTGCCGCAGCACCTCGGCGGTGTGATTTCTCAGGTCTCGAGAAGCAACTGTCGTCATGTGTGCAAACGTAGCACAGATGCCACACTCGGCTCACCTGTGGGGAAACCGGTCCCTGAGGCGCTCGTGCACGTCCGCAGCCGACTCCGCATCCGCGGCCGCCTCAACGGCCAGCCGCAGAGCTTGTGTGGTGCCGGCGCCGAGCCTGGCGGGGGGAGACAGGCTGAGCAGGTCAGCGGCCAGCAGCAGCTCGATGGCCAGCAGGTCCTCGAGCAGTCCGAGGGCCTCATCAGTCTTGCGAACACTCAGCACCGCGCCCGTGGCGTGGTCCTCGACGCCGATGTCCAGGCTGGTCGAGTCCAGGGTGGCGGGCGCGGCCAAAAGCTTGAGGGCGGTGAAGCACGCCGACGCGGCATACCGGAGCTGTAGCCCTGGCAGGGCGGCCGGTCCCGAGGGTGCGGGCGGCGGCCCCTGTTTCATCCCCTCCATGGCGGCGTCCCACAAATGGCTCATCCGGCGCTCGCTCAGCTGGCCGACATGGGCCACGGCAACGCGCAACGCGTCGAACGCAATGGCCAGCACGATCGGATGGAAGTTGCCGTTGCTGAGTACCATCCCGGACTCGAGGTCGACCAGCGGGTTGTCGCTGCAGGAGTTCAGCTCCACGTCCAGCGCATGCGAGGCGTTCGCCATGAGTTCCCGCAGGGCACCGTGCACCTGAGGGACCACCCGGAACGAGAGCGCGTCCTGGACCGAACGTGGTGCCCCCGCGTCCAGAAGCCGGCTACCCGCGAGCAGCTCCATCATGTGTGCCGCGGCGGCGACCTGCCCCGGATAGGGCTTGGCCCAGGCGGCTGCCGGCGAACAGACGGACGGGTTGGCGCTGGTCGCCTCAAAAGAGAGTGTGGCCGCTTTGTCGGCAGCGTCCGCGGTGTGGGCGGCCCGCGAAAGGACCAGGGCGCCATACCCGATGGAGACCCCGTTGGACGAGATCAGGGCCAGACCGTCCTTGCCCTCGAGTTGCAGCGGGGTGATCCCCGCACGGCGCAGCGCCTCCGCGCCCGGCAGGATCTCTCCCTGGTATTCCGCCTTGCCGGTCCCGATGGCCACCTGCGCGATGGCCGCCATCGGGCCGAGGTCCGCTGCCCCGACCGAGCTGGTCTCGTGCAGAACCGGGTGCACCCCCGCGTTGAGCATGGCCACCAACGTGTCCACAGCGGCGGGGCTGGCCCCTGAACCGCCCCTGGCGATCCCGTTGATGCGCACCACCATTGCCGCCCGGACGATCCTGCCCGCCAGCGGCGGCCCGAACCCCCCACCGTGACTCGCCACCAGGAACCTCTGCTGAGCTTCCAGCACTTCGGGGGGAATCCTGGTGTCCTTGCCGTGGCCGACCTGGGTGTTGAGGCCGTAGATCGGGTCACCCGATTCCAACGCCCTGTCCACCTGTGCCCGGCTCGCCGCAATGCGCAGGCGGGCCGCCTCACCGATCATGACCTGAGCGCCGCCCACGACGGCCAGCAGCTCGCCAGCTGTCATCGGGTGCTCGCTGACGGTTACCGATTCCATCGATCGTCCTTTCAACATCTGACGTCCAGCAGCTGCTCGTGGCGCAACCCTCTAGCGTGACCGGTAAGCCGTGGATCGGTGATCGATCGCCACAATCTCGATGCGGTGCCTCTCGAGGTCGATCCGGTAGATGACCCGGTAGTCGCCTCGGCGCGCGCAATGAAGTCCTTCGAGCTCAAAGCGCAGTGGCTTACCCAGCCTTGCCGGGTTGTCCGCCAGTGGCCCGTAACAAAGTTCCACGACCGCGGTGCCAACCTTGTCGGGGAGCTTGGAAAGTGCACGACGGGATGTAGCCGTCCAAGCGATATCGAACGGCTCATCGCTCACGAGCGCCCAAGGAGGGCCAGTGCCTCGTCCTTGGACAGTTCCTGGGCACCCTCGCGCCGAAGGTCGTCGAGGCTCTCGCGGATCGCCTTGATCAGCACCGGCCTGGACAAGATGTCCAGCGTCTGTTCCAACGACTCCAGGTCGTCCACGCTCACCACAACTGCGGCGGGGCGTCCGTGTTTGGTGATCACGACCCGTTCATGCTCGCGTTCCACCTTGTCGACGACCTCGGAAAGGTGGTTCTTGAAGTCTTTCAGGGGCATCTGCTCGGTCACGCTCATGTCCACAAGTGTAGCCACTTTCACGCCCAGCCGCCCAGGTCCGCTAGAGCTTGCGCGCGATGGTGAGCCCGTCGAATGCGGTCAAGACCACGACCTCGACCCGGAGGTCGGCAGCAACCAGGTCGTTGAACTTGCGCAGTGCCTCAGTGTCGTCATCGGAGACGCCCTCGTCCACCACACGACCGCTCCACAGCACGTTGTCGACCAGTAGCACCCCGCCGGGGCGAACCCGGGGGACCAGCTCTTCCCAGTAGTCGGCGTAGCTCGTCTTGTCGGCGTCGATGAACGCCAGGTCGAACTCGGCGTCGGGCGGCAACGCGCGCAGCGTCTTCAAGGCCGGCGCGATACGCAGGTGGATCCGGTCGCGCAGACCCGCCTCGGCCCAGGCCCCGACGCCGATGGCCGTCCACTCCTCGCTGATGTCGCAGCACAGCAGGGTGCCGTCCTCGGCCAGACCGCGAGCGATGCACAGAGCCGAGTAGCCGGTGAACGTTCCGACCTCAACGGCGCGACGGGCACCGACCAGCCGGGCCATCATCGTCAGCAGCTGCCCCTGGTCGTCGCCGATCTGCATCCCGGCCACATCGCCAAGCGACAGGGTCTTGGCGCGAAGCCGGCGGACAACGTCGTCAGCCGGCCAGCTGCCACGGCCGGCGGCGTAGTCACGGACCTCGTCAGTCACGGTGAAGTTGCGCATCTCCTGAATGTATTACGCCGCACCCTCACCCGTCTTTGGCTCACTTGGACTGGTTGTTGGTCGTATCCCGGCCCGCGTCCGTCGTTTGCCCGTGTCTGCCCCGGGACGTACCGATGGTCCTTCATCATCAGCCGTTCAGCGGATCGGTTCGGGCAGTTCAGTCGATCCCGGGCCACGCGCGCGTCCGTAAGGTCCGAGACGTGGCCCTTTTTAGGCCCGGATCGTGACCTGGAAAGGATCACCGTGCATTCCCGAAAAAGAGCTGCAGCACTGGTTACCGCTTTCGTCTTTGCCGCACCGGCTGTCCTGATCTCATCTCCGGCGAGTGTGGCGAGTGCGGCGACTGCGACGTACTCCGTCCAGTACCTCACGCTGGGCAACGGCCACAGGGTCGTCTCGCGGTGGAACCCGTGCCGGACCCACACGTACAAGGTGAACCTGGCCTCGGTCCCCTCCGCGACCCGGGCCGCGGTGCTGGTCGAGGCGGAGACTGCGGTGCGGGTGCTGGGCCTCAAGACCGGGATGGCCTTCACCTACATGGGCGCCACCACCGAGGTTCCGCGAGTGGGCAGCTATGCCAGGCAGAGCGCCGAGATCATCATCGCGTTCACGTCGCCGGCCAAGACGAACTACCTGGTCGGAACGGCCGATGCATACGGCGGGAACACGGCCTTCATGAAGTCGGCCAGCAGCGGAACCACGACCACATACTCGGCTGGTATCACCAAGGGGTTCGTGGTGGTCGACACCGCAAGGCTGATGGGCAAGTACAAAGCGGGTTTCGGCGCCGGCGCGCGGCGCGGCAACCTTCTGCTGCACGAGCTCGGTCACGTCGTGGGCCTGAACCATGTGAGCAACGCGCACCTGTTGATGAATCCCATGCTGTCCGCGTACTCCCCAAGCGGGTATGCCGTCGGTGACGCCGCCGGTTTGAGTGTGGTCGGGCGCAAGGCGGGTTGTATCACCGGCTTCTAGCGGCGTGCGAGGCCACCAGTTCCTGCAAAACACGCCATCTCGTGCTCAGGAACCATTTAGGCTGTCGGATCTGCTTGCTCGTGGCAGCCATGCCATCCCGAACAGTCTGTGGGGACCCAGCCATGATTCGACGTGCCGTCCTTGGTGCCGCCGCCGCGGCGATCGCCCTCGCCCTCTTCCCGACGGCGGCTTCGGCCAACAGCAGCCCCCTGCCGAATCACGAGGCCGGCGGCAGTTTCCGGGTGTCAGAGACGAGTCCCGTCGTCGGCGCACCATTCGCGGTGGACGTTTCAGGTGGTCAGCCAGGCGAGCTGGTAACCCTGACGATCACGAGCAAACCGGCCTCGAAAAGCAACGGTGACAAAGCGGTCACCAGCACCAGAACGGTCCGAGCGGTCACGAATCCCAGCGGCGTGGCCAACTTCACGGTTGCCCTCGCCGACGCAGGCGTCCATACCCTCACGGCGGCCGCCGCAGACGGTGACGTTGTGGGGACCAAAACCCTGACGGCCTCTGCTGCAAGTGCCGCTGCAGACGATCAGGTCAGTCCCGCAGGTTTCGATGGCATGCCTCTCGCCCTGGGCGGTGCGGCGCTGCTGGCCCTCATGGCCGCGGGCGCGGTTCTTGTCACCCGGCGCCGCCGTTCGGAGCAGGCGCCCGCCTGAGAGCGGCGGCACAGGTGACTTCCCCCGTCGGCTCACTTCATGTGTTGGTTGAGTATCCGGGCGAGGTCGGTCACTTCGATCTTCCCCTCGGCCAC
>JBDTYK010000184.1:0-5069 GCA_040005715.1 Actinomycetota bacterium | reverse complement strand
CGGACATCGTCCTTCGCATCTCGACCTCGCTGTAGGTGTAGACAAGTTCGTTCTTCTTGGCGCCGGGGTTGATCACCTCGAGTCGGTGCAAGGGTGGCACCGCGGCAAAGACCCGGCCAGCCTGGACCAGCGGTCGCATGTAGCGAAAGAACAGGGTCAGCAGCAGGGTGCGGATGTGGGCGCCGTCGACGTCGGCGTCGGTCATGATGATGATCTTGCCGTAACGGGCTGAGTCAAGGTCGAAGGAGCGCCCTGAGCCGGCCCCGATGACCTGGAGGATGGCCGCGCACTCGGCGTTCTTGAGCATGTCGGTGACTGAGGCCTTCTGGACGTTGAGGATCTTGCCGCGGATGGGCAACAGCGCCTGGTGGTCCGAGGACCGGGCCAGCTTGGCCGTACCCAGGGCGCTGTCACCCTCGACGATGAACAGCTCGGTCCGGCTGACGTCGCTGCTACGACAGTCGGCCAGCTTGGCCGGGAGCGACGAGGTCTCCAGGGCGTTCTTTCGCCGCTGGGTCTCCTTGTGCAGTCGCGCACTGATCCGCGACTTCATCTCGGCAACAACCTTGTCCAGGAGCAGCGCAGCCTGGGCCTTCTCACCGCGTTTGTTCGAGACCAGCTTCGCGGTCAGCTCCTTCTCGATGACCTTGGCCACGATGGCGCGCACCGCGGAGGTGCCGAGCACCTCCTTGGTCTGACCCTCGAACTGCGGCTCTGCGAGTCGAACCGTGACGACGGCGGTGAGGCCCGCAAGGATGTCGTCCTTGTCGACCTTGTCCGGCCCGACCTTCAGCCGCCGCGCGTTGACCTCCAGCTGTTTGCGGAACACCTTGAGCAGCGACTGCTCGAACCCCGTCATGTGGGTGCCACCCTTGTGCGTGGCGATGATGTTCACGAACGAGACAACCTTGGTCTCGTAGCCCGTGCCCCACCTCAAGGCGATGTCGACGCCGCACTCGCGCTCGACATCGGTGGGTGTCATGTGTCCGCGCTCGTCGAGGACGGGCACGTTCTCGTGGAAGGTCCCCGACCCCTGGACTCGCCACACCTCGGTCAGCGCCGGGTCGATCGCCAGAAACTCGGCGAACTCGCTGATCCCTCCGTGATGCAGAAATGTCTCCTCGTGCGGACCGTCCTCGCCCGGTGTGCCCGGCACGCCGCGCTCGTCACGGATCACCAGGGTCAACCCCGGGATCAGGTATGACGTCTGACGGGCTCGCGAGACCAGGTCGTCGTAGATGAAGGCCGCGTCGCTGATGAAGATCTGCTGGTCAGCCCAGTATCGGACCCTGCTGCCAGTCCGGCCGCGACCTACCTTGCCGATGATGCGCAGCTCGCTGTTGTCCACATAAGGGGTGAAGCTCGCGTCCGGTGACTTCGCGACGCGCCCCCTGGAATCCGGCGCATCCTGGAAGACGCCGGGCTCACCGCGCCGGAAGCTCATCGCGTAGGTCTTCATCCCGCGGTCGACCTCGACGTCCAGACGGGCTGAGAGCGCGTTGACGACTGAGGCGCCCACCCCGTGCAGACCCCCGGACGCGGTGTAGGAGCCACCGCCGAACTTGCCGCCGGCGTGCAGCTTGGTGAAGACCACCTCGACCCCGGTCAGGCCGGTACGCGGCTCCAGGTCGACCGGAATGCCCCGCCCGTTGTCGCGGACCTCAACCGAGCCGTCGGCCAGGAGAACGACGTCGATGCGATCACAGGCACCCGCCAGGGCCTCGTCGACGGAGTTGTCGATGATCTCCCACACACAGTGCATGAGCCCACGCGAGTCCGTTGAGCCGATGTACATGCCTGGACGCTTGCGAACGGCCTCGAGACCCTCCAGCACCTGCAGGTGGCGAGCCATGTAAGGGGAGGCGCCCGCGCTGGCTGTACCGCCGGAGGCATGAGCGCGTCCGGCACTGATGGTCTGGCTCGGGTGAGTGGCGGTGGCCACGGACGTCCCTTCGGTGTATCGGCAGGTCGGCCGGGGGTCGACCATGGATCTCCTTCGCAGGCTATCTCCCATGGCTGACGACCGGCGGCAGGCACACGGGGCGCACCGGCTTGGTGCGATTGCGCGGAGAGCGAAACGCAGCATGACAGAGAGCCCACCGCCGCATGACATTGTCCACATCCGGGGGTGAATGCACATCGGGAAGCAAACGTCGTGCTTGACTGTTACGTAGGCGAACGGGTGCCGATTAGTACGGCGAACGAGTCTGAGGAACATCTACCGCCCGGTAGGCGTCCAGGAGAAGATCAGAAGAGGGATACCGACGAGATCGCGACACCTGACCGGGAACCGGCAACGGAGCCCACTGACAAACGAAATGGATGGCTGACGTGACAACTGCACTGGCACCGACTCTGACCGCGGTCGACCGCTGCGACCGCTGTGGCGCCCAGGCCTACGTACGCGCGAGCCTTGTTTCAGGCGGGGAGCTGCTCTTCTGCGCGCATCATGGCCGTGAGCACCTGCCCAAGCTCCACGACCTGACGGCCAGCATCCAGGACGAGACTGATCGCCTGCTTGAGACCTCGACCTCGGCCGCCGTCTGAGGGCCGAGTCGCCAAGCCTGCCTGACTGACCATGGAAGGCCTCACCGTTGTGGCGGGCCTGATCATGCTGGTCGGGCTCATCGGGATCGTGGTGCCGGTCCTGCCCGGGCTGTTCCTGGTCTGGGCGGCGGTGCTGATCTGGGCGGTCGGGGCAGGAGCTCCAGCTGCCTGGGCAGTTCTGGGGGCAGCAACGATTTTGGCCCTGGGTGGCTTGCTGGCTCGATATGTCCTGCCTGGCAGGCGTCTGCGCACTGCGGGCGTGCCAACGTCCACAACCTTGGCAGGTATGGCCCTGGCCGTTGCGGGCTTCTTCGTGCTTCCCGTCGTTGGCGCGTTCGTGGGCTTCGTCCTGGGCGTCTACCTCGCCGAACGAGTCAGGCTGGCTGACGGGGCGATGGCGTGGACGTCGACCAGACACGCACTCAAGGCAGTCGGACTGAGCATGGGTATCGAGCTCGGTACGGGCCTGGCGATTGCGATCACCTGGGTGGTTGGCCTCCTGACGGTCTGAACCAACGCAAAAGAGTCAGAGACAGGGTGCGACAAACAAAAATGCGACGTCGATAAGTCGGCGCCGCAAGGGGACAACAAGGCAACGTCGATCAGTCGCCCCGACGACGGTTCCAGCGCTCTTCGACCCGGCGCATGAAGGACTGCTTCGAGGATCCCGAACCCGGGGCGCCCTGACGCCGCCTGCCGGACTGACGCGGCTTTCTGGATCGAGCCGCGGGTTCGTGGGCTCGCACGGACCCGTCTGGAGCGACGGCACCCAGACCGGCCTTCGGCGCCTTGGCAGGAGTGATCGCGTAGGCCACGCCGCTGACCATCAGGGCAAACCCGATCGCCCCCCAGAGGACGGCTGCCTGGGCCACCCCGAGCACGACCAGCCCGAGACCCCCGATGACGGCTACGGCGGCAATGAAGAGACGACGGCGAAGGAGCGCACGAACAGCGGAGCCCTGCATCTGCGAGGCGAACTTGGGGTCCTCGGCATACAACGCTTGTTCCATCTGTTCGAGCTGATGTTGCTCGTGCTCTGAAAGCGGCACCTTCGACCTCCTGTACGCCCGGGTCACCTGATGGCAACAACGTAGGACGGCCCCGATTTGTTGCATGGGCCAGCGATACGCGGTCGTAGGTGTGACTTTGAACCGACGACCCCTTCAGGATATGTCGTCACGCATCGGAGTGGTAGCGAACTTCGGATCTTCGACCAGGCTTCCTGGCCGAACCGCCCCCGCACCAAAGCGCGCACTTGCTCGATCGACCGCACGATCGGCGTCTCTCCAGCCATGCTCCGGTGCATCGAGCAAGCCCTGGATGGGAGCGTCCTGAGAGTCCATGAGGCCTTCCATCCGCACCCCGACCAGGCGCAGCCGGGCACGCTGCAGACCCAGCCCGTCAAAGAGTGCTCGGGCGGTCGCATAGATGTCGCGGCTGACGTCGGTCGGGTCACGCAGGGTCTTGGAACGCGTGATCGTGGTGAAGTCGGAGAAGCGCACCTTGATCGAGATCGTGCGCCCCATCAGCCCGGCCGCACGCACGCGGGCCGCGGTGCGGTCGCTGAGCTTGAGCAGCTGTCGATGGATGTATGCCGGGTCGTCCACATCGAAGGAGAAGGTCTCGTCCGCCCCGATGCTGCGCTCCCGGCGAGTGGGCACGACCGACCGTGTGTCCCGTCCCCAGGCCAGCGCATGGAGGGCGGGCCCCGCGTTGTCGCCGAGCGCCCGCCGCAACGTCTCCAGCGGCGTGTGGGCAATGTCGGCGACCGTGTGGAGTCCCAGACGCTGCAAAGCCTCCTCCGTGCGCTCGCCGACTCCCCACAGTGCGCCGACCGGAAGCTGGTGAAGGAAGCTGACCACCTCGGTCTGGGGCACCACCAGCAACCCATCGGGTTTGGCCAGGCCCGACGCGAGCTTCGCGATGAACTTGGTGGAGGCGACCCCGGCCGAGCAGGTGATGCCCTGCTCGTCAGCGATGGTGTCGCGGATCTGCTGGGCGATCTGGCGTGGCGTGCCCAACCGGCGGCGGGAGCCGGATACGTCCAGGAATGCTTCGTCCAGTGACAGCGGCTCGACGACTGGCGTCACGCTGGCGAACACCGCCATGACTGCTCTGGAGATGCGTTCGTATCGGGCGTAGTCGGGAGCGACAACGGTGGCCTGTGGGCACAGCCGGCGCGCCCGGGCGGTGGGCATGGCAGCGGCTACTCCGAACGCTCGCGCCTCATAGGTCGCTGACAGCACCACCCCGCGGTTGCCCCCACCGGCGATGATCACGGGGGTTCCCTTCAGCTCTGGGCGGCTGAGCAAGGATGCTGAGGCATAGAACGCGTCCATGTCCACATGCAGGATCGAACAACCCTCGTCGTCGGGGAGAAGGTCGCCCTGGCGCTCGGGAACGGCGAACTGGCGACGGCTCATTGCCAGGACACCCGCGACGGCTCATTGGGCAAGCTCACTGGACCTCGACCTTTCATCACGCGGACAACCAACGGCAGGTCAGGTCCGACGGGCCAGCAC
>JBDTYK010000183.1:0-5072 GCA_040005715.1 Actinomycetota bacterium | reverse complement strand
CCTGGACGCGATAGCCGCCGAGGACGTGCTCGCTCTGGGGGGTGAAGCCGATGTGTCCCATGACCGGGATGCCGGCGCGGACCAGAAGCTCGATCTCGGGCACCATCGGGCGTCCGCCTTCCAGCTTGACGGCATGGGCCCTGCCCTCCTTCATGAACCGGGTCGCCGTGCCCAGCGCCTGCGTCGGGCTGGCCTGGTAGGACCCGAACGGCAGGTCCGCGACGATCAGGGAGTGTTTTGCGGCCCGGCTGACGGCCCGCACCAGGGGCACCAGGTCGTCGACAGTGACCGGGACCGTCGTCTCATATCCATAGACGTTGTTGGCGGCCGAGTCCCCAATCAGGAGAACGGGAATGCCTGCCTCGTCGAAGATCTCGGCCGCGTACTGGTCGTATGCCGTGAGCATCGCCCATCGCTCCCCGCGCTCCTTCATCGCCTGGAGGTGCGGGATGCGGATGCGTTTGAGCGTTGAGGGCGCCGATCCGGGGGCTTGGCCTGAACCACTGCCGTACGGTGCGGGCTGCTCACTCATCTTTTCTCCAATGCCAAACCTGGGGAGTGCGGGCTTCTGGTGCCAAACCTAGGGGGTCTGCTGAGAACCCTCTCTGCTTCAGTGCCTTCGTCAAGCGCGCCCTTCCGCCGCTTGTCTCTCAATTGGTGCACCGTCCCTGGAGGTTCGTGGCGGGTCCTGCTCGCGCCACCGACTCGTAATGGGGAGACGTCGGTCTCTTCCGAAGGCCAGCGACGAGATCTTGGGTCCGGGGGCGAACTGACGGCGCTTCCACTCGGCACGGTCGACCAGCGCGACCACCGCATCCACCGCCTCGGGGTCGAAACCGGCCTCGACCAGCTCGGCCCGGCCCTGGGCGCCTTCGACGTAGCGATCAAGGATCGCGTCGAGCACCTCATATGGCGGCAGTGAGTCCTGGTCGACCTGTCCCGGGCGCAGCTCGGCTGAAGGCGCCTTGGTGATCGAAGCCAGAGGAATCGGCGGTTTCTGGCCGCGACCCTCGGCCTCGGCATTTCTCCACCTGGCGAGCTCCCACACCATGGTCTTGGCAACGTCCTTGATCGGCGCGTAACCACCCACACTGTCGCCATAGATTGTCGAGTAGCCCACCGAGAGCTCGCTCTTGTTGCTGTTGGTCAGGACGAGATGACCTTCCTGGTTGCTCAGCCCCATCCACACCAGGGCGCGGATGCGAGCCTGCAGATTCTCCTCGGCCACACCCGTGAGCTTGACGTTGGCCAGGAACGCGCTGACCATCGGCTCGATCGGGATGACGCGATAGTCCAGTCCGAGGTTGCTCGCCAGCTCGGCGGCGTCATCCCTGGAGCCCTGGCTGGAGTACTTGCTGGGGTTGCTGACCGCCACGACGTTCTCCCCGCCCAGAGCGTCGGCCGCGATGGTGGCCACCAGCGCCGAGTCGATGCCGCCGGAGACCCCGAGCAGCACCGAGCGGAAGCCGTTCTTGCGAACGTAGTCCTTCAACCCGAGCTGCACCGCCCGGTAGACCTCGCCGATCGGGTCGAGGCGTGCGGCGAGCGGGGCCGGCGATGGCGCATAAGGGGCGATGGGGGTCTCACTGAGGGTGACGCGCAGAACATCCCCGCCGGCGGGAGGGGTCGTAGCCACGGCGCTGACCTCGAGATCCAGATCGACGATGAGCAGGTCCTCGTCGAACTGCGGTCCACGGGCCAGGATCCGCCCTGCGGCATTGACCACCAAAGAGTCACCGTCGAAGACGAGCTCGTCCTGACCACCGACCATGTTCAGGTAGGCCAGCGTGCAACCGGCCTGCGCGGCACGGCGGGCGACGAGCTCGAGCCGGGCGTCGTCCTTGTCCTGCTCGTAGGGTGACCCGTTGATCACGAGCAGCAGCTCCGCTCCGGCCTCGCGGGTCTGGGCGACAGGACCGCCCTCCTGCCAGAGGTCCTCGCAGATCGCGATGGCCACGTCGATGTCGCCGATACGCACGATGGTGAGGTCCTTGCCAGGGGCGAAGATCCGGAACTCGTCGAAGACGCCGTAGTTGGGCAGGTGGTGTTTGGCATAGCGGGCCTTGACCTGGCCCTGATGCAGCACCGCCGCACAGTTCTGGGGGAGGGGTCGGGCTGACCCACTCGGGCTGTATGGCGCCTGATCCAGGTAGCCGACGACGACCGGTAGGTCTCCGAGACCGTCCGCAGCCAGATCCGTGGCCAGCGCCGTCAGCGCAGCTCGGGACGCGTCAACGAAGGAGGAACGCAGCGCCAGGTCCTCGACCGGGTACCCGGTGAGCATCATCTCCGGGAACGCCACCAGATGGGCGCCTCGCCCGGCCGCCTTGGAAGTCCAGTCTCTGACCGCCAGGGCGTTGCCACCCAGATCGCCGACGGTCGGGTTGACCTGGGCAAGGGCCAGTCGCATCTGCGCCATACCGACCAGCCTATCGACGGGTTCGCATAAGCACCGAGATGACTTGATTGCCCCTAGGGTCGGAGGGGTGATCACCTACGACGACATCATCCTTGGTGGAGGCCACAACGGGCTGACCGCCGCCGCCTACCTGGGCCGGGCTGGTCGCAAGGTGCTGGTGCTTGAGCGCGCGGATCACGTTGGGGGTGCGGCGGTCTCGGCCCGGACCTTCCCAGGCGTTGACGCAAGACTGTCCCGCTACAGCTATCTGGTCTCGCTCATGCCGCGGCAGATCATCGCCGACCTCGAGCTCGATGTGACGCTCGTGCGTCGTCGTTACGCCTCCTTCACACCCCTGCCGTCCGCACCCTCGCAGGGGCTTCTGGTGGATATCGGTGACGACGCGGCCACCTCAAGGGGGTTCGGTGAGCTGACCGGCTTCAGTGCGGAGTACCAGCAGTGGCAACGGTTCGAGGCCCGGATGACCTCTTTGGCTGAACGGGTCTTCCCGACGATGGTGCAGCCCTTGCGCTCCCGAGCCCAGGTCCGCGACCTCGTCGGTGACGACGACCTTTGGCGGTCGGTGGTGGAGCGTCCGCTGGGCGAGGTGCTGCGCTCGACCTTCGCCAATGACACCGTCCGCGGGATCGTGGCCAGCGACGCACTCATCGGGACCTTCGCCGACCTGGACGGCGCCTCCCTGGCCCAGAACATCTGCTTCCTCTACCACCGGATCGGCAACGGGACCGGGGACTGGGATGTCCCGGTCGGCGGGATGGGGGCGGTGACCGGTGCCCTTGCGAAGGCTGCGGTCTCGGCGGGGGCGAGCATCCTGACCGGTGTCGAGGTCATCGCCGTCGACCCCGGAGGAACCGTGACGTGGCGCGACGGCGCGGGTGAGAGGTATGCCGCCGGATCCACGATCCTGAGCAACCTCGCACCGGTCGTGCTCAACGGGCTCCTGGCTGCCGCCGGTGCCGACCCCCTGGCCACTGAAACTGCTCCTGAGGGATCCCAGCTCAAGGTCAACATGGTCCTCACCCGCCTGCCGCGGCTAAGGGAGGCCTCGGTCGACCCCGAGGCGGCGTTTGCGGGAACGTTTCACGTCAACGAGGACTTCAGCCAGCTGCAGCTGGCGTTTGCGACCGCCTCGGGCGGCCAGATACCCCACCTGGTCCCTTGCGAGATCTACTGCCACTCACTCTCTGACCGGAGCATTCTCGGCGTCGACCTTGCCGCCACCGACGCTCAGACACTGACCCTCTTTGCTATGCACCTGCCGGCGCGGTTGTTCCGTTCCGAGAACGCCGCGCAGCGGCAGGTCGCGTTGGCTGCGACCTTGAGGTCGCTGAACTCCCTGCTGGCTGAACCCATCGAGGACGTGATCATGCGCGATGGCAACGGGCAGATGTGTCTGGAGGCCAGGACCCCCGTCGATCTTGAGAACGACCTCGGGCTGCCTGGGGGCAACATCTTTCACCGTTCGCTGCAGTGGCCCTGGGCCGAGAACCCGGCCGAGGTCGGCACCTGGGGGGTGGAGACGGCATACGAGAAGGTGCTCATCTGCGGGGCCGGGGCACGACGAGGGGGCGGCGTGAGCGGCATACCTGGTCACAACGCGGCCCAGCGTGTGCTGGAAAGGTGAGCAAGACCCGTTCCCCCTTAACCCATCCGAAACATGGTTAGGGCAGGATCGCGCTATGGATCGTCAACAGGAGTTCGTCCTACGCACCATCGAGGAACGCGACATCCGCTTCGTGCGCCTCTGGTTCACCGACGTGCTCGGCCAGCTGAAGTCTGTGGCCATCGCGCCGGCCGAGCTTGAGGGCGCCTTCTCCGAGGGCATCGGTTTCGACGGCAGCGCCATCGAGGGCTTCACCCGGATCTACGAGGCCGACATGCTGGTCAAGCCCGACCCGGGGACCTTCCAGGTCCTGCCCTGGCGCGGTGAGAACCCGGGAACGGCCCGGATGTTCGGCGACATCGTGCTGCCCGACGGCTCTCCGAGCTTCGCCGACTCCCGTTATGTCCTCAAGCGGGCGCTGGCCAAGGCCGCCGAGCTGGGTTTCACGTTCTACACGCACCCCGAGGTCGAGTTCTTCCTGTTTGAGCAGCCGATCAAGCTGGGGGAGCCGCCGACTCCCGTTGACCAGGCGGGCTACTTCGACCACGTGCCGCATGGGACGGGCCACGACTTCCGCAGGGCCGCCATCACGATGTTGGAGAGCATGGGCATCTCCGTGGAGTTCAGCCACCACGAGGGAGGGCCGGGTCAGAACGAGATCGACCTGCGTTATGCCGACGCTCTCTCGACCGCCGACAACATCATGACCTTCCGTGCCGTCATCAAGGAGGTTGCTCTGGAGCAGGGCGTCTTCGCCTCCTTCATGCCCAAGCCCTTCAGTGATCAGCCGGGTTCGGGCATGCACACGCACCTGTCGCTCTTCGAGGGTGACCGAAACGCCTTCCACGAAGCAGGGGCCCCCTACCAGCTCAGCCAGGTCGGAAGAGCGTTCATCGCCGGTCTGTTGCACCACGGTGCCGAGATCAGCGCTGTCACCAACCAGTGGGTCAACTCTTACAAACGGCTGTGGGGCGGGGGGGAGGCGCCGGCACACATCTGCTGGGGTCACAACAACCGCAGCGCCATGGTGCGCGTCCCGATGTACAAGCC
>JBDTYK010000182.1:0-5107 GCA_040005715.1 Actinomycetota bacterium | reverse complement strand
AATTGGTTGGAGACCTGGTCGAGGACGACCGTCTCGAGGCTTGGCGAGCCGACCCGGCGGAGAGTCACCACATGCGAACGCCGGCGTGGCTCACCGGTGTCCTGGACGACGCGGTTGCCCTGCTGCAGGCAGGCCAACCGGCCCGTGTCGAGACCTCCCAGGGCACCGTGACGGCGCGCATTCGTCGTCCGAGGCGGCTGCGCCGCGGCGATCTGTGGATCTCGAGTGCCAGCCCGGACGACGGCCGCGGCGCCAGCTCCTGGACCAGCCTCTCCCACTGCACCGACGAGGCGTTCGACGAGGTGCTTCGACACCAGCTGACCTGGGCGGTCCGAGACCTCCTCGGGTGAGCTGTCAACCCCATGGAGGTTGGCCCCGGGCATTGATGTTTCGGGGAACCAATCGATGTCGACCAGGCCACGGCGGCACTACATGCTGATGACGACGGCCTTCCCAAAAGATGCGAAAACGGTCGCATTCAGTCGATCCCACCCTGGCGGGAACACTCTTCAGGTAGCGCAGACGGGACGTTCGGCCCTATGCCGGTCACCAGGTTTGCTGCTGTCCTTAAGATGTCTCGGCCTTCCACCTGGCCGGGAAGATGCCAACGTGGTGACGGGCAGCTATCCCGATCGGGGGCTGCCTGCGGATCAACCGGCTCAGAAGGAACAATGGACCCCACCTCTTTGCCTCCCGTGGTCAGTCTCAGCAAGCGCAGGGACGCCAAACGAGATCGTGCTGCTTTCGCTGGCCGCGCCGATGTCCTTGCCGCCGCGGTCGTCGCCGACCGCGCTTTGACTGCCTTCCAGCCGGGCAACGCCCACAATGAGTTCGCCCGCTGGTACGCCGACGCCGCAGGCGAGCTGCTCGTGGTCGTTGTTGCCGCAGCCGAGCCTGCAACCAGCGTTGACGAGGTGCTGGCCCTGGGGTCGGCCAGGCGCCAAGGCGTCGACCTGTTGCTCGTCCTGACTCCGGAACACAGTCGCCTGGTTCGCCCGGGACTGGGGCGGGATGGCGCACCGGTCCAGGTTTGGGAGTACGACGACAGGTTGATGCCGTGGCCGGCCCACGACTCTTCTGGGGTCGAGGTCCGCGTGGCGCTGCCGCGCGACCAGCCGGTCCGGGACCGGGACGGTGATCTGCTCAGCCATGAACTTCGGGAAGACTGGCTGAAGCTGCTCGGGCGACCGCCTTCGCCGGACCTGACCCAGCAGCAGCTGGCGACCGGTGCGCGGGCCAGAGGGTTGACGCCAACCAGCCGCCTTCCGGGTGCCGAGATCCCTCACCCCTCGATCGGCAACCTGGAGCAGCTGTCCCGGCAGCTGATCGATGAGCTCGAGCGAATCGCGTTGCCATTCAATGATCATGCGCCCTCCGATGCCGAGCTGCACATCGCCGCGACCCAGCTTGACGGTTGGCTCGACGAGCTGAGTCACAGCATCCAGACCGAGCTTTTCGCCCTGCAGATGGCCGCCCAGCAAAAGCTGCGCAGTATGGCCCACGTGGCTGCCGGCGCCGCCCTCCATCGGGCAGCAGACGCAGGTCGGCACTATGGCCCCGGCCACCGCAGGCCAGTTGCGGACCGGATCGGACAGGACTACCGGGAGAGCGGTTCCGCAAAGGCGATGCACGGACCGAGTCTGGTATCAGGTCCAACCTGAGACCAGCGCCGCGCAGGAGCCACTGCGCCCAGGTTGCGATCGCGCGCGACCAGCCACCTGTTTCAGGCTCACGGGGCGCTCGGGCGAATTCGGGATCAGGTCGGGGGTCTTGGTGTTTCGCACAGCCGTCGGTACTCCTCGACCGCGGCGACGGGTGGAAGGAAGAGGAGGAGGGCGAGGTAGCTGATCCCGGGGGCTGCGTTGTCTGGACACTCCCATGGCAGAGAGCACCTGCGCCATCTGCGCATCTTCGACGGGGCGCCCGTGGTCGTCATGAAGGGAACGCAGGCGCTCTCCGATCGTTGCTTCGAGGTCACGAACGGTCTCGTCCCCGTCTGCGACCGCGCTCAGCGCTCAGCGAGCTTCGGCGAGGTAGCGCAGGAGCCGGTCGTGAGCGTCCGGAGCCAGTGGGAACGTGTCGGTATGCCCGCTCAGTCTCATGTGAGCCGTCTGGTCCGGATCAGTGTCCGACCGTCTCGAGCATCGCGGTGAGCTCAGTCCAGTGAGGCACCATGGGTTGGGTCAATAACGCGTCGCCCGCCGGCACCACGTCGAGGCGCGAGCCGCGGCGGCCGGTGATAAATGAGGAGCGACACCCATGGGCGAGCACGCCAGCACGCATGTGCCGGTGACCTACGAGAGCTGCGCCCACCTCGAGGGCCCGTTCTACCACGGCACGAAGTCCGTGCTCGGAACCGGCGCCGAGCTCGTTCCCGGCTATGGCTCCAACTTCCAGCAGAGCCGGGTGTCCAACAACATCTACTTCACCGCGCTCGTGGAGACAGCCGCCTGGGGAGCCGAGCTGGCCACCGCACTCGCCGGGGGCGGGGAGCGTGGGCATATCTACGTCGTCGAACCCCTGGGCCCGTTCGAGGACGACCCCAACGTGACCAACAAGCGGTTCCCCGGCAACCCCACCCAGTCCTTCCGGACCCGCCAACCGCTGCGTGTCATCTCCGAGCTGGAGAGCTGGCAAGGCCACGCCCCCGAGGTGCTGAAAGGGATGCTGGACAACCTCGCGCAGCTCCGGGAGCAGGGTCTCGACGTCATCGAGGACTAGCGAGAGATCGCGTCGCCGGGGGGTCGGGCCGCCCGGTCGCGACTGTCCCAGCCGTTCTGGTGGGTGAGTACCCAACCAGCGAGGGCCACCGACAAGGCCAGCATGGCAAGGAGGGCTACGCCGCGGTTGCGCCGGCCGGGCACCCGCGGTCGACCAGGGCGGGTTATCCGCCACGCCGGCCAGATCCGGGCTAGTACATGCAACCCCGTCGTCGCCGCCCAGGCAACGAAAGCGCCCTTGTGCAGCGTAAGCGTGTCCACGTGCAGACCGAGCACAGCAACCAAGCTCTGCCGACTGGACCTTTCGCCCAGCAGCACAAGTGCCACACCGGTTGCGAGCAGCGCCAGGCTCGCAACAATGACAAGAGGCCCAAGAATCCTCAAGAGCGCGGGCGGCGGCCCTGCCTGGCGATACGGCTCGTGGCCGGTGTAGTAGCGCACAATGCGCCACCCCGTCGTTGCCGTCTTGAGCAAAGCTGGCGGCACCAGGACTACGCCCAGGGCCAGGTGCCAGCTGATCAGCCCTCGAACGTCCAGAAGCGTGACGAGCTCGGCCACGAACAGGACCAGCAGCATCAGACCAGTCCATGCGGTGAGGCGGCCGTTGCCGGCCGGACCACCCGAGGACCCAGATACCGGGTCGGTTCTGTGCGAGCGCCCCAGGGCCGCGTCGACTGCTTCCATCCCGGCCTTCTCCAACCGCGAGCGACCGTTCATTTCGGTAGTGAACCACAGGCGTCATCGGACAAGGACGGTTCGGCTACCCGGTTTCGACGCTGTGGCCGGATGGGCTGACCTTGTCCTCGTCCTCCACACAGAGCCAACCGGACGCGGAAAACTTCAGGCGCTTGCCCTTTCCATCGAAGACCACCAAGACTCCGCTGCGAGCGTTGAGGTCGTGCCGCGCCTCGGCCCCGGAATAGGACGTAACGGTGCCATCTGCGGAGGTAACGGTGAAATCAGCCATCCGCTGAGTCTGCCATGAAGGTTCATCGCGGCTCGCCTCTTTGGTCCGTCGGCCAGGAAACGGTGCGCAAGGACGTAAGACGTGATCGAAGTCCGGGCCTGAGCCCAGAGCCAAGATCTATCCAGAGACAGGGAATCCAGAGCCAGGATGTATTTCGTGGTGTCGACTCGCTCAGCCGACGGGTCAGGCCAACACCTCGACGCGAGCCAGCGATCCGTCGACGACGTGCAGTCGCCGGTCGCATCGAGCAGCCACTTTGGCGTCGTGAGTGGCGAGCAGCACGGCGGCGCCCCGGTCGGCGGCGGCCAGGATCGCGTCCAGCGCCTGTGCGGCGTGGGCCGGGTCCTGCTCGGCGGTGGGCTCGTCGGCGAGCAGGATGTCTGGTCGTCCGGCGAGCGTGCGGGCGACTGCCACCCGCTGCTGCTGGCCACCTGACAGCTCCTCGACGAGATGCTCGGCGCGGTCGGCGAGATCGACAAGCGTCAGTGACTCGCGGGCGCGTGCAGCCGCCTCCGCAGCGGGAAGCCCCATTGCGACCAGAGCCATCTCGACGTTCTCAGCCGCGGTGAGCAGCGCGACCAGGGCGTAGCCCTGGAAGACGGTCCCGATCCGGCGCCGTAGCCCCGGACCGTGGTCCGCGAGCGGGCGGCCGTCCAGGAGCACCGTGCCGGAGTCCGGTTCGGCCAGTCCGGCGAGCACGCTCATCAGGGTCGTCTTGCCCGAGCCGGAGGGTCCGGTGAGGGCCACCCTCTCGCCGCTGCGCAGGTCGATGTCGATGCCCCGCAGGATGTTGACTCCGCCCCGGCTGAACCGCAGACCGGCGCCGACCAGCTCGGAGACCGGTCGCTGTCGGCCGGTCATGACGGCTTCGCCCAAGGGATGTCTCCGATGCTCTTGGTCATGTCTTCGGTTGTTCCGTCGTCCAAGTCGTCGTGGACCCGGGCCGCCGACGAGGCCAGCCGTGATCCGGCCACCAGCGTCCCGTCGTGGATGGCGTACTCGACGTCCAGGGCGTCGCTGACGTGATGGTCGTGGGTGACCACGACCAGGGCAGTCCCGTGGTGTTCCCGTGTCGCGAGCATGAGCGCGATGACGGCGTCGCCGGTATCGCGGTCCAGCTGGCTGGTCGGTTCGTCGGCGAGCAGCAGGGCGGGCCGGCCGGCAAGGGCGACAGCGAGGGCCAGCCGCTGCTGCTGCCCGCCTGACATCACCCGGGCGAGGCGGTCCGAATAGTCGCCCAGGCCCACTGACTCGAGCAGGTCGCCCACCTCGGCGCGCCGGTCGCGCCGACTCACCCTGGTGAACCGCTGGGCGAAGGCGACGTTCGCTCGCGCGCTGGCATACGGCAGCAGGTTGCGGGCCGGAGTCTGCAGCACCATCCCGACGTCACGGGCGCGCATCCGCAGCAGGGCTCGCTCCG
>JBDTYK010000181.1:0-5157 GCA_040005715.1 Actinomycetota bacterium | reverse complement strand
CCTCGACCGGCAGCTTCTGGTTGACGATCTTGCCGATCTTCTCCGTGGAGCCGTCGGCCAGCGTCACCCGGGTGTTGTAGGAAAAGCAACCGAACATCACGCCGATCTTCTCGCGGAGCTGGTTGATGAAGATCGCGGTCGTGCCACTGGTGCTGATCGCGCCGGTGAGCTTGCGCAGGGCCTGGGACATCAGTCGCGCCTGGAGCCCGACGTGGCTGTCACCCATCTCGCCCTCGATCTCGGCGCGGGGAACCAGCGCTGCGACCGAGTCGATGACGATGATGTCAATGGCCCCGGAACGGATCAGCATGTCGGCGATCTCCAGCGCCTGCTCACCGGTGTCGGGCTGGCTCACCAGCAGGGCGTCGGTGTCGACGCCCAGCTTCTGGGCGTAGTCGGGGTCCAGTGCATGCTCGGCATCGATGAAGGCCGCGATGCCGCCGGCCTTCTGGGCACTTGCCACGGCGTGCAGGGCGACTGTCGTCTTGCCGGAGCTCTCCGGGCCGTAGATCTCCACGACGCGCCCACGCGGCAGGCCGCCGATACCCAGTGCGATGTCCAAGGCGATGGACCCGGTGGGAATGACGTCGATGGGGACCCGGACCTCGTCGCCGAGCCGCATCACCGCGCCCTTGCCGTGCGCCTTCTCGATCTGCGCCATCACTGCTTCCAGCGTCTTCGCGCGATCTGGTCCAGCCATGTCCTTCACCTGTCATTTCTGAATAGGAGTCCGTCGTCTACCTGCGACCGACACCTATGCGGGGATGCATTCCGTGTCGAGTCAGACGTTACGAGGGACCTCCGACAGCCACATCCACCAGGCGCAGGCCTGTGCAAGGTGTGACGTCGGAGGCAACCCATGGGGACAAAAGTACCCGAACAACTGTTCGATCCCGTCACCACGGTGCAGGACACGCCGAAGGACTTCGCCAGCACCGTGCGCTCTCAGGACAGCAGCAGCTTTTCGAGCCGGCGGGCAGCACCAACCAGCCCCAGCAGCCCCAAAATCCCCAGATAGGCCACGTGGACAAGCAGCCCAGGACCGATCTCACCAAGCATCAGGGCCCGCTCCAGAGCAACCCCGTGATAGAGCGGCGTGGCCTGGACGACCCACTGCACTGCTCCCGGATAGAACGCGAGCGGGAAGAAGGTCGCCGAGAACAGGAACATCGGCTGGATCGCGAGGGTGACGTAGTCGAAGTCCACCCAGGAGCGCATGAAGGTCGTCGCGAACATGCCCACCGCCGAGAACGCAAACCCGATGAAGGTCGCGGCGGGAAGGGCCAGCAGCGCCCACCAGGAGTGCACGACCCCGGCCAGCCACGCGACCACCAGGAAGGCCGCGGCATAGAGGGCACCGCGCATCAGCGACCAGCTGATCTCGCCCACTGCAACATCGCGCGGACCCATCGGCGTCGCCAGGACAGAGTCGTAGAGCCTGGCGAACTTGAGCTTGAAGAACACGTTGAAGGTCGAGTCGAACACCGCGCCGTTCATGGCTGAGGCGGCCAGCAGTGCGGGCGCCACGAATGCGGCGTATGGCACCGACTGGCCACCGTCCGTGGTGACCACCCTCACCAACGAACCCAGCCCGATCCCCAGCGAGAACAGATAGAACACCGGCTCGGCGAAGCCCGTGACGACCGCGATCCACCCGTGCCGGAAGCTCATGATGTTGCGCTCGACCAGGATTCGCGCCATCCCCGCACCGGCCGGCATCGGCAGGATCCGGGCAACACGCGAGGCGAGTCCCCGGGTTGGCGAGGACGGCGCCGAGGCAGCCGCCGTCATACGACCAGCCTCTTGGTGAAGGTGCGCCGGGCCAGCAACGCACCGACGACGATGACGACCAGCAGGTATGCCGTGTGGCCCAGAATGGCTGCAAAATCAGGGGATCCGAGTGCTAGCGAGCGGTCGGCCTCGACGCCGTGCCACAGCGGGGTGACCCAGGCAATCGGACGCAGGAGGGCGGGCAGCTTGTCGACCGGGAAGAAGACACCCGAGAACAGGAACAGCGGCGTCATGATGAACCGGAACAGGATGTTGAAACCGTCGGCAGTCTCCTGCGTGGCCGAGAAGGCGAAGACGGGCACCGCGAAAGCCATTCCTGTCAGGACCGTGACGGGCAGAGCCAGCAGCACCCACCACGAGGTGAACGACCCGAAGAGCGCGGCCACTCCCATGAAGATCGCCGTGGCGCCGGTGATCTGAGTAGCGACATAGGTGAGATGGCCGCGCAGGATGTCGTCGACGCCGATCGGCGCGGCAAGCATCGCGTGGTACTTCCTGTTCCAGCGGATCGCCCCGAACACCGGGTAGGACGACTCCCCCATCGCGACCCACATCGCCTGTGCGGCAAGGATTCCGGGCACAACGAACTGAAGATACGGGACGCCGTCAACGCCTCCTGCGGACTTGTTCACGAGGGTGCCCAGACCCAGACCCATGGACAGGAGGAAGAGCACTGGTGAGAGGAATCGGCCGAAGATGCTGCCCCGCCAGGTGCGTTTGTATGCCGTGGCCCAGGATCCGAAGACCGGTCGCCACGGAGCCTCCCCGGTCGTCTGCGGAGGCGTTGGCATGTTGACCGCGCTCATCAGTCCACCAGCGTTCGGCCGGTCAGGTGCAGGAACACATCCTCCAGCGTCGATCGGCGGACAAGGGAGGACAAGGGTTCGATCCCCCGCATGTGCACGGCCACCGCTGCGGCGTCACCGTCCTCCGCATAGACCAGTAGCCGGTCAGGCAGGATCTCGACGCGTTCACCGATCCCGGCGATGGCGTCACCATGGAGGCGATGGTCGTCGGTGTCGAAACGCAGCTCGAGGACCTCCCGTGTCGAGTACTCGGCGATCAGCGAGCGTGGCGACCCCTCAGCCACGATCTTGCCGTGGTCCATCACCACCAGCCGGTCGCAGAGCTGCTCGGCCTCGTCCATGTAGTGCGTCGTCAGCACCAGTGTCACGCCTGAGCGTTTGAGCCGAAAGAGCCTGTCCCACAACACGTGTCGCGCTTGGGGATCGAGACCAGTGGTGGGTTCGTCGAGCAGGAGGATCTCGGGACGGCTGATCAGGGAACGCGCGATCGTCAGCCGCCGCTTCATACCTCCCGAGAGCGGCTCGACCTTGGACTTGGCCCGGTCCGTCAGCTGCGCGAAGTCGAGCAGCTCCGTTGCACGAGAACGAACCTCGCTGCGCGAAAGCCCGAAGTATCGGCCATAGATCCAGAGGTTCTCCTGGACCGTCAGCTCTTCGTCGAGGGTGTCCTTCTGGGGAACGACGCCCAGTCGAGCCCGGATCTGCGGCCCGTGGGTGGCTGGGTCCTGCCCGAACACGCGCAGCACTCCGCCGCTTGCCGGCGACACGCAGCCGACCATCTTCATCGTCGAGGACTTGCCGGCGCCATTGGGCCCGAGGAACCCGAACGACTCGCCCCGCTGGACCGCGAAGTCGATGCCGTCCACAGCCGTGAAGTCACCGAAGGTCTTGGTCAGACCCGCGGCTTGCAACATGAGGTCGGGGTCCGGATCAGTCACGTGCTGCACGCTATCGCCTTCGTCGGGCCGATGGGCTCAACTTGTCCTGGAGCGATCCCTCTGCTCCTTCGTGTGCTCCCTCAGCTCCTTGCCGAGCCTGCGTTCCACCGGAACGTCCATGTCCACACAGAGGGCAAGCCAGGCCTCTCGGGGTTTGACTCCCGACTCGATCGCCTCCAGCGCGGTTCGGTTGCCGAGCGCGCCCAGGACATGGTCACGGGCCAGCGAGCGCGCATACGCTGCACCGAACTCGTCGTCCATCAGCCGCCAGAAGTCACTCATCCGCATGTGGGGAGTCTTTCACGGGCAGCTCAGATCCAGCTGACGTACCGTCGCAGGTAGAGGTACCCGACGAACGCGAAGGTGTCCAGCAGGAAGTGAGCCACAACCAGGGGCAGGACGCGGCGCGTGCGCTGGAACCACCAGGCGAAGATCAGCCCCATCACCAGGTTGCCGGCGAACCCGCCCAGGCCCTGGTAGAGGTGATAGCTGCCCCGCAGCAGTGCGCTCGCGCCGAGGGCCTGACCGTTCGACCAGCCCATCTGGCGCAGCCGGGTCAGCAGGTAGCCGACCACGACAATCTCCTCGAGCGCGCCATTCTGGGCAGCCTGGAGCAGGAGAAGCGGCACGCGATACCAGGTCTCCGGGACGTTCACCACGGCCAGGTTCGCGCTCACGCCGAGAAGGTGGGCAACCCAGACCAGGACGAGGCCGGGTATGCCGATGAGCGCCGCGAAGCCGGCACCCTGAAGCAGGTCCTTGCGGGCGGGTCGACGATGGAGGCCGATCCCGAAACCAGGGGTCCCGGGATCGCGCGAGAGCAGCACCAGCACCAGCAGGACCGGCATGAGCCCTGCGACCAGGCTCGTCAGGTCGTACGCGATGTCTAGCCACATGCGCGAGGTATCGGCTCCCGAGGCCACCGTTGCGGTGGTCGCCGATATTCCGCCCTTGACGGTCAGCTCGGCCCGAAGGTAGCTCAGCAGGGCGTAGACCCCGGATAGCCCGAGCGAGACGCCGAGGACCGCAACAACCTCGGCGCCGCGATGTGCTGTTGGCGGGCTCGCCGTCTCGGGGGGAGAAGTCACGGGATCAGTCTGCCGGATCTCACTTGGCGCAGGTCCGTCATTGGCGACAGAGGCGAGTCGGTGCCCCGTCAATGACGCAGGTGCCCTATAGACCGGCACGCCCAGCGGAGCCCGCTCATGCCGGGTGCCGACTGTCGGCAGAAGATGGCAGGCTTGAGTGGTCATGACGGCAGGCGACGTACTCGAACGCTTCTCGCCCGCGACCAGGGACTGGTTCAGCGGGAGCTTTGCCGAGCCCACACCCGCCCAGATAGGGGCCTGGGACGCCATCAGCTCGGGCGCACACACGCTGGTCGTGGCCCCCACCGGCTCCGGCAAGACGCTCTCGGCCTTCCTCTGGGCGCTGGACGCTCTGACCACCACAGCCGCTCCGGTGGAGCCGTTACGCCGGTGCCGGGTCCTGTACATCTCGCCGATGAAGGCCCTCGCCGTGGATGTCGAGCGCAACCTGCGCTCTCCGTTGGTCGGAATCGGTCACGCAGCCAGCCGGCTCGGCCTCGCCCAGCCCGAGGTGGAGGTCGCGGTCCGCTCCGG
>JBDTYK010000180.1:0-5229 GCA_040005715.1 Actinomycetota bacterium | reverse complement strand
GGACGGGGGCTGAGGCGATCCAGCTGCTCACGTCAGCGCCGCCCGACCTGGTGGTCCTCGACCTCGGTCTGCCGGATGTCGACGGCACCGATGTGCTCCGCGAGATCCAGGCCGCCGGGCGTCCCCCCGTTCTGGTCCTGACTGCTCGCAGCACCGTCGATGACCGTATTCACGGTTTGCAGCTTGGTGCCGACGACTACGTCACCAAGCCGTTCAGTCCCGCCGAAGTCGTCCTGCGTGTGCAGGCGGTCCTCAACCGCACAGGGGGGAAACCCGGGCAGGGTGGCCCGGCGACATACGGCGGGGGGAGGTTGCGCATCGACGAACCTCGGCACGAGGCGTGGCTGGATGGTCGCCCACTCGACCTGACCCCCACCGAGTGGGGGCTGCTGGCAGCCGTCGCGGCAGCCCCCGAACGCGTGTTCTCACGATACGAGCTGATCAACCGGATCCGCGGGTATGAGTACGCCGGCTATGAGCGGACCATCGACTCGCACGTGAAGAACCTGCGCCGCAAGCTCGGCGGTTCGGGGGCAGACGTCATGGAGACCGTCCTGGGCGTCGGCTACCGGTTGCGCCTACGGCGAGATGAGCCGGCGTGACAGCGCTTCGGGTGGGGCTCGGCCCGCTCGGGAGGCGGCTGCTGCTCGCCTTCGTCCTGGTCGCCGCGTCCTCGGTCCTCGTGCTGACAGTTGCTGCCCTGATCGGCGTCGGGCAGGGTTTCCAGGCTGCCGCCAAGGTCAACAATGCGAAGGCGGCAGCCAGCGCGGCAACGGCGGCTGCGGATGCCTACCGGAAGGCCTCGGGCTGGGACGGAGCGGATCTGAACGCCACCAGCGCGGTAGCCGCGGCGGCAGGGGCCAAGCTCTTCGTCCTTGACGCCGCCAATGCCCCGGTGGGCGGCGCCAGCTCCGGGGGCGTCCACCTCGGACCCGGCCAGGGCAAGGGCACGGGACCGGTCGGCGGCCTGGGTGTTGTCAATGCTCCGGTGGTCGTCGATCGGGTCAGCGTCGGTACGGTGCGGCTGGTGTTCGAGACGGCGACCGGAAACCAGGCGCGAGACGTGGCTTGGTCGTGGATCGCGGTGGCCGCGCTGGTGGCGTTGCTGGTCGCCCTCCTTGCCAGCTGGGTGGTCACCCGGCTGATCACCCGCCCGATCCAGGCCATGACTGCTGCGACCCGGGCGTTCTCGGCTGGGGACCGGCAGGCTCGCGCAGCGGTGCACGGTCCAGGTGAGCTCGGCGAGCTGGCCTTTGCCTTCGACTCGATGGCGGACACGGTCGCACGTTCCGAGCGGGACCGCCGCAACCTCACCGCCGACGTCGCTCACGAGCTGCGGACACCGCTGGCCGCACTGCAGGCCGGGCTCGAAGAGCTGCGCGACGGACTGGTTGAGCCCAGTGCCGCAGGTCTGGCCGGCTTGCACGACCAGTCGCTGCGGCTGGGGAGGGTGGTCAGCGACCTCGCCGAGCTTTCTGCGGTGGAGGCCGGCGGCGTTCCGGTTCGCCGGACCGAGGTGGACCTGACCCAGGTCGCTCGCGACGAGCTGGCGGCGCACGACTCCCAGCTGCGCGCCGCAGGACTTTCGGTGAGCAGCCGTCTTGACGGCCCGGTCGTGGTTTCGGCCGACTCCGGCCGGCTGCACCAGGCGCTGGGTAACCTGCTGGCCAACGCGGCACGGTACTGCCGCCCGGGCGATGAGGTCGCGGTGGGCGTGCGCACGCAGGACGGCCTGGCGGTGGTGGAGGTCGTCGACTCCGGGCCGGGTATCCCCTCAGATGAGCTGCCACATGTCTTCGACCGGCTGTGGCGCGGTCGCGCGGCCAATGCGGTCGCGGGGTCGGGGATCGGTCTGGCCGTGGCCAGGGAGATTGTCGTTGCCCATGGGGGCACGATCGAGGCGGTCTCGCCCGAGACCGGCGGCACGACGATAGCGATCCGCATTCCCCGGAGCGCGCAAGCGCACCCCGCCTGACCACCCCGAAGCCGCAGGCGTCGTTCTGGAACGTTCGCTCGATATACCCTATGGGGTATTCTGCAGGCACGACACCAGGCAATGGAGGACGTGATGCGGGCGATGCGTGGAACTGACCGGGCGACGGAGCCCGGAGCGGATCCAGTACGGGCAGATGCCATGGGCGCCCGCGCGAGACTGGACAGGGCTCAGGCTGCCTGGCCGACTCGAAAGCGCGTGGCGGTGGCCGTTCTCACCCCCGTACTGCTGTTCTTGTCGCTGTCCGCTTCCGGGGGCTGGGCGTTGGCTGGCGCAGCTGGATGGACGGCTCTGGTCGCCCTGGTGTCATTCGCCTCGGCAATGACCCTGGCGAGCTACCTGCCGGGCCCCGGGACAGGGCTGAAGCTCGACTTCGGCTGCACACCCTGCGCAGCGGTCGCGGCGCTCAGCGTGGTGGCATCGCTGGTGCTGCTGAGCTCGTCGCCAGGCGATGTCCCCACCGCGTTCCTGGCCCTGGCCGTCGCGGGCTTCGGGCTTCGACAGAGACTGGCCAACCCCACTACCTGCCCCGCGTAGAGCTCAGCCTTTGGTCACGGCGGAGGCTTCGCCCTCCAGCCAGATGCGCAAGGCTGGGAGGTCCATGCCACTACCGCTCTGCGTCAGGGTCTTCAGCTGAGTGGAGGTGGGCGTGTCCGGTGGTGCGTCGAACTTGGCCAGGATCTGCGCTGCGGTGACCGGCGGGAAGGCCTCGACCACCTGTTGCACCGTCATCGACCCCTTGACGTCGGCCGGGGACGCTGGGGCGGCGGCACCTGTATGGTCCTCCCCTGACGATGCGCCTGTCTGGGTCATGGTCAGCGTTCGGCTGCCGGTGGTGGCCCAAAGGCCGGCGCTCATGAACCCCGTGACCACGAGCACTGGAACCACGAGCAGGGTCAGGACGTACAGCGCGACCGGGACCCGGCGGGTGTGCATCCTTGGATCCGTGGGCACCGGGTGCCGGCCACGGGGGAGGGTGAGCTCAGGTGAGGGCGCCGTGCTGGGGTCACGGGGGAGGGTGAGCTCAGGTGAGGGCGCCGTGCTGGGGTCACGGGGGCTGGAACGGTGTGAACGCGTCATTTCAGGATCTCCGCTGCAGTGGCAGGTTTCTGGTCGGGTTCGATGGCGGGCGCTGGTGTGCGGCGCGCGCGGAAGCTGGGGATAGCCAGGGTGACGGCGAGGGCCTTCTCGCTTGGGCAGGCTCCGACACACTCGAGGCAGCCGTCACAGGACGTGTCCGTGACCCGGGTCCGGGTGTTCACCGGTATCGCCATCGGGCAGGCCTGGTTGCACAGGTCACATCCGAGGCAGGCCGACGCGTCACGCTGGACGGCGATCGGGCTGAACCTCCCGGCCAGCGACTGCACCGCTCCGAGCGGACACGCGTATCGGCAGAAGGGCCGCTCGACGAAGATCGCCAGTACCAGGGTGACGACCAGAACCACGAACGCGAGGCTGAACTCGAACTCGGCGACCAACAACAAGGCGATCCACGGGTCGGCCTCCCGGAAGACCATCGCCCCCGTGGCTGCGGCGCCGACGATCGCCCAGGTCAGCACCAGCCAGCGGCCCCAGCGCAGGGTCCGGTCGATCCGGCGCCAGCGCTCTGTGCTGGCACCGACGCTCAGCCGCCGGCGCAGTCTGCGCAAGGGTGGCACCCGGTCCGTGATGGCTTGCCCAGCGGCGTACACCATCTCCTGCAAGGTGCCGAAAGCACAGAGCCACCCACAGAAGAACCCACGCCCAACCACTGCCAGGAGGAGCACAGCAGCGCTCAGCACCAGGCTCGAGGTGTGGACGTGCGCGACCGTCCGTCCCGTGGTCACCAGGGTCCATGCGCTTTCGAACCCGCCGAGCGGGCACCAGGCCTCCGCAGAAGGGCCGCCCGAGGTCACATGGTTCATGGCCTGCCAGCCGACGACGGCGACCAAGGCCCCCTGGGTCGCGCGCCGGGCCCAGCGGACCTTGCGCCCCCAGGCCGGCAGCCGGCGGGGAACCTGGACCCGAACGCCGGCGGTGGGAAGGCCGCCATGCGTCTGCTCGCCCTGCATGATCATCGGTGTCTCCTCCTGGTTGGCGGCCAAAGGGCTCGCCAGGGATCTGCCTTTACCGAGTCAGGCTGGACTCTGGGCCGGGAGGGACGATGGATCGCAGATGGAGAAGGTGTGGAGGTGGTCATGCCGAGCTGTGGCGCCTGTCACATACCCGGGGAGGTATCCATTCTTGGGTGCGCTGCGTCTATGAGGCGTACCAGACCCCATAAGAAGGAGAACACCGTGAAGATCAATCTTGGTTCAGCTGACCGCAAGCTCCGGGCGTTCGTCGTCGCACCTGTGCTCGTCCTGGGCGGCCTCGTGCTCGGCCCAGCAGGCTGGCTGGCGATCGTGCTCTACGTCCTGGCTGGCGTCATGCTGGCGACTTCGGCGCTCAGCTTCTGCCCGCTGTATGCCGTGTTCGGGCTCCGCACCTGCCCGGTACCGACGGACCCGATCCCGGCTGGGAAGCGAGCTGTCTCGCGCTAGCAGATCGCGAGGACGCTACCGAGGACGTGGAACGCAAAGTGGGCAGGGCTGGCAGGTATTTCAGCCCTGCCCAGCCACTGTCGCGAATACGATCGAACCGTGCCCACACGACCGTCTCAGCGCACTCGCGCATTTCCTCGCCGCAGAGGCAGTCTCAGTGCCAGGGGACTGCTCGTCGCGGTCACCACGGCAGCGCTCGTCATGCTCCCGTTGGCGATGGCCCACTGGCGGATCGCCTGGTTTCAGCCGGGCCCGGAGCCGACCAGATGAGTCCGCCCGCGGATGAGGCTGCTGCGCACCAGCAGGACCGCTCTGACACCGACACCCGGACCGCGCGACTTCTGGTCGCTGGTCAGTTCGCCCTGATCGGAATCCTCGTGCTGCTCCCGGGCCGCCACGACTGGCCGGTGCCCACGGCGCTCGCGGCCGCGTGCACGGTCGCCACGGTCGTCGGCCTGGTCGTGATGGTCATCAGCGCGGTTGGACTCGGGCGGGGACTGACTGCCACGCCGTTGCCAAACGCCCACGCCCAGCTACGCACGGGGGGCCTCTACCGGTATGCGCGGCACCCCATCTACAGCGGGCTGCTGCTCACGATGACTTCGGTCACCATGGCCTCAGGCAGCCTTTTCCGGCTCCTCACGCTTGGGGGGCTGGTTCTGCTCATCACCGTGAAAGCACGATGGGAGGAAAAGCGCCTGACCCAGCGATTCG
>JBDTYK010000179.1:0-5265 GCA_040005715.1 Actinomycetota bacterium | reverse complement strand
CGACCAGGAAGTCCCGGGCCACCCGTAGCAGCCGGTCGTTGGCCTCGGTCTCGGCCACGGTGGCGCGCACCCCCTCGCCGGCGAAGCAACGAACAACCAGCCCCGCCTTGTCGGCAGCTGCGGCAAAGGCCTCCGCGTCGGCGCCCAGCGGCAGCCAGACGAAGTTGGCCTGCGTGTGCGGGATGTGCCAGCCCTGATCGCGAAGTCCGGCCACCACCCGCCCGCGCTCGGCAACGAGGGCGTCAACCCGCTCCTTCAGCTCGTCGAACGCGCCGAGGCTGGCGATCGCTGCCTGCTGCGCGATCGTGCTCACGCCGAAGGGCAACGCGGTCTTGCGGAGCGCCGCGGCCACCGGCTCGTGCGCCACGGCGTACCCCACGCGCAGTCCGGCCAGGCCGTAGGCCTTGCTGAAGGTGCGCAGGACGGCGACGTTCGGCCGCCCGGCATACGCGGCGAGCGTGTCGGGAGCGTCCGCGTCGGTGACGAACTCGACATAGGCCTCGTCGATGACCACCAGGACGTCTCCGGGAACCTGGTCCAGGAAGTCATCGAGCTCGCCCGAGTGGACGGCGGGGCCGGTGGGGTTGTTGGGCGTACAGATCAGGATGAGCCGGGTGCGGGCGGTGATCGCGGCGGCCATGGCGGCAAGGTCGTGCCGGGCGTCGAGGTCGAGCGGGACCTTCACCGAAGCTGCTCCCGAAAGCGCCACGAGGATCGGATAGGCCTCGAACGAACGCCACGCGTAGATCACCTCGTCACCGGGATCGCACGAGGCGGCGATCAGCTGGCCCAGCACGCCCACGCTGCCGGTGCCGGTCGCGATGTTCTCGGGCGGGACCCCCAGCCGCTGCGCGATGGCCTGGGTCAGCTCGGTGACAGCCATGTCCGGATAGCGGTTCATCTGCATGGCGGCGTCCTGGACGACTTTCAGGACGCTCGGCAAGGGCGGGTACGGGTTCTCGTTGCTACTGATCTTGTACGCCGTCACCCCCTCGCGCGCGGCTGCCGGCTTGCCGGGCTTGTAGGACGGGACGGCAGCCAGGGCTTCGCGCAGGCGAACGGTGCGGCTCATACCTGCACCTTAGGGCTCGCCGGCCGAACGGGATCGTTCGCTGCATGCCACGATGAGCCCATGTCGATCGCGATCAAGATCCTGGTCAACGGTGTCGCCCTGTGGGTCGCCGCATTCATTCTTCCGGGGATCACCCTTGGCTCGGATGCCAGACTGAGCCAGCAGCTCGTCACGCTCCTGTGGGTGGCGGTGATCTTCGGACTTCTCAACGCCCTGGTCAAGCCCGTGCTCAAGCTCCTCTCGCTGCCGGTGATCATCCTGACGCTTGGGCTGTTCTCGCTGGTCGTGAATGCGCTGATGCTGCAGCTGACCTCATGGTTCGCCGGTCAGTTCAGCCTCGACTTCCACGTCGAGCACTTCATCTGGGACGCCCTGCTCGGCTCGATCATCATCACCGTCGTGTCGATGTTCGTGCAGCTGGTCGTGCCGGACCGGCGCTGACGCCGCCCCACCGAACACCCCCGCGGCACCGTTTTGGCTCCTCAGTTGGCTCAAACGGTGCGGCAGACGTGTCCGGTCGTTACCAGAGGGGGTCGGCGCTGTCCTCGAGGTATGCCGTGCCCTTCGCGTCCTGGGCCAGTCGCCTCAGCATCCGGGTGACGTATGGGGCGGCGTGGCGACCAACCGCCTCCAGGGTGCACCAGTGAAGGGACAGCAGCTCCCGCGGCTCGAGCTGCGCCTGCGAGGCCACGTCATCGTCGACCCCGAGGTCGAAGACGAAGAGCATCGCGTCGTCCCAGCCACGCCAGGGGGTCAGCCAGTTGACGGCGGCCAGCGACCGCGGGGACACCTCGACCTGCAGCTCCTCGCGAATCTCTCGGATGACCGCCTGGGCCGGTGACTCGCGCGGGTCGACGACCCCGCCAGGCAGGTCCCACTCCTTCTTGTAGGTCAGCTCGCAGAGCAGGATCTCGTTGGCGCTGTTGCGGATCAGCCCCTGCGCGATGACACGCTTGGTTGGCAGCCCGGCGTTCAGGACCTCGATGAAGCCAGTGCCGGACGAGGGCTCGGGATCGGTTGCCAGCCGGGCCAGCTGAACGTAGTCCCTTCGTGCACCACGCCACTCCTGTGCTGCCCGAACTGTGCCCTCCCGCCGCAGGCCAACGCGAAAAGCGATCCCAAGCGAGGTGCGGTTGTGGGGCTCCGCGTGCGCGGCGACCCGGTGCAGCCCCAGCTGCTCGAACGCGTAACCGATCAGTAGTCGCACCGCCCGCGTCGCCAGACTGCTGCCCCGGTGATCGGGGAACATCACGCAGGACAGCTCGCCGTTGCCGTCGCCACCGTGCCGAACCTCCGCGGTTCCGGCAACCAGGCCCTGGTGCTCGACCAGGAAGCCCACGACCCGGCGGGAGTCCGAGTAGCCCCGGTGCAGCTCTTCGATCGACTCGCTCAGGTCCTCCGCCGAGGCCATGCCCGCGGGGAAGCCGAACCAGTGCTCGACGTCCTGCTCCCGCTGCAGCCGCGCCGATTCGAGGTCACCGGAGGTCCACGGACGCAGGACCACGTCACCGTCATACAGCGTCGGCTGTGGAGGGACGTCGGGTGCACTGCTCACGTGGGCACTTTAGGCGACGTTCCCGTCATACCTCCTCGACCGGACACCTGAGCGGCACCGTATGTGCAGGTGTACCGCCCTCAGATGGTGCGGAAGCGGTGTCTGCTTAGGGCAGCGACGCGTTTTCCACACGGGCGCAGGGGAATGAACCACCATCCACCGGCTGCTCAATCCGCTGGTCACGGCGAGCCCAAACACCGACCGTCATGAGATGTATGACGCAGCCTTGGCCCTGGGGCAGATGCCACCCTCCTTCACCACATCCGAGGCGGCGGCAGCAGGCATCTCGCGGCGGGTCCTTTCCCGGCTCGTCCGGCGCAGTCAGCTGATTCGCGTGCAGCAGGGCGTCTACCAGCAGAACCCCGGCGCTGAGGAGGCGACCGAGCGGTGGCGGATGCTCGAGTCTGAGCACCTCGCGCGCAGTCGGGCGGCCCTTCTGGCTCACCCCTGCCACGCGCTCAGCCACCAGAGCGCCGCACTCGTGATGGGCCTGCCCGTCCTGCTGCACTCCGACGCGTTCGTGCACCTGACCGCGCTCATGGTCCAGCCCAGGTCACGACGAGTGGCCGACAGGGTGCTTCACCACAGCGACTCGATCAGCAACGAGGTGGTCGAGGTAGGCGGCTTTCGACTGCTCTCACCCGACCGGACCGTCGCCGACTGCCTCCGGACGATGCGCCCGGCCCATGGTGTGGCCATCGCTGACCAAGCCGTGCGCTCCGGGGCCACAACCATTCGGGATGTGCAGCTCATGATCGACGCTCAACGTCGATGGCGCGGCCGGCCGAAAGCTGCAGCTGCCCTGCGCCTCGTCGATCCGCGTCGTGAGACCTGGCTCGAGTCCTACTCGTTCGTCACGTTGCATTCCCTGGGGATCGACCTGCCTTCACCGCAGGTCGAGGTCTTCGACGAGCTGGCGCGGTTCGTCGGTCGAGTCGACGGCATGTGGATCTCCGATGGCGTGGTAGCTGAGGCCGATGGCCCGGGCAAGTACCTCATGGGTCTCGGCGACGACGACGGCCCCAGTGGTCGGGCCGCCGCCCTGCGCGTCGTCGCGGAGAAGTCTCGCGAGGACGACTTGCGTTGCCTCGGTCTGGAGCTCGTTCGTTGGGACACCCAGCAGATCCGTCATCAGCCGTTGGAGGTGGCCCGACGGGTTGCGATCGCCCGAAGCCGAGGCGACGTTGGGCGCTTCATTGGCCGACTGCGCGTGGACGGCCGATGGCTCGACCCTTCAGAACACCGCTGATGCACCGTTTCGGCCCTTCTGGCGGCCTGAAACGGTGCCGACGCGGTGTTCGGTCGCGAAACCTCATGCGTGGCGTCGGGAGGTCACCACACGGAAGCGGTTGGCGACGTACGCCGCGTCGACGTACGCCGCGTTGGCGGCCGGGTTCGCGCCGGTGCCGTGGTAGTCGCTGAACGCCGCCGTCTGGTTGACGAAGACCGGGCCGGTGAGATTCTCCGAGAGCGCGACACCGGCATCGGCGGCCGCGTCCCGAGCGCCCCGCAGGATTTCTTCCGAGGTCGAGTAGATCCCGGCCGTCATGGCGCCGTGCTCCCTGATCGTCTCTCGCATGCGTTCCAGTGACTGGGCGCTGGAGTCGGTCGCGATCAAGAACGTGACCGGGCCGAAGCACTCCTTGGTGTACGCCGCGTCGTTCGAGACGTCGAGCGCGACCAGTCCGGGGGCCCGCACCACCGCGTCCGGGTATGTCGGGTGGATCACCTTGCGAGCATCCAGCATCACCGTGCCACCGAGCCGGCTGGCGAGCCCCGGCAGGTCAGTCGCCCGCGCTCGTACGTCGTCGTTGACGATGGCACCGAGGATCTCGACCGCCTTGGCGTCCTCGCTGTTGAACTTCGTCAGCGCGCCCGCGAGCCTGGCCCCGACGTCCTCGAAGGACAGATGGCCCTCATCAGACTCAATGCCCCCGCGGGGAACATAGATGTTCTGTGGCGTCGTGCACATCTGGCCCGAGTAGAGGGAGAGCGAGAACGCGAGGTTGCCGAGCATGCCGCGCAGATTGTCCGTCGAGTCCACGACAATCGAGTTCACGCCTGACTTCTCGGTGTAGACGAGCTTGCCCGATGCTGCTCCTACACGCTCTAGCCAGCCACCGAAACTGGGGCCGCCGGTGTAGTCGATGATCGCGACCTCGGGCCGCTCGGCAAGAGTCCGGGCCAGCCCCTCGCCGTCGGACTCCGGCGCCAGCTGCACCAGGGATGGGTCGAAACCGTTGTCGCGCAACGCCTTTCGGGCAACCTCAACGCTGATGGCGAGTGGCAGAACGGCCCGTGGGTGCGGTTTGACGATGACCGGGTTACCGGTGGCCAATGAGGCGAAGATGCCCGGATAGCTGTTCCATGTCGGGAAGGTGTTGCAGCCGATCACGAGCGCGATGCCACGCGGGACGATGCGGTAGTCCTTGCGCAGGCGGATCGGCGCATCCTTGGCGGGCTTCTCCCACATCACGGAGGCGGGCACGCGCTCCTGCTCGACCAGCGCGGCGACGATGGCCTCGAATGCCCGGTCCTGGGCATGTGGTCCAGCCGCCTGGAAGGACATGACGAACGGCTGGCCGCTGGTGTGCATCACGGCGTTGGCGACCTCGAAGGACCGCTTGTTGATGGCGTC
>JBDTYK010000178.1:0-5267 GCA_040005715.1 Actinomycetota bacterium | reverse complement strand
TCATCACCCGCAAGGCCTACGGCGGCGCTTACGACGTCATGGGCTCCAAGCACCTTGGGGCCGACATAAACCTGGCCTGGCCGACCGCCCAGATCGCCGTCATGGGCGCGCAGGGCGCGGTCAACATCCTCTACCGCAAGGAGATCGCCAAAGTCTCGGCTGCCAACGGCGACGTCGACGCCGCCCGCCAGGGCTTCGTCTCCAACTATGAAGACACCTTGGCCAACCCCTACATGGCCGCTGAACGAGGGTATGTCGACTCGGTGATCCCACCGTCCCACACCCGGACCTACGTCATCAGGGCCCTGCGCGCACTTCGGAACAAGCGCCAGAGCCTGCCGCCGAAGAAGCACGGCAACATTCCTCTGTGATATTTACTCTGTGATCGGATGAGTCCCCATGGCTGAGCACACTTCACCGGGCCCGACGGTCGCCGGTCCGGAAGCAGTTTCTGGCCCGCGAGAGCCGACCGGCAGTCCTCTGCGCCTGGTGCGCGGTGACGCCTCACCGGAGGAGCTGGCTGCTCTCGTCGCCGTTCTGGCCGCCGCCGGTGGTGGCGTTGACGACGACGAACCCAGCGACCCCCACTCCCTTGCGGTCGGGCGCAAGATCCAGTCCAGGTGGAGCTCGCCCAGACGGATGGTCCGGACGACTCCCCCCCACGGGCAGGGAGCCTGGCGGGCGTCCGCTCGTTCTCGCTGACACCTGCGTCCGCTCTGCAGGGCTGGGGTACGTTCGACCAGTGACTACTGACACGCGGGGGCCCCAAGCGCGCCCCACCACCGAGATTGACGCCATTGCGAACGCCTACCTCGACGGGGTGGTCGAGCTCAGCCCCATCGCCGCGACGTTTCTGGGCATCGCCGGCCACGACGACGACCTCGACGACCTCTCGCCGGCCGGTCTGGCCGCCGTATCCGAGCTGCGCCGCGGGACACTGGACGACCTCGCCCTTGCCACACCCGTCGACGACATCGACCGGGTCACCCTCGCGGCATTGCAGGAACGTCTGAGCCTGGCCGAGGAGACCTACGCGTCCGGGCTGGATCACATGTCGCTCAACGTCCTGGCCTCCCCGCTCCAGGGGATCCGCGAGATCTTCGACCTGATGCCCACGGACACCGATGCTCAATGGCTCACGTTCGCAGCACGCCTGACCAAGATCCCGGCGGCCCTGGACGGATATGTCCAGTCCCTGCGTGCCGCAGCAGCCAGGGGGCTGGTGAGCCCGAAGCGGCAGGTCGAGGCCTGCGCCGCACAGTGCGCTGCGCTCACGGCCGAGGACGGCTACTTTGCAGGCCTGCTCAAGCGCGAGGGCATTGGGGACGCCGCCGCGGAGCCAATGCGTCACGCGGTAGCCCTGGCTTCGTCGGCCTACGCCGACCTCGGAGCGACCCTGCTCGGTGAGATCCTGCCCCAGGCACCCGAGGCCGACGCGTGCGGTCGTGAGCGTTACCAGCTCCTCTCGCGGTCCTTCCTCGGCGCGACGGTGGACCTGGAGGAGACCTACCAGTGGGGCCAGCAGGAGCTGGCCCGCATCACCGCGGAGATGGAGGCCGTGGCCCAGCAGATCAAGCCCGGTTCTACCGTCAAGGAGGCCATCTCGATCCTCGATGCCGATCCGCGCTACCGGCTCAACGGCACGGACGAGCTCAAGGCGTGGATGCAGGGCAAGGCCGACGAGGTCATCACCAACCTGGCGGGCACCCACTTCGACATCCCCGAGCCGGTCCGCGTGATCGAGTGCCTGATCGCCCCCACCCAGACGGGCGGCATCTACTACACCCCGCCTTCAGAGAACTTCAGCCGGCCGGGTCGGATGTGGTGGTCGGTGCCCAAGGGGGTCACCGAGTTCGGCACCTGGCGGGAGCTGACCACCGTCTACCACGAGGGTGTCCCGGGCCATCACCTCCAGTGTGCACAGACCGTCTTTCGTTCCGAGCTGCTCAACCGCTGGCGGCGGATGGATGCCTGGACCTCCGGCCACGGTGAGGGCTGGGCCCTGTACGCCGAGCGCCTCATGGCCGAGCTGGGCTACATGGACGATCCGGGCAACCGCATGGGCCTGCTGGACGGTCAGTCGCTGCGTGCAGCACGCGTCGTCCTGGACATCGGGGTCCACTGCGGCTTCAGCGCCCCGGCCGAGGTTGGTGGCGGAGAGTGGACCTACGAGAAGGCCTGGACCTTCCTGTCGACCCACGCCAACATGGCCGAGGCAATCCTGCGCTTCGAGCTCGACCGCTACCTGGGCTGGCCCGGTCAGGCACCGTCCTACAAGATCGGCGAGCGGCTCTGGCTCCAGCTTCGAGATGAGGTCCGGGCCCGCGAGGGAGACGCCTTTGACATCAAGGCGTTCCACCGGCGCGCACTCGACATCGGCGGCGTCGGTCTGGACACCCTCCGCGAGGCGCTGCTCCGATAACCTGCCCACATGGTGTCTGCGCTGGTTCCCCTGATTCTCGGCTCCGCCTCGCCAGCCCGGCTGGAGACGTTGCAGCGGGCGGGAGTGAGGCCGTACGTCCTGCTCAGCGACGTCGACGAGGGCAAGGTCATGGCTGACGCCGTCTCGCACTTCGGCGACCTCGACCCCCAGGACATGGCGCTGGTCCTCGCACGGGCAAAATGCGAAACAGTGGCAACCCTGCTGGAAGGCGACTCCTGCCCCGAGGATGCGCCTACAGGCGCGTTGGTCCTGGGGTGCGACTCAGTACTCGAGCTGGACGGGGAGCTGCACGGCAAACCGGCCGACGAGGCGGAGGCAGCCGCGCGCTGGAAGATGATGCGCGGCCGCTCGGGAGTCCTGCATACCGGTCACTGGCTGATCGACGACCGCGACGTGGGCGGCGGCGGTACGGGCGCAACCATCGGAGCGGTGGCCTCGACCACCGTGCATTTCGCCAGGGTCACCGACGAGGAGATCGCCGCCTATGTCGCGACCGCCGAGCCGCTCCAGGTCGCCGGGGCCTTCACGATCGACGGCCTCGGCGGCCCGTTCATCTCGGGCATCGAGGGCGACCACCACAACGTGGTCGGCATCAGCCTGCCACTGCTGCGCGAGATGCTCGTTGACGTCAACCTGAGCTGGTTCGACCTGACCAGCTGAGACCTCGGGTCTACCTACTCTCTGGGCGGTTGCGCCTGGCAACGGCGTCAAGGGTGACCGCGATGAGCAGAACCAGTGCCGTGACGATGTACTGCGCAGCCGCGCTGAAGCCCAGCAGCCCCATCCCGTTGGCGATCGCGGCGATCACGATCCCACCGATGACGCCGTGTATGGCCTTGCCCCGGCCACCGAACAGGCTGGTTCCGCCGATGACCGCCGCCGCGACCGAGTAGAGGACAAGCGTCCCGCCATCCAGCGCGGTGGAGATCGAACGAAGCCGTGACGCATAGACGACGCCGGCAATCCCCGCGGTGAAGGAGCAGAGCATGAAGGCCATCGTCCGGATCATCTGCAGGTTGATTCCCGCCCTGCGTGCGGCCTCAGCGTTGCCGCCGATGGCGTAGATGTAGCGCCCGAACTTCAGCCGGCCGAGAACGAACGTCCAGATCGCAACGACGGTGAAGACCACGAGAATGACCCAGGGCACCCCAAAGACCGGGACGAAGAAGCCGCGGTCGGCGTTGAAAAGCAGGACGAGCAAGACACCAGCAACCAACGCCCCGGCGATCTTCGCGATGGTCAGCGACTGCGGAGGTGCGTTCAGACCTGCGCCTCGGCGGCGCGCGTCGCGACGCCACGTCTGCAGCCCGTAGAGGCCGATGACCACCAGCATGACGACCCAGCCGGCGACCCTGGTCAGGGTCCCGCTGACGATGTCGTTGATGATGTTGTCCTGGATCAGGATCGACCCGCCGTCGCCGAGGATGTAGAGCATCACGCCCTGCCAGAAGAGCAGGCCGGCCAGCGTCACGACGAAGGATGGCAGCCCGATCCGCGTGATCAGGGTCCCCTGCAGGAGCCCGATCAGTGCGCAGACGAAGAGGGACGCAGCGATTGCCGCCCACCAGGGCCAGCCCCGACTCGGCTGGACAAGCTCGGCGACCATCACTGCGCTGAGGCCGGCCACGAACCCGATCGACAGGTCGATCTCGCCGAGCAGCAGGGCGAACACCTCGCCCATCGCGAGCAGGCTGAAGACGGCGGCCTGCACCAGCAGGTTGACCAGGTTGCCAGTGGTCAGGAAATGGCTGTTGAGCGACTGGAACAGGACCGAGACGAGCAGCAGTCCACCGACCACCGGCAAGACCCCCGTCTCGCCGCCCTTGATCCGCGCCAGGGATGCACGCAGGTAGGCACCTGCGGTGTCCACCTGCTGCAAGGCTCCTGTCGAAGCGTCGACGCTCACTGGGTTCTTGGCCCCGGGAGCCGGGGTTCCTTCCTTGAGGTCAGACATAGCTACTCCGCACTCGGTCGTGGCTGTGCGACGCGCGTCGACACACCCGTCGTCATGAGGTCCACCACGATCTGCCGGTCCATCTCGGCGGCGGGCCGCTCGGCCACCATCTTGCCCAGTCGCAGCACGGCAATCCGGTCGGCGACCTCGAACACGTCGTTCATGTTGTGCGAGACCAGCAGCACCGCGAGACCTCGATCGGCGAGCCGCCGCACCAGAGCCAGGACCATGGCGGTCTGAGCAACCCCGAGAGCAGCTGTGGGCTCGTCCATGATCACGAGCTTGGAGTTCCACAGAACCGACTTCGCGATGGCAACAGACTGTCGCTGTCCGCCGGAGAGCGAGGCCACGGCCTGCCGAACCGAGCGGACCGTCGTGACGGCGAGGCTGGCGAGCGTCTCGCGAGCCGCATTCTCCATCGACTCCTCGTCCAGCTGACCGCGATGGAGACGTTCACGACCAAGGAACATGTTCTGCACGATGTCAAGGTTGTCGCAGAGCGCGAGGTCCTGATAGACGGTCTCGATCCCCAGGGTGGCGGCCTCGCCGGGGGAATGGACATGCATGGGTTTCCCTGCCCACCAGATCTGCCCGCCATCTGGAGGGTGGATGCCTGAGATGGTCTTGATCATGACCGACTTGCCAGCACCGTTGTCCCCAGCCAGTGCGGTGACCTGGCCGGCCGGGATGTCGAGATCGATGTCGGTGAGCGCCTGTACTGGGCCAAAGTTCTTGCTGACGCCTCGCAGGCGCAGCAGCGGCATCTCCTCGGCGCTCGCTGGCCCCGCCGGGGCGGCGCCCTCCGTAGCTGTCGTCATGCGTTCCGCCGCCTCTTCCCGGTGTTCGATGAGCAGAGATGTGTGGTTGGGT